>DATBNQ010000153.1:0-25245 GCA_036554185.1 Gemmatimonadaceae bacterium | reverse complement strand
CGTTGTAATCGTCGACACCGCCGGTCGCCTGCACACGAGTGGCAGTCTCATGGAAGAACTACGCAAGATCAATCGCGTGATTGGAAAACGGTTGCCGGGCGCTCCGCACGAGACGCTGCTCGTGCTGGACGGAACGATTGGGCAGAACGCAGTGAGTCAGGCGCGCACGTTCGCGGAAGCTGTCCCACTTACGGGGCTCGTGATCACGAAACTCGATGGCACAGCGCGCGGCGGAGTGGTCGTGGCCGTACACGAAGCGATCAACGTTCCAGTGAAATTCGTCGGCGTTGGCGAGAAGGCGACGGACCTGCGTCAGTTCGACGCGGCGCGATTCTCGCGCGAGGTTGTTGGCGACTGATGGCGCGGAGCGGCGCCTCCGTACCACCTTCGGGTCGCGTGCGACTGGATACGCCGATCAACTTTCTCAAGGGAATCGGACCGGCGCGCGCGGAGACGCTGCGCAAGCTCGGTATCATCACAGCGGGCGACCTTCTGTGGCACGTTCCCAGGAGATACGAAGACGCGAGTACTGTGCGCCGTATCTCGTCGCTCGAGCCGGGAATGGACGCGACAGTCATTGGGCGCGTCATCTCAAAGGGCGTGATCCCGACTCGCAAGGGTTTGCGGATATTTCAAGCGGTCGTTCGAGATGACAGCGGGATAATCGAGGCGTCGTGGCCTGGGCAGCCATTCCTCGACCGGGTAATCCACAAGGACGATACTCTGCTGCTCAGCGGACCGGTGCGCTTCTTCCACGGGCGGCAACTCACGCCGCGCGAATACGTCAATCTGGGACCGGACGAGAATCCAACGAGCGGGGGACGCGTGCTGTCCGTGTATCCAGCGACAGAAGGCATCTCGTTCAAGGTCCTGCGATCGTTGATCGAGGCGCATCTCGATTCGCTCCTGCCGCTGGTCGAGGATCATTTTCCCGCCGACTTGCGCGCACGCGCGGGGGTCGTGACACTCGCCGACGCATTACGAATGGTGCACAGGCCTTCGTCGATCGCGGAAGCGGAGCGGGGGCGCGAGCGTCTGGCATTCGACGAGCTGTTCTTCGTACAGTTGCTGCAACGCAGGGCAAACCGGATCGCGCGCGAGGAACGGTCGGGAATCACTTTCCAGAACCGGCGACAGCTCACCTCGTTGTTGCGCGAGAAGCTACCGTACACGCTTACCGGCGCCCAGGTTCATGCAATACGCGAGATCGTTGCCGATATGTGCAGTCCGCGCCGAATGCACCGACTGCTGCAGGGCGATGTGGGGAGCGGCAAGACGATCGTAGCACTTTTTGCGGCTCTGCTGGCGCTGGAGAACGGATACCAGGCGGCCCTGATGGCGCCTACTGAACTGCTTGCGGAGCAGCACCACCGAACCTTCACCGCACTTCTCGCTCCGCTCGGAATCGAACCACTCCTGCTTACCGGTAGTCTCGACGCGCGCGCGCGAAGAGCTGTGCTCGCGAAAATGGCACGCGATGGACCGGTCCTCGTCGTGGGCACGCACGCGCTCGTTCAGGAGAGTGCCCGGTTTTCGAATCTCGGATTTGTCGCCATCGACGAGCAGCATCGGTTCGGCGTGGAGCAACGGAAAGCCATTGCGGCAAAGGGAGAGGCGCCGGATACGTTATTGATGAGTGCGACGCCGATCCCGCGTTCGCTCGCGCTCACCACGTACGGCGATCTCGACGTGACGACGCTCGAGGAGCGTCCGGCCGGCCGTCAACCCATCACGACGGTCTCGCGGGCCGAATCATCGCGCGAGCGTGTGTTCTCGTTCATTCGGCGACAGGTCGAGGCTGGTCGCCAGGCTTACATCGTGTATCCAGTGATCGACGAGTCGGAAAAAACCGACCTCAAGGCAGCGACTGTCATGTTCGATCAACTCTCCGCGTCGGTCTTCGCGGATCGTCGGGTCGCACTGTTGCACGGGCGCGTCGCGGCGGATGAGCGTGACAGGATCATGCGCGCATTTCGTGACGGGGGCATCGACATTCTGGTCGCAACTACTGTGATCGAGGTTGGAATAGACGTACCGAACGCTACCGTGATGCTGGTCGAGCACCCGGAGCGTTTTGGTCTTTCACAACTTCACCAGCTGCGCGGTCGCGTGGGGCGGGGCGCCGACGCAGCATACTGTATACTTCTCGGTGACGTTGGTGAGGACTCGGCTGAGAGATTGTCGATTTTCACGAGCACCGAGGACGGTTTCGAAATCGCGCGGCAGGATCTACGGTTGCGCGGGATGGGTGACCTCTTCGGTCAACGCCAGAGTGGCGAACCGATGTTCAGGATTGCCGACCCGCTCCGTGACGAGGCTCTGAATTTCAGGGCGCGCGCAGAGGCCGAGCGCGTGCTGGAGTCCGATCCTGATCTCATTTCGGCCGAGCACGCCGGAATCAGGAAGATGCTTTCGGCGCGTTACGCGCGGGCGCTCGAGCTGTTTCGCGTCGGATGACTCTTCAAGGGCGCGGGTTCGCCAACCGGCGCTTGATGCGATCCAGTTCGGTGCTCACCTTCGCGAGCTGATCCTTTAGCGAGGCGATTTCTGCAGCGCGTGCCTTGAGCATCGAATCGGCTGGCGCCGGTGTCACGGCTGCTGGCATCGCCGCGGCCGCTGCCGTCTGAATAGCAAGCTCGTTGGCGAGACGGATCGAGTCCGCGCTGCAACGCAGCTTGAGCGCGGCAAGTTCCTGCTGCAGCGAAGAAATCGAGGCGGAGTCGGCCGCGAATTTCTTTGCGGTGACGTCGGAATTGCGCACAAGCCGATAGCCACATCCTGTTGCGAGGAGTGCGGCCGCCGTCAGCGCCGCGAATCGCGTAGCTGACTTCATGCCGTTGCTTGGTGCGCCGGAAACTGCCCGCTTCGGCGAACATCCGACGCAACTGGCAGAATTATCCGAAATGTCGCGCCCTGACCGGCTACGCTCCTGGCAGTGATACTCCCTCCGTGTGCCTCGACAATTTCCTTTGCTATGGCCAGGCCGAGGCCGGTGCCCTTTGCGGACGCCTTCGCCTGATTGTCGGCCTGATAGAACTTCTGAAAGATACGCGGAAGCTGCTCTGGAGGGATGCCCGCCCCGGTATCTGTCACCTCGATTATGATGTCGCTGTTATCGGCCTCCGCGGAGAGCTCCACACGTCCGCCTCGCGGCGTGAACTTGAACGCATTGGAAAGGAGATTGCCTACGACCTCGCTCATCCGATCCTCATCCCATCGGACTTCGCGGGGGAGTGCATCGGACCGATTGACCTGAAACTGCACGCTTCGCTGCATTGCGAGCACGCTGAACGAAGACTGCAGGGTGTCGAGGAAGTGCGAGAGATTCACCTGCCGGCACTCGAGCGCCCCGCCTCCGGCCTCGAAGCGGCTGACGTCGAGCAGACGACGAACCAGGCGTGTGAGATTGCGCGCCTGCCCGGCGATCGTCTCGCAGACTTCCCGCTGCTGGTCCTGCAATTTTCCGTAAATGCCATCCTCGAGCAGTTCGACATAGCCGAGTATGACGTTGATCGGTGTCTTGAGCTCGTGCGACGCGACTGATACGAACTCCGCCTTGAGACGGTCGAGTTGCGCAAGCCTGTTCGCCATCGCCTCGTAACTCTCCGACAATCGTCCGAATTCATCCTGGCGGTTGGGCCGAACTCGCAGCTTGCGGGTGAAGTCGCCACTCGCTACGGCATGCATGCCGGATTCAAGGTCGAAGACGGGCCGCGTGATCGAGCGGATCAACCAGATGCTGATCAGTCCGGCGAGGAGGATCGCGATGATCATCGACACAATTGCAGCACGTTCGGCAGTCGCGGTGTCGTCCGTGGCAGCGTTCACACTGGCGTGCGACCGCGCTCGCAGCAGCTGCTCCGCGGCGCCGATTGTTTGCTCGATCACGCCAATGCGTGGTCTCACCCACTGTGTGGAGACAGCCTCGGCAGCGTCATGCTTGTCCGCGCTGGACCTCGCGTATTCCTCGTTCGCCAGCACGGCGAGCGAATCGAGAGCGAGACGAACATTGAGAGAGGTCGTCTTGAGCGAAAAGCTGTCCAAAGAATCGGAGAGCGTGCGCATGTTCGCTATCTGATTCATCATGCGGTCGTGCGTTTCCGGCGTCCCGACGTACACGAGCGCAGTCTCGGCGCTGCGCAAATCGTCGGTCCCCTGACGCAGGTTCCCGATGAGCAACGAGGCGGCGAATGCGCCGTTGCGAAGATCAAGTGTTGTCTTGTGTACTCGCTCCAGCGAACGAACAGCGACGATCAGCGGAAGCGCGAGTACCACGGCTATTCCGACCGTGCCAATGCCAAGCCGGCGGCGGAGAGTCAACGCAGGTCTCACCTGTGGTTGCCTCGTCCCACGACGTACGGTATTCTATTCGGCTGCCCACGACTCTCTCGAACGCCCAAATGTCATCCCAGTATCAAACGATTTCCAGCCTGCCTCACCACGTTGGTGAAACGGTGCGTGTACGCGGCTGGGTAGCTCACCTGCGATCCTCAGGGAAAGTTGCCTTCGTCGTCGTACGTGACGGAAGTGGCACCTTGCAATGCGTCGTTGTTCAGAAATTAGTCGGCGACGCCGGCTGGGCGACCTTCAACGCACTCACCCTCGAGACCTCGATCGAAATCGAAGGCGAAGTTCGTGCCGACGCGCGGGCTCCCGGCGGCGTCGAGGTCGGGGTCACAAATATGATAGTTCTTGGGGCCAGCCCCAGCGATTATCCGATCCAGCCCAAGGAGCACGGGATCGATTTTCTGCTAGATCACAGGCACCTCTGGCTCCGGAGCCCACGTCAGGTCGCCATCGCGCGGATCCGCGCCGAGATCGAGCAGGCGTTGAATGATTTTTTCTACGAGCGCGATTTCGTGCGAGTGGACACGCCCATACTCACGAGCGCGATTGGAGAGCGGAGCGGGCTGTTCTCCACGGAGTACTTCGACGAAGGCAACGCGTATCTGGCGCAGACGGGCCAGCTGTACGGTGAGGCCGCAGCGGCGGCGTTGGGCAAGATCTACACGTTCGGGCCGACGTTCCGCGCGGAGAAGTCCAAGACGCGGCGCCATCTGACGGAGTTCTGGATGCTGGAGCCGGAAATGGCGTTCGTCGATTCTGCCGGCAGCATGCAGGTGCAGGAGGAGATGATCGAGTATGTCGCGAAACGATGCATGGAGCGGCGCTCGAGCGAACTTGCGGCCCTGGAACGCGACACGTCGAAGCTCGAAGCGATCCGCGCGCCGTTCCCTCGCATCGATTACTCGGATGCGGTGACGACGCTTCAGGGCAAGGGCAGTGCGGTCAAGTGGGGCGACGATCTCGGTGCTGAAGATGAGTCGCTGCTCGTTGCTGACTACGAGACGCCGATATTCGTCGTGAATTATCCGAAGGAAGCGAAGGCGTTCTACATGAAGGAGAACCCGGCGGACCCGCGAACGGTGCTCTGCAGCGACATGCTCGCCCCCGAGGGATATGGCGAGATCATTGGCGGTTCTCAGCGCGAGGACGACCTCGACCGCATGGTCCAGCGAATCAAGGACGAGGGCTTGCCGATCGAAGCGTACGATTGGTACCTGGATCTGCGGCGCTACGGAACATTCGTGCATTCCGGGTTCGGGCTCGGACTCGAGCGCACTGTGGCGTGGATATGCGGCATCCCGCACATCCGAGAAGCGATTGCATTTCCACGGACGATGTATCGGTTGCATCCATAGCCGGGGCTCGGCGGAGCCCGGGGCGACGGGCTAACGCACCTCGCCCCGGGAGGGCGACGGCTGCCGGAGCTTGACCTCGTCCCACAGCGCATCCATTTCGGCGAGCGACGCACTTCCGAGCTTGATGCCTCGCTCCGCTGCGAGTTTCTCGACCTGCTCGAAGCGCAGTTGGAACTTGCGATTGGCGCGATCCAGCGCGAGGGACGCGTGGACCTGCGCCTTTCGGCACAGATTTACGCAAGCGAAGAGCAGATCGCCGAGTTCTTCCGTTATCCGTTCATGCGCGTCGTCGCGGAGCGGAGGTGATCCTGCTGATGTCGTCTCCGGGAGTTCGTTGAGAAGCTCGCGCGCCTCCTCCAGTTCTTCGGAAACCTTGTCGGCGGCGCCGTGCCACGTTGGCCAGTCGAATCCGACGCCAGCGGCGCGATCCTGAAGCCGCTGGGCGCGGTGCAGCGCCGGTAGTGCCGCAGGCAGGCCGTCCGCGAGTGACACCCGTCGCTTGGACTTCATCGTCTCCCACGGCTCCCTTGCGCCCTCGCCGTAGAGGTGTGGATGCCGTCCCTTCATCTTCGTGATGAGGCCGCGCGCGACATCGTTGAACGTGAACGCGCCGCGCTCTTCCGCAAGCACCGAGTGAAACAGAACCTGGAGCAGTACGTCTCCGAGCTCTTCGCGCATCAGCGGATCGTCGGTGAACTGAATAGCCTCATCCAGTTCATGTGCTTCCTCGATCAGATACGGGCGGAGCGACTCGTGGGTCTGCGCCGCATCCCAGTCGCATCGCTTCCGCAGATCGCGCATGAGTTCCAGTGTATCGTCGAGTCCCGGGTCCTGTGACATTATGTTATAAGGCTGTGGAAGAAACCCTAATATATCCGCTGCCGAACCGGGCCTGGATCGATGTGAACGTGAATGCGTTGCGTCGCAACGCCATGGCACTGATGCAACGCACGGGGCTGCCACTGATCCCGATGATCAAGGCCGACGCATATGGGGTGGGAACCGAGGGCGTGGTCCGCGCGCTCGAGCCGCTGGACCCGGTGGCGTACGGCGTTGCATCGGTCGAGGAGGGCGAATTCCTCCGGCGGCTGAAGATCACGCGGCCAGTGATCGTGTTCACGCCCATCCTGGAAGCGGATTACCTGCGCGCCCAGGGTGCCGACCTTACGCCATCCCTGGGCGACGCCGCCTCGATCCGGGCGTGGGGCCCGTCTGGAAAGCCATATCAGCTTGCCATTGATACCGGGATGAACCGGGCGGGGTTGCCTTGGCGCGATGTTGCTGATGTCCGCGACCAAATACGCCAATGGCCGCCCGCCGGCGCATTTACGCACTTTCACTCGGCTGAGCTGGAGAACGGGTCCGCCGAAGCGCAGGTGGAGCGATTCTTTGACGCCATAGATGCTATCGGCGTCGACATTCCGTTCCTCCATGCAGACAACAGCGCTGCTGCCGCGCGCGGAGTGGACGGACATGGGCGGTGGGGGGCCGTGCGGCCCGGACTGTTTCTTTACGGGGTTGGTGCGACGACGGGGATTCAGCCCGAGTCAGTGGTCAGCCTGCGGGCGAGGGTAGTGGATCTTCGCTGGGTCGAGGCCGGTGACACCGTGAGTTACGATGCCACATATACGGCGCGACGGCGGGAGCGGATCGCAACGGCAACTATCGGGTATGGCGACGGCTACCCACGCGCTCTTTCTGATCGCGCGACCGCGATGGTGAACGGCGTCAGGGTTCCTCAGCGTGGGCTGGTGACCATGGACATGACGATGTTCGACGTCACAGAAGTCCCGTGTGAGATCGGCGATGTGGTGACACTTTTTGGCGAAACCGGCGGTCCAGAGCTGACGGTGCAGGGCGTTGCGCGATCGGCCGGCATGTCGCCGTACGAGCTGCTCACAGGTCTCGCGCCTCGATTGCAACGACGTTTCAATGAGGTCTGAGATCACAGGGATGGCTAAGCGGGCCGCGATAATTGTTCTTGATGGAGTTGGCATAGGCGAGGCGCCAGACGCCGCCGCATACGGCGACACCGGAAGTGACACGCTCGGTCATGTTGTGGGTCAGATGGCCCCGTGTCAACTTGAGAACTTACGTGAGATTGGACTTGGTAACATCCGTCATATCAATGGCTTACCAGCGATTGATGAACCCGCTGGAGCCTTTGGGATGATGTCTCCGTCCGCCGCCGGGAAGGACAGTACGACGGGCCACTGGGAGATCGCCGGCGTGCGTATCGGCGTGCCGTTTCCCACGTACCCGCACGGCTTTCCGAAAAATGTTCTCGCGGAGTTTACTTCCCGGACTGGGCGTCCGGTGATCGGGAACGTGGCTGGAAGCGGGACGGATATTATCGCACGGTTTGGCGCCGAGCACCTTCGAACTGGTGCCTGGATCGTTTACACCTCGGCCGACTCCGTATTCCAGATCGCCGCGCATGAGGGGGTCGTTCCGCTCGCCGAGTTGTATGAAGGATGCGAGATCGCACGCCGCCTGCTGGTGGCACCCAACAACGTTTCCCGGGTCATCGCGAGGCCGTTTGTTGGAACGAATGGCGCGTTCCGACGGACCGCCAATCGGCGGGACTTCTCCGTCGAGCCGCCGTCGGTGACGCTACTCGATGCGCTCTCGGAGGCCGAGATCAGCCGCGATGGGGTTGGCAAGGTCGACGATCTATTTGCGGGCCGTTCCATCACTGCTCGGCATACCAGTGGAAACGCGGAGGGAATCCGTTTGATCGGGGAGTGGCTGGCGAGAGGGCCGGATACCGGGTTTCTATTCAGCAACCTTGTAGATTTCGACCAACTTTACGGCCACAGGAACGACGTACCGGGCTTTATCGGGGCGCTGCGCGAATTTGACGCTGCGCTACCAGCGCTCAGGCGTGCCCTTCGAGAGGAAGATCTGCTGTTTATCACCGCCGACCACGGCAACGATCCCACAACCGCTTCGTCCGATCACGCTCGTGAGAACGTTCCAGTTCTCGCGATCGGTCCGGCGGTGCGCCCTGGCGTATCAATAGGTCGTCGGGCGACGTTCGCGGATCTGGGCGCGACGATCTCGGAATGGTTCGGACTTGGATTCCGCGGTGTTGGCAGCTCGTTTCTCGGCCAGATCCTGGGGTGAGCGATCAGTCCTTGAAGTCGGTTGCGGAGGCCGCCCGGGCAAACGCTTACGCGCCGTACTCGAAGTTCCACGTCGGGGCGGCGCTCAGGAGCGACGCCGGCGAGGTGTACATCGGGTCGAATGTGGAAAACGCCTCGTTCGGTGTATGTATTTGCGCAGAACGCTCCGCGCTGTCTGCGGCCGTCTCGGCAGGCGCGCGGAGCTTTGACGAATTGGTGCTTGTAAGTGATGCAACGGAGCCGGTACCGCCGTGTGGGATTTGCCGGCAGGCGTTAGCGGAGTTCGCGCCGTCGCTGCGGATAGTGAGTCACGGGGTTAACGGAAAGACAGCGGAGTGGTCGCTGGCAGAACTTCTGCCGCACCAGTTTCGACTCAACGAATCGAACGGATTTACGGAGTGATATTGACGAGATGGAGTTTTAGCCGCATCGCTGCGGCAGCCGCCGTTGCGGCCATTACAGTGCTGGTCATTGGCGGCTGCGCTGAAAAGCTCGATGGCTCGGCGGGCTGTCCTCTTACCTGCGCCGATCAATCTGTGCAGATCAGCACCGTCACTCTCGACGCTGTTTCGCTTGATTCGACGGTGCTCGGCGGATTGGGTCGCGGCACCGAACCGCAGATGCTGCTCGCGAACAGGGGAGACACTCTGGATACGCGCGTCATCATTCGCTTCGATTCGCTGCCCTCGACCAGCCGAACGAGCGCAACCGCAACCGCGGTGCCGATCGCGTATCTCGATAGTGCGATTCTGACTTTGCAGATCGACAGCGCGGCGATCAATGTCGGGGCTCCCGTGACGATGTCCATCTACGACGTGGATGATTCCACAGCGGTCGATGACACATCGGCAAGCGTGCTCGCGCCGTTGTTCACTCCGTCGCGATTGATTACGAGCATTCAGTTCGCGGCGGGTCAGGTAGTCGACTCGCTCAAGATCCCACTTCCGAAAGCGTTTCTGCTCGCCAAGGCGCAGGCTCGTGCGCGGCTCAGGCTCGGGCTGCAGGTGAGCGCTCTGAACAAGTCTGTGGAATTCCGCGTATTCGGGCAGGAATCGGGCTTCGGGGCTGTTCTCGCAACGCGAACCTCGCCGGATACCTCCGTCGCGCCTGTAATCATGAGTCCTTATTCGGTCACGCCGACAAACAACGCGTCGATCGCGAAGAGTCTTGGCGATTTTACCATCGTGGTAAAGGGCACGCCGCCACCACCGCCCGGTACTCTCACGATTGGTGGGTTGCCAGGCACGCGCGCGTATCTGAGATTCAACATCCCGCCGGCGATTTCCGATTCGTCGCTCGTGATTGCCGCGACGCTTATCCTGACGCAGCAACCGAGTCCGTCGCCGGATCCGACTGATTCAATGTTCATTCAGCCGGTTCTCGTTCTGGCGGGCCCGACTGTTACGGACCCGATACGTGCCGCCCAGATTACGGCGCCGATCACCGTGCTTGGCCTGGCACCACTAAAGACGGCACCCGGTGATTCAGGTGTTCGAGAGGTACAGATCGGTCCTGCATTCAGATACTGGTCGATCCAGACTGCAGCGCAGCTTCCGCGTGCAATCGTTCTTCAGAGCTCCACAGAAGATTATTCCGCACAGCAGGCGCTGTTCTATTCGTCGTCCGCGATTCCGGCATTGAGGCCGAAGCTTCGCATCAGCTACACACCTCGCTCCCGGGTCGGCGTTCCATGAGGAAAGGTCTTGTCATCTGTGTCGCCACGCTGGCGACATTCAGCGCCTCGGTGGGTCACGCGCAGGGGTCGGTGAGCCTGCAGGGATTTGGTTATCCGCCCGGCGAGCTCAGCACGCGCGCGCTCGGAACTGCGGGAGCGCTCGGCGATATCGACGCGAGGTCACCGATCAATCCGGCGGCGCTTGCCATCCGGCCGGCGGCACAGATCTACGCGCAATACGATCCGGAATTTCGTACAGTGACGGCCGGCGGCGTTTCGTCCGGCACGACGACCGCGCGCCTGCCCAACATCGGCGGTGTGCTTCCGATGAACGATCATTTCGTGATCGGTTTCTCGGCGGCAACGTTTCTGGATAGAACCTGGGAAACGAGTCGCTCCCGGACGCAGGTGTTCGGTACTGATACTGTGCCGTTCAACGAGCGCCTGAAGAGCGACGGTGCCATTACGGATGTTCGATTCGCGCTGGCGTATGCGCCAATCTCGCGAATCCATGTTGGAATCGCGCTGCACGCGTTCCCGGGCTCGATGCAACTGACGTCGAACGAGCTATTTCCTGATACGGCGCAATATCGGAGTATCACGCAGATAAGTGAAATCAGCTTTTCGGGGAACGCTTTTTCGGCCGGCGTCGAGGCGGAAGTACTGCCGGGTTTGAGCGTCGCGGTCAGTGGGCGAAAGGGTGGCACCGCGAAAATGTTCGCAAACGACTCACTGCTGACCACGGCACACATTCCTGACAGCTATTCGGGTTCTATCGCGTTTACCGGCATCCCCGGTACAACGTTCGCGATTCGCGGCCAGCACGACCGTTGGAGCCAACTCAACTCGCTGAGCTATGTCGGCACAACAGCTACCGATGCGAACGACGTTAGCGCAGGTGTTGAATCCAACGGGCCGCGGCTCGGCGGATTCCCGCTGCTGCTTCGAATCGGAGCTCGGCGGCGCACGTTGCCGTTCCAGGTCGGCACGCAATCAGTGCAGGAAACGTCGTTCGGCGGTGGTATCGGCGTTCCGATCGCCTACGATCGCGTCACTTTCGACATTGCTGCCCTGCACACGAGCCGCACCGGAGTCGCCGGCGTGACCGAGCGCGCCTACAACCTCAGCTTCGGGCTGCAGGTGCATCCGTAACGTTCGAATGGACGCAGAGCAGGAGCCACCTCTGATTCTCGTCGCCGACGACGTACCGGCGAATGTGGAGCTTCTGTTCGATCAACTCGAGACTCTGGGATTTCGAACCATCGCGGCTGTGGATGGTCCAAGTGCCATCGCCGCATGCATCGAGCACCGACCTGACCTGTGCATACTCGACGTCGCAATGCCGGCCGGCGATCTCGGCGTCGACCACCGGTCGACGGGGTTTGAGGTCTGTCGGCGACTCAAGCGGGATCCGCGCACGTCACGCATTCCGGTGATCTTCGTTACTGCTCTCAACGACACGACGGATCGTGTAAAGGGAATCGAGGCCGGTGGCGACGACTTCCTGACCAAGCCCCACAACAGACTGGTGCTCGGCGCGCGCGTGCGCAGCCTGCTCAAGCTGAAGGCGGCAACGGATGCGCTCGAGGAAAGCTACAGGAAGCTGCGCGAGTTGGAAAAGGTGCGCGACGATCTCATGAAGATGATTGTGCACGATCTCAAAACACCGCTCACCTCGGTTCTTGCCACACTCGAGATGGTGGGCGATGGTGATTTTGGTGCGATATCACTCGAACAGCGCCACGCGCTTAACGACGCGGAAACGAAAGCGGAGGAGCTGCTCGGTCTTATCGGAGACCTTCTCGAAGTCGCGAAGGTCGAAGAGACCGGATTGGTGTTGAATGCGGAGGAGATCGCTCCGGGCGCGTTTGTCGCCGAGCTGCTGCACGAATGGAATGTCAGGTTCACGCAAGAGCATGCGTCGATCGTGACCATGGTCGCGGAGGACGCGCCGACATTCGAGGCGGACAAGCCGTTGTTGAAGCGGGTCTTCTCGAATATTCTCCAGAACTCACTTACACACTCCGGCACGACAATCGAGCTCACGATATCGGTACGAGGCGAGGCTGACGGAATTCTGTTCAGCGTTCAGGACAATGGACCCGGTATCCCCGAAGAGTTTCACGATCTCATTTTTCAGAAATTCGGGCGTGTGAAAACGGGCCACGTGCCGCGCGTACGCAGCTCGGGGCTTGGACTTGCGTTCTGCAAGCTGGTTGTGGAAGCCCATGGTGGCCGCATCTGGGTTCGCAGCGCGTCAGGCGAGGGGAGTACCTTCTACGTGCAGTTACCAGCGCACATCCAACTCAATTCACGGTAACGGCATGAGTCGTCCCACAGTTTACATCGAGACTTACGGTTGCCAGATGAACGTAAGCGATACCGAGCTGATGCTCGGGAAGCTCGCGGCATCGGGGTACGATTCCGTCGACGGTCCCGACGGTGCCGATGTGATTCTCGTCAATACCTGTGCGATTCGCGATCACGCTGAGCAGCGCGTTATCGGGCGTCTCGGGGAGCTCAAGCGGCACATGTCGCCGACGGCGGTGATGGGCGTTACAGGATGCATGGCGCAGCGCCTGGGCCCGGTGCTCCTGCAGCGCACACCGCACGTCAGCATCGTCATCGGCCCCGACGGATACCGCGCGCTCCCGACACTCATCGATGATGCGCGCCGCGGAATCCGAACCACTGCGACCAATTTCGACATGGAGGAGCACTACGAGGATTTCAAGCCGCGCCGTTTCGACAAGGTGAAGGCGTGGATTCCGGTTCAGCGGGGCTGTGACTACCGCTGCACGTACTGCATCGTGCCGTACACGCGCGGACCGGAGCGCAGCCGCGCTCTCGCTGATGTGGTACGCGAGACGGAGACTGTCGTTGCCGATGGCATGTCCGAGGTTGTATTGCTCGGCCAGACCGTGAACTCCTACACGCAAGGCACGGACGATTTCGCCGATTTGCTGCGAGCCGTCGGTGCAGTGCCGGGAATTCGTCGGGTTCGGTTCACGAGCCCGCATCCCAATGATTTCAGTGACCGGGTAATTGACGCGATAGCAGGCACGCCGGCCGTTTGCGAACACGTGCATCTTCCGATGCAGTCCGGGTCGTCGAGAACGCTCAAGAGAATGCTCCGCCGCTACAGCCGAGAGGGATACTTCGAATGTGCTGAGCGGCTCCGAAAAGCTGTTCCTGACCTTGCTCTCACAACAGACATCATCGTTGGTTTTCCTGGCGAGACCGATGACGAATTCGCAGAGACGCTCAGCGCAGTGCGCGAGATCGGATTCGACGACGCCTACACTTTCAAGTTCTCGATGCGCGAGGGAACGCCAGCCGCGAGGCTGCCGGCCGAGCTCATTGTCCCGGATGAAGTTGCGAGCGAGCGGCTGGCGCAACTGATTTCGGTGGTGCGTGAAGGGTCACGGGCGCGCAACATGGCGCATCTTGGGCAACGCTGCGAGGTTCTCATCGAGAAGGAAGCCCGGCGCGGCGGGCTGCTTCAGGCCCGGACGCGCGATTTCAAGACTGTCATTTTGCCGGGAACCCCGGAAATGATCGGAGAGTACGTGGATGTGGAGCTGACTGGAACCACCGGTTCCACCTTCACAGGTGCGGTGATCCGGTCGCGCGAACCCCTTCCGATGCGCTGAATAGTTGTTGGCCGCGCGCAAAGCAGGTGCTGCGCGCGGTACGCATGAGGTAATATGTACCCGCACATGCCAATGATCGTGTGGGTACTCGTAGCGATTGCCGGCGGTTTATTCGCTGGATTCACGCTCCCGTGGCAGATCGGTCTTGGCATGTGCGGTGTCCTGGCCTGGCTCGCCGCATCCGATTTCATTCCGAGCGCGACCGTTCTGTATTTTGCGGCTGCATTTGCTCTCTCGATATCGGGCCCGAAGCCGCTTGCCGGGGCGAGTGTGATCGTGCGCCCGGACTCGACGCAACTTGGTGAGCGCATGCGATTGCGTGCCGCTCACACAATAGACTTGGCGTTTGGCAGCGACGCCCCCACGGCCAGGGCGCTTCTCGTTGCCGATCAGAGCGAGATCCCGCGAGATGTGAAGCGCGCCTACACCGACGCCGGGATCGTTCACATGCTTGCAATCTCCGGACTCCACGTATCGATTGTGGCCGCGTCGCTCGCCCTCATGCTCAACCTTTTTCGCGTTCCTGCGCGTATTGCCTCGTTCGCGACCGCCGGAATAATCATGGGCTATGTATTCATGCTGGGTTTCCCGGCGCCCGCGCTTCGAGCCGCTGTAATGGTATGCGTTGCCACCGCATGCCATGCGTGCCAGCGGCACACCTCGCGGTGGAGTATTCTCGCTGTCGGCGGTATCGTTCCACTCATGAAGCCGGAAACCGTGCTTGCCGTGGGATACCAGTTGAGCATGGCGGGGATGGCGGCGGTCATTGCTGCGGGTGCGATCTCCAGGCGGGGCAGGCTGGCGCGGCTCCGAGGATGGAGAGGGAGAGTGGTGCAGTCGCTGGTTGTGTCGGGCGTTGCGACAGTAGTGACAGCCCCCCTTGTCGCTTGCTGGTTCGGGCGGCTCAGCCTCATCGGCCCGCTGACAAATCTTGCGGCCGACCCCGTAATCGCGATCGTGCAGCCAATGCTGTTCCTGGCGCTCGTACTATCTCCGTGGCCGGCCGCGGCTCAATTTGTTGCAAGCGCGGCGCACCCCCTGCTTGTGGCTTTCGAAGCGATCGCGCGCTTTGCGGCGTCTCTTCCATACGCCGCGGTCACGGTGTCAATCTCTCCGATTGGGGTTACACTTTCAATAATTGCGGCGCTCGCGATCATCGCGGCGTGCACCAGCCGATTTCCCGGCAGGGCGATTGCGGTTGCCGCAGCTGCC
The DNA here is from genome assembly GCA_036554185.1 of Gemmatimonadaceae bacterium. Classification (GTDB taxonomy): domain Bacteria; phylum Gemmatimonadota; class Gemmatimonadetes; order Gemmatimonadales; family Gemmatimonadaceae; genus Fen-1247. Next base: position 9,878 of record DATBNQ010000153.1, on the reverse strand, counting down.
GTGAGCCTGACCATCTGGACGGCATGACGCCCTTGCTCGACGACTTGTTCAAGACACTGATTTGCAAAACTGTCGGGGTTCGGGTGGGTCTCCCTCCGGATATCATCGACGCATTTCCAGAGCTTGCGTCGGTGACCTGGAGACGTGGCGGCTTGCCGCTTCGCTTGGGCGGATGGTTTCTCGGGCAGAATTCGGTGGCCGCCATAACTCTCGGAACCACGGTTTTCCTCACATTGTCTCGGCCGCCTTCGATCGAGCTCCTCCTGCACGAACTGGGGCACGTCAGGCAGTTCCGCCGGGACAAAACATTTCCCATACGTTACCTTTGGGAATCGATCCGCATGGGGTATTCGCGGAACCGTTTCGAAGCAGAGGCCGATCAGTTCGCCGAGGAGGTGTTATGGTCAAGCACACAGCGACGTCCGTCGTAACGATCGAACGGTACATCATCGAGCAGGAACACCTGTATCCTGACGCGACTGGTGAGCTGTCCGGCTTGCTGTACGACATAGCGCTGGCCGCGAAGATGATCGCGAACAAGGTTCGCATGGCCGGCCTCGCCGACATAATTGGCGCGACTGAACACGAGAACGTTCAGGGCGAGATTCAACAGAAACTCGACGTCCTCGCCAACGACATGATAATCAAGGCTCTGGATCACACCGGCAGGCTGTGCGCCATGGCATCCGAGGAAGAGCCCGACATCATACAGATTCCGGATAACTTCCGGTGCGGCAAGTATTGCCTGCTGTTCGATCCGCTCGACGGCTCGTCGAACATAGATGTGAATGTTCCGGTTGGCACGATCTTCTCCGTGCTTCGGAAGATCACGCGCGGTCCTCGCGGTGAGATGGAAGACATGCTCCAGCCAGGCCGGCGCCAGGTCGCGGCCGGTTACGTGATCTACGGCTCGAGCACCATGATGGTGTACACAACGGGTCAGGGAGTACACGGATTCACTCTGGATCCGCAGATCGGTGAATTTCTGCTTTCGCATCCGAACATCAGAATCCCCGAGCATGGCCGGTATCTATCGGTCAACGATTCGTATGAGCAGGTGTGGAACGAGGACGTCCGCGCGCTCATGCGCCGCTATCGCGGTCTGGATGGGGCACGCGATCCGATGAGCGTACGGTACGTCGGCTCGCTCGTTGCCGACTTCCATCGCAACCTGCTCGGCGGCGGTCTCTTCGCGTATCCGGCCAACGAGCGGAATCCGCGGGGCAAGTTGAGACTGTTGTACGAGGCTAACCCGCTCGCGTTTATCGTGGAGCAGGCTGGCGGACTTGCGAGCAACGGCACGATTCGCATACTCGACGTCGAGCCAACTGAATTGCATCAGCGTACGCCGCTCTACATCGGCAGCAAGAGCGACGTCATAACCGCCGACACGATGCTGGCGCAGCCGATGCTCGCCGAGCGAGCGTAGCATCGGTATTGTGGGTGCGCGAAGTTGCTGAGTCGTCGCCTGTGAGCGGCCCAGGAGTACAGTCGGTACGTGAGACGTCGTCGGCGATCCCGATCCAGGTGGTGTATCGGCCGGAGGACGCCGTCGTCGAGTATTCGAAGGATCTCGGTGATCCCGGCAAATTTCCCTTCACGCGCGGCGTCCAGGCGAGCATGTATCGGGGACGCCTCTGGACGATGCGCCAGTACGCGGGCTTCGGTACTGCCGAGGAAACCAACACACGCTTCCGGCTGTTGCTGGAACGTGGTCAGACCGGGCTGTCGGTCGCCTTCGATCTCCCTACACAGATGGGAATCGACTCCGATTCGCCGCGCGCGCTGGGTGAGGTCGGGAGGGCAGGTGTAGCGATCGACACGGTTGAAGACATGCACGCGCTGCTCGCGGATCTGCCGCTCGAAACCGTGTCCACCTCGATGACCATCAACGCAACCGCCGCCACGTTGCTTGCGATGTACATCGTCGTTGCGGAGGAGCGGGGAATTGCTCGGTCTGCACTGAGCGGCACGACTCAGAACGATCTGCTCAAGGAATACATAGCGCGCGGCACATACATCTATCCACCCGGGCCGAGCCTCGATCTCATAGCCGAGATATTCCGGTTCTGCGCTGACGAAATGCCGCGGTGGAATCCAATTTCGATTTCGGGATATCACATCCGCGAAGCGGGTGCGACCGCAGTGCAGGAACTCGCGTTCACGCTCGCGAATGCGATCGAGTATGTGAAGCGCGCAATCGATGCGGGCCTCGAGATAAACGCGTTCGCGCCGCGACTGTCGTTCTTCTTTGCGTCCCACAATGATCTATTTGAAGAGATCGCCAAGTTCCGCGCCGCGCGGCGCATGTATGCACGTATCATGCGTGACCGGTTCGGTGCAGACGATGCTGGCTGTCGCATGCGCTTTCACACGCAGACGGGTGGTGTCACGCTGATGGCACAACAGCCGTTGAACAACGTGGTGCGCGTTACCGTGCAGGCGCTCGCCGCGACGCTCGGCGGCACGCAGTCCCTGCATACGAATGGATATGACGAGGCTCTCGCACTTCCGACGGCTGCGGCTGCGACCCTTGCGCTTCGCACACAGCAGATCATCGGATATGAATCGGGGGTCGGCAATACGGTTGATCCACTCGCAGGAAGCTATTTCGTGGAGGCGCTCACCGATCAGCTCGAGAGTCGCGCAATGGAGCTGATCGAAAAAGTCGATGAGATGGGGGGCGCCGAACGCGCTGTCGCGTCGGGCTTCTTCCAGGAAGAGATCGCGCGCAGTGCGTATGAATTTCAGTTGCGGGTTGAGGCCGGCGAAACGGTGATCGTCGGTGTCAACAAATTCACCGACGCGGCGGAGACTCCAGACATTCCGTCGCCCGACTACTCCGCCCTCGAGCGCGAGCAGGTGCTCAAGCTTGCAGCCGTGCGAAAGACTCGAAATAGCTCGCGCGTGACCGAGACACTCGCCGCGCTTCGAGCAGCAACCGCGGCGGATTCCGGCGGTGGCCGGACGCATCTCATGCCGCTCATCATCGAGGCAGTCAGAGCCCGGGCGACTGTTGGTGAGATCTCGGATACCCTCGCCGCATGCTGGGGTGTGTACAACCCAGCCCTTTGACAGGGCGGCGCTGCCGTTGAGCTAGCCCGCGTGATTTCGTAAATTGATAAGCAGTACCAACCCCTCCCAACAAGTGCCTACGTACGAGTTTACGTGTCCCGACGGGCACGACTTCGACAAGTTTTTCCGATCCATGGCATCCGCTCCTACGGTGGTGCCATGCCCGGTGTGCGGAAAGTCCGCCGAACGACAGATGTCGGCCGGCGCCGGCCTCGTCTTTCACGGAACCGGATTCTACATCACTGACTACGGCAAGGATGGCAAGAAGGACCAGAAGACCGCTCCTGGCCGCAAAACCGATCCCAAGCCTGATTCTGCTGCGGAATCCAAGCCTGCTGAGTCGGCGGGCGCCGAATCCAGATCGGCTGAGGCGAAGACAGAGGCCAGCTCGAGCGCGAGCCCTGCCTCCGACTCCAGATCAGGCAGCGACGCCGCATCTGCCCCGTCGAGCGCACCCGTCAAGGCTCCCGCGTCACCCAAGGCCTCAGAGTGAACTTCGCGGACCGGATTCGCGCCGAGCTCAAACGTGCGGCGCTGACTATCGGTGCGCCGGAAGACATCGAACCACTACTCGAGCGTCCTCGCGACCCGCTGCTCGCCGACTGGGCAAGCAACATCGCCATGGTGTTGGCGCGCCCGCTTCGCCGCAAGCCAGCTGAGCTGGCGGCGGCGATTCGCGACGCGATCAATCTCGCCGATGCGGGAGTCGCCAGCGTTGAAATTGCCGGGCCGGGTTTTCTCAATTTTCGGCTGGATCCCGTGGCCGTTGCCGAAACGCTTCGGGAAATTGTTTCGGCGAATGAGAATTACGGACGCGGTACGGTCGGCGCGCACTGCCCGGTCGTTGTGGAATTCGTATCCGCGAATCCCACGGGCCCGCTGCATGTAGGTCACGGGCGCCAGGCCGCACTGGGTGACGCAATCTCCGCGCTGCTCGAGTGGACGGGATGGCACGTCTCGCGTGAGTTCTACTACAATGACGCCGGCGTCCAGATCGACAATCTCGAATTGAGCGTCCGTGCGCATCTCGACGCAGCAGGCGGTGCCGCTACAATACCGGAAGGCGGTTACCACGGCGAATACGTGCGGGAGATCGCGGCGCGGTACGATGCGAGCGCGCGCGATAGCCTCCGTGACTTCGCTGTGCGCGCGCTACGCGCGGAGCAGGACCTCGACCTGCAGGCATTTGGCGTGAGGTTCGACACCTATTATCTCGAATCCAGCCTTTATGGCGACGGCAAGGTGCAGGAGACGGTCGATCGACTCGTGAGGAACGGCCAGACGTACGAGAAGGACGGTGCTCTGTGGCTTCGTACGACTGACTACGGCGACGACAAGGATCGCGTCATGCGCAAGAGCGACGGAACATACACCTACTTCGTTCCCGACGTTGCGTATCACGTCACAAAATGGCAACGCGGCTTTACGCGCGCCATAAATGTGCAGGGTGCCGATCATCATGGCACCACTACCCGCGTCCGCGCGGGATTGCGTGCGTTGCACATGGGGATACCGGATGGCTATCCGGAGTACGCGCTGCACCAGATGGTGACCGTTGTGAAGGAAGGCGAAGAGGTGAAAATCTCGAAGCGCGCCGGCAGCTACGTCACCGTCCGTGATCTGATCGATTGGGTGGGACGCGATGCTGTTCGCTTCTTCTTCCTCATGCGGAAGGGAGACAGTCCGCTGATATTCGACGTGGATCTCGCGCTCCGCCAATCTGACGAGAATCCGGTTTATTATCTGCAGATGGCGCACGCGAGAATGAGCGGCATCTTTCGCGTCGGAGAGATCGACGCCGCAACATTGGATATTTCGAAGGTGGATCTCTCCGTGCTGGCGGAGCCCGAGGCGCAGGCACTGATCAAGCAGCTACTCGATTTCCCCTCCGAGGTCGATGGCGCTGCGACAGCGCTCGAGCCTCACCGCATCACCGCCTACGCACTGGAAACAGCGAGACTCGTGCATCTCTGGTACCACAAGCACCATGTGCTTGGAGAGCCAGCACCGATCATGACCGCGCGGCTTGCGCTCGCTCGCGCGTCTCAGATCGTGATTCGAAACACGCTCCACCTGCTCGGCATATCCGCTCCCGAGCGGATGTGACGGCCCACTTGACCCTCACACAACTCTGATGTCTGTTCTCGTCGTTGGCTCTGTCGCACTGGATTCCGTTGAGACGCCGTTCGGCAAGGCCGATGACGTGCTCGGAGGCTCCGCAACGTTTTTTTCCGCGTCGGCCAGCCACCTTACCGACGTTCAGGTCGTCGGAGTGGTGGGCAACGATTATCCGATGGAAAGGTTGCGCGAACTCGAGAAGCGAAACGTGGACCTTGGCGGTATCGAGCAGGTGGACGGCAGCTCGTTTCGCTGGCGCGGTCGGTATCGGCACGATCTCAATTCTGCGGAGACACTCGAAACACATCTCGGAGTCTTCTCGCACTTCGAGCCAAAGATTCCGGCGCGCTTCGCGAAACCGGATTTCCTGTTTCTCGCGAACATAGACCCGCGGCTGCAACTGGCGGTTCTCAAGCAGGTCGAGCGGCCGCGACTCGTGGCCTCGGACACAATGAATTTCTGGATCGAGAGCCGGCGTCCCGAGCTCGTCGAGCTGCTGGCTCACGTCGATCTGCTGACACTCAATGACGCCGAAGCGCGTCAATTGACGGAGCAGACGAATCTCGTGCAGGCAGCGCGGTGGATCATGGCGCATGGGCCGAAGCATGTGATAATCAAGAAGGGAGAGCACGGAGCATTCCTGTTCCATGCTGGCAACATCTTCTTCGCGCCGGCATATCCGCTCGAAACAGTCTTCGATCCCACAGGCGCGGGTGATTCCTTCGCTGGCGGATTCATCGGATATCTGGCGCGAACCGGTGACCTGAGCGAGGCAAACATGCGCCGCGCTGTAATCTACGGTTCCGCGATGGGATCCTTCGCGGTCGAGAAATTTTCGATCGAACGACTGATGACCGTTACGCGTCCTGAGATCGACAAGCGCGTTCATGCATTCAAGCAGCTCGTCGCCTTCGAAGAGGACCTGAACGGGTGAATAAGGGCCAGCGCCCGTCAGCAGCAGCCGACGGCACACACATGGACTATCGCTCCGCCGGCGTCGACATCGACGCAAGCGACGACGCCAAGCGGCGAATTCGTAAGCTCGTCGAATCGACGTACACCGCTGGTGTACGCGGTGCGTTCGGTGCCTTCGGCGGCATGTTCAAAATACCATCGGATATTCCGAAGCCGCTGCTCGTCGCGTCCGCGGATGGCGTCGGTACCAAGACGCGGGTGGCCATAGACGCAGGCAGACACGACACGATCGGCCACGATCTCGTCAACCACTGCGTCAACGACATCCTGGTGCAGGGCGCGCGACCACTGTTCTTTCTCGATTACGTCGCATTTGGCAAACTCGAGCCGGAGATTGTTGAAGCGGTTGTGGCGGGAGTGGCTGCGGGCTGCAATGAGAATGGATGCGCCTTGTTGGGTGGCGAGACCGCCGAGATGCCGGGTATCTACACGCCTCCGGACTACGACCTGGCAGGCTTCATCGTGGGCTGTGTCAGCGAGGATCGCGTCCTGGGCGCCGAGCGCGTCGTCGATGGGGACGTAATGGTCGGCCTCGCGAGCACCGGGCTTCATACAAATGGCTATTCGCTGGCGAGACGTATCGTGCACGACCGGATGAAGCTGCGCGCCAACGACCGGTTTCCCGGTTTGGATCTGACCGTCGCAGACGCGCTGCTGGCCGTCCACGCTTCATATCTCCGGGCTATGGAGCCGGTTCTAGGAACAGTCCACGCGATGGCGCACATCACTGGCGGCGGCATCCCCGGAAACCTTGACCGGGCGCTTCCCCCTTCGCTCGACGCGGTGGTGAGCCGATCGAGCTGGGAGGTCCCGGTCCTCTTCCGCGAGCTGGAGCGCGCCGGCGACGTTCCGAGGGACGAGATGTTCCGTTCCTTCAATATGGGTGTTGGGCTGGTGGTGATCTGTGACGGCGAGGACGCCGATACAGTCATTCAGAGCGCATCGCGCGCGGGAATTGCCGCATGGCGGCTTGGGGCCGTTCGGCCCGGTACCGGTCGCGTGCTTTTTGAATAGCTCACCAACAGGGGATACAATGAAGATTCGAATGTTGATTACGGCGACGGCTCTGAGCTGTTTCGCGGTCCCGCTAGCGGCGCAGGGGACAGTGAGTCCGCAGTGCACCGCGGGCGTCACCCAGGACGCGTGTCAGAAGACACTGGATGTCTTTCAGTACATCGCGCCTCAGCTCGGGACGGTCATCGCGGGTGGCAATGCGACACTCGGCGTCGGCGGAACGCTCGGCGGACTCGGGCACATTTATGTGACGGGCCGCGCAAACGTCGTGAACTCCGATTTCCCGAGCGTTGACCAGGTGACGCCATCGACGTCCGGTGCGCGTTCCGATGACTATCCAACCCAATCCCAGATCGCGGGCATACCGCAGGCCGACATAGCCGTCGGCCTCTTTCGCGGAATACCACTCGGTGTCACGAACGTGGGCGGAATCGACCTGCTTGGAAGCGTGAGCTATCTCCCAACGCTCAACGGATCGGGATTGAAAGTCACAACACCGAACGGTTCGCTCAAATTCGGCGGAGGCGTGCGCGTGGGGATCGTGCAGGAGAGCATAATCTTCCCTGGCATTTCGGTCACGTATCTCCGGCGCGGTCTGCCAACCGTCAACATGCTCGCGAACAATTCAGACGGCGATACACTCCGTGTGAATAATGTCAACGTTACCACGGATTCCTATCGAGTCGTGGCGAGCAAGAGCTTCCTGGTGCTCGGCGTGGCTGCAGGTGTTGGCCAGGATCGTTACAATACGAGCGCGATGGGCAGTGCATACGTGGCGGCGCGTGGCCTTCCCGGCGTCGGCACACCAGCCTCGACCGTCGGTCCACTATCCATGAGTCAGAAGATCACGCGCACAACGTATTTCGTTGATACGACGATCAACCTCGTCTTCGTCAACCTGATCGGTGAGGTAGGTCGCACGAGTGCCGTGAACATTCCGACCTACAATACGTTCGCGCGAACTGGCGCTGGCGGGGCGCAGACTTTTGGCGCCATTGGCGTCCGGCTCGGACTCTAATAGTATGACTAAAGCGCGCGACGAAGAGTTCATGCGTCGCGCGCTCGTGCTCGCAGAGCGCGGCTGGGGACACACGTCGCCGAATCCCATGGTCGGCGCGGTGGTGGTTCGCGCCAACGAAATCGTTGGTGAAGGATGGCACGAGCGTTATGGCGGGCCACACGCCGAAGTTATTGCGCTCGCGAGCGCCGGTGCGCGCGCGGAAGGCGCAACGGTGTATGTGAACCTCGAACCGTGCCGGCATACCGGACAAACCCCGCCGTGCACAGATGCACTCATTGCTGCGAGAGTCGCTCGTGTAGTCGCCGCCACTCGTGACCCCGGAGTCGACTCGGGTGGTGGCGCGGAAAAACTCCGAGCGGCGGGAATCGATGTCGAGCTCGGCGTTCTCGAAGCCGAAGCGCGCGAGTTGAATGCACCATTCTTCCACGGCTTCGCATCCGACCGGCCGTGGGTCACGCTCAAACTTGCGCTCTCGATAGACGGGGCGATTGCCGATTCCGAGCGCGGCCGCGCCTGGTTGACCAACGAGGACTCGCGCGCTGAAGTGCATCGGATCCGCGCGAACGTCGATGCGATTGCCGTGGGTGCTACCACGTATGCAACGGATCACCCCGAATTGACGGTCCGCGGGCCGATCCAGCCACGCGTCGCTCCCACCCGGGTGGTCTTCGATCCAGATGGCAAACTATCCGCGGGTCGAACGTCCGTTCTAGAGGAATCAAACGGCATCTATTTCGTGAGGGTTGCGGACCTGCCGGCGTCGCTCCGCGCCCTCAGAACGCGCGGGATTCGATCGCTCCTGGTCGAGGGCGGGGCGTCAATTGCCTCGGCGTTCCTCGACGCTGAACTGGTGGACCGGCTGGTTATCTTTCAGGCACCAATCGTACTGGGCGGTGGCGCGCTGGCGGCCTTCGGGTCGACGTCGCCTCGCCGGGCGGCGAATGTCCGCCGGATCCCCGTACTCCGTCGTCAGACTTTTGGCGACGATCTGATGACCATCTATGCCATCCACGCTGTTTGAATGTTCACGGGACTGATCGACCAGGTCGGCACTATCGATCGGGTCGCTATTACCGACGCGGGCCGCGAATTCCGGATTCGATGCGGTTACGATAATCTCGTCGATGGCGAGAGTGTCGCCGTGAACGGAGCCTGTCTCACGGTCCGCGAGCATGGAGATGGCTGGTTCGTGGTCGCCGCCATCGTCACGACCCTCGGGCGCACCACAGTAGCTGACTGGGCCGTTGGAAGTCGAGTCAATCTCGAGCGCGCCATGCGCCTCGGCGACCGGCTGGGTGGCCATATGGTACAGGGCCACGTGGACGATACCGGAACGGTTCGGTCGGTAGCCCGAAAGGATGACGCGCTTATCGTCGAAATCGAAGTTTCTCCCGAAGTCTTCGCGCTGCTCGTTCCGCTCGGCTCGGTCACGATCGATGGCGTCAGCCTCACCGTGAACGCGCTTCCGGAAGATCGCATCCTGCAGATATCCCTCATTGAATTCACGCTGCGTCACACCACGCTCGGAGAACTTCGGCCTGGTGCACGCGTGCACATCGAAGGTGACATGATCGCTAAATACGTACGAAGGCTGCTCAGTCCCTACACGGAGACCGTGGATGCCTGAAACAAAATTTGGAACTGTCGAGCAGGCGCTGCGTGACATCGCCGCCGG
>DATBNQ010000136.1:0-8061 GCA_036554185.1 Gemmatimonadaceae bacterium | reverse complement strand
GTGCATGGCGATGTACGCGAGTGGAGTCGCGCCGCAGACAATGCTGGTCACACTCAAGCTTGCGGTCCAGTCCGCCGCGCTCGAAGCACGCACGGTCGTAGCGCGTGATGCACTTCGGTCCGTCACGTCCGACCTTACCCCCTGGATGATCGACGTCTGCTTCAGTCCCGCGACCAACTGGCAGCGATAAGCATCGGAGCGTCTTGGCTGGGGGGGTAGCTGGATCGCGAGGAGGGGAATCCCGCTTTCGCGACACTTGCGCGGGCTCGGCGCAGAATCGGCTGGCGGATATGCCGTTCTGGCAGATTCGTAAGGCACCGCGATTGCACATACTTCTGGCATGATCAGTCAAGACAAACTCACCGTCAAGTCCGGCGAGGCGCTGAACGATGCGGTCACGCGTGCTCGGCAGGCCGGCAACCCGCTCGTATATGATCTTCACCTGCTTCTCGCCCTTCTTGACCAGGACGAGAGCATAGTCGTTCCCACGCTCCAGAAAGTTGGTGTCAGCGTGCAGGCGCTGCGTCAGAGTGCGCTGGGCGAAGCGGGGAGATATCCGCGGCAGAGTGATGCGCAACCATCGCTGTCGCGCGAGCTCAATCAGGTTTTCGATCGTGCCGAGGCGATTGCCAAGGAACTCGGTGACGAGTACGTGTCGACCGAGCACCTGTTGCTCGCGCTATCGGATGTGAAGGGATCGGAAAGTCGCGCTCTGCTCCAGACCGCAGGCGCAAGTTACGCAACGTTGCGCGAAGCACTCGACGCGGTGCGCGGCTCGCACCGGGTGACGGACCAGACCCCGGAGAACCAGTACCAGGCGCTTCAGAAATACACACGCGACCTCACCGAAGCCGCTCGAAAGGGAAAACTCGACCCTGTCATTGGCCGCGACGAGGAGATCCGCCGCGTGGTCCAGGTACTCTCGCGACGCACGAAAAACAACCCGGTGCTCATCGGCGAGCCCGGTGTTGGCAAGACGGCGATCGCCGAGGGGCTCGCGACGCGCATCATCAATGGCGACGTTCCCGAAAGCCTCCGGAACAAGCGGCTGATCGCGCTCGATCTTGGTGCGTTGATAGCTGGTGCCAAGTATCGTGGTGAATTCGAGGAGCGGCTGAAGGCGGTTCTGAAGGAAATCATCGAGAGCGAGGGGCTCTTCGTTGTGTTCATCGACGAGTTGCACACGCTCGTTGGTGCGGGAAAGGCCGAGGGATCGATGGATGCCGGCAACATGCTCAAGCCGATGCTTGCGCGTGGTGAGCTGCGCGTCGTGGGTGCAACGACGCTCGACGAGTATCGCAAGTACATCGAGAAGGATGCAGCGCTGGAGCGTAGATTCCAGCCTGTGTTCGTCGGTGAGCCGTCTGTTGAAAGCACGATTGCGATCCTGCGCGGACTCAAGGAGCGCTACGAGTCGCATCACGGCGTTCGAATCACCGATGGTGCGGTTGTCGCGGCGGCGACTCTTTCCAATCGGTACATCGGCGACCGGTTTCTGCCGGACAAGGCGATCGACCTCATCGACGAGGCGGCGTCTCGTCTGCGCATCGAGATCGATTCGATGCCGCAGGAGATCGACGAAGTCGAGCGTCGGATCACCCAGCTGGAGATCGAGCGACAGGCGCTGCAAAAGGAGAAGGATCGCGCATCGGTCGAGCGGCTGCACACTCTCGAGAAGGATCTGTCCGAACTGCGCGAGCAGTCGGGGGCGATGAAGGCGCAATGGCAGCAGGAAAAGGATTCACTTGGCGCGGTTGGCAGGATCAAGCAGCAGATCGAGCAGGCGCGCACCGAAGCAGAGCAGGCGACGCGCAGCGGCGATCTGGGGAAGGCGGCGGAAATCAGCTACGGCAGGATTCCGCAGCTCGAGCGCGAGATGGCGGAAGCGGAAAAGTCGCTGTCCAGCCACACCGGTGGCGCACGCTTCCTCAAGGAGGAGGTAGGTGCCGACGACGTCGCTGAAATCGTCGCGAAGTGGACGGGGATTCCCGTTTCGCGCATGATGGAAGGCGAGCGCGAGCGACTCACGAAACTCGAGTCGGTGCTTGCGAGCCGCGTTATCGGGCAGGCGGAGGCAGTTGAAGCGGTGTCGAACGCGGTGAGGCGCTCGCGCGCCGGATTGCAGGATCCAAATCGACCGATCGGTTCATTCATATTTCTTGGTCCGACGGGGGTTGGCAAGACTGAAACCGCGCGTGCGCTCGCCGAGTTTCTGTTTGATGACGAGCAGGCGATGGTGCGCATCGACATGTCGGAGTACATGGAGAAGCACGCCGTTGCGCGACTGATCGGCGCGCCTCCGGGCTATGTCGGATTTGAAGAAGGCGGCCAGCTTACCGAAGCTGTTCGTCGGCGTCCGTATTCGGTGATACTGTTCGACGAGATCGAGAAGGCCCATCCGGACGTGTTCAACATCCTGTTGCAGATTCTGGACGACGGACGACTTACTGATTCGCAGGGGCGAACTGTCGATTTCAAGAACGCCGTGATCATCATGACGTCGAATGTCGGGAGTCAGTACATACTGGAGAACACCGGCGGAGACTTCGATCGAGTCGAGGAGCAGGTGATATCGGTGCTCCGGCAGCAGTTCCGTCCGGAATTTCTGAATCGTGTGGACGACATCATCGTCTTCCGGCCATTGGGTGAGGAGCAGATCACGCGAATCGTGGATCTTCAGCTCAATCGGCTCGACGCGTTGCTCGCCGATCGCAAGTTGAAGATCGAGCTCACGCCGGCGGCGAAGCACTATCTGGCGCGCGAGGGTTACGATGCTGCGTTTGGCGCGCGCCCATTGAAGCGAACGATTCAGCGGATGCTGCAGAATCCGCTAGCGATGGCGGTTCTGGAGGGACGATTCGTGGAAGGTGACACGATTCGTGTGGATGTGGACAGCTCGAATCATCTGACATTCACGGGGAATCGCGAAGCTGCCGCGAAGTAACGACGCGGATCTGGCGTACCTGCGCCGTGCGCTGGAGCTGGCGCGTGATGCCGCGTCGGCCGGAGAGGTTCCGGTCGGCGCGATCATCGTGCAGGACGGCCGCGTTGTGGGATCAGGTGCCAATCGAACGTTGCGCGACGGCGACGCGACGGCCCATGCGGAGATTCTTGCGATCCGCACGGCATCGGCCGAGCTGGGCAGTTGGCGATTGAGCGGCTGCACGCTCTACGTGACGCTGGAGCCATGCGCAATGTGTGCTGGCGCGATTGTACTGTCGCGACTCGATCGAGTCGTGTTCGGGGCGTGGGACCCCAAGGCGGGGATGGGTGGATCGGTTGGCGACCTGCTGCGTCATCCGAGGTTGAATCACCGGCCTGAGGTCAGCGGCGGGGTGCTCGAGGATGAGTGTGGTGTGGTGCTCACGCGATTCTTCACCGCACGGCGCGGCGGCGTTGCTGGTGACTAGCCCATTCTGCGTGGTCGTCTTTTGCCAGTTGTCGGGGGCCCGGATTGATCGATTCATGCACGGGTGGCATGCCACCTAACTGGTGTCGTGGTAACAGCTTGGCGGCTTTGCGCTGAGCAGTACGCCTCGGGGCCGGCTGCGGCGGAAACGGGTTCGACGCACCGAAGACCGGTCGTTTTGTTGACTGCAATCTGCGGTCGGGCTAACTTGTCAGGCTGCGGAATCGGCGGCTCACCACCCCGATACTGGACAGGTGGCAGAGCGGTTGAATGCACCAGTCTCGAAAACTGGCGTACCCGCAAGGGTATCGAGAGTTCGAATCTCTCCCTGTCCGCTTTTTCGAGCCGCCGTCGAGCACCGACGGCGGCTTTGCCGTGAATGCAGTTGCAGCTGTTCGCTGGATGTCGATGGAGAGGTGGCCGAGCGGTTGAAGGCGCACGCCTGGAAAGCGTGTATGCGTGAAAGCGTATCGAGGGTTCGAATCCCTCTCTCTCCGTTCGTAGTATGCAGGGGTGATAGGTTATCGTCATTCCCGCGAAAGCGGGAATGACGACTGACTGGACGACGTTAACCTGGATTCCCGCTTTCGCGGGAATGACGACGGGCTGGGAGACCGGCTGGGACGATCAGAGCTGTGCCCGGATCACGTAGCAGGCCGCATCGCGGATCTTCGTGAGAGATCCGCGTGCATTTACCTTCGTGATGTCGATGGGCACGCACCGCTCGAGGTCCTTGGCGAAAGCAAGCTCCATCTCACTGGCGAGCCCGGCATCGCTTACAAGCACGGCACATTCGCTGTTCAACGCGAACGAGCGCGGATCAAAATTGATGGATCCGATGAGACTCACCTTGCCGTCGACAGTGAGAGTCTTGCAGTGGATCATCGTTGGCTGATACTCGTAGATTCGCACACCGTGTTCGAGCAGCATTCGCCACACGTGCCAGCTTGCGTAGCGCACCACCGGCATGTCGTGATACGGGCCCGGCGCTATGATCCTCACGTCCACTCCGCGATCGCTCGCATCGCACAGCGTGTGCACGAATGCAGGTGTCGGTATGAAGTAGGCGTTGGTGATGTGCAGTGAGCGAGTTGCGCCTGCTATGCATGCGGCCATGGTACGCTGCGCAGCGGATGAGCCGTTAGCCGGCGTGCTGACGACGCCGCACGCCTCCATTGAGCCGTCGGCCTCGAGCACGGGATAATCCCGCGCATTCAGGAGCAGCTCGTCGGTACACTGGTTCCAATTGTCCGCGAACGCTGCCTGAAGACTGGACACAAGCGGGCCGGTCACGCGCGCGTGTGTATCGCGCCAGTGTTTGGAGCTCTGCGCGTGACCGGACCATTCGTCGGCGATTCCGACACCACCCGTAAATCCAATCTTTCCGTCCACGATGAGCAGACGGCGATGGGTGCGGCGGTTGTATCGCATCCACGTATACCATCTCGCCCGCCCGTACAGTACGACGTGGCAACCCGACGCACGCATCCGCGCGACGGATGCTGGGGCGATGCTGTCCGCTCCTTCGCTGTCGAGCACGATGCGAACGTGCACGCCGCGACTCGCAGTTTCGCAGAACAGATCCGCGAATCGGTCCGGGACCGATCCCGCCCAGTAGACGTAAGTCGAAAAATGCACCGTCTCGCGACTCTCCCGGATCGCGGCAATCATGGCGGGAAAAATCTCCTCGCCGTTCTGCAGAAGTGAGACCTGATTACCGGCGCTAAAGGGCTCACCGCATGCGCCGTGCAGGGCGCGAAGAAAGGCGGCCGGATCATCTGCAATCGGCGGAGCGGAGTCGACACGATCCTGCCGGTTCGCATTGGCGTTGATCACGACCGTCAGATATGCGAACAGCAGCACCGCCGCACCCACGACGGCTGCAAGAGTCGCCCACACGATGGTCATTCAGCGCCTCTCAGAAGGCGAGCAATCAACCTCTGCCGGCCGCATCGCTATGTCGCGAAGACTTTGGAGACGATCCACGCGCTCCCTCCGAGCAGAAACCATCCGGTGCAACGAAGCCCGGTGACGAGCTTTTCCTCGAGCACTTTCGTGGTCTCGCCGCGTCCGCGCTTGGCGGCTTCGTAAAGCGTCCGCTCGCCGATGCGATCTCTTGCGTGACTGAGGCTCCCAACCATCGCCGCTCGAACCAGCCGGAGGTGACCGCGATCGAGCAGCGTCGCGGCACCGGATAATCCGCACATCAGGAACGAAACCGCGGCGATCAATCCGGTTGCCAGTGCAACGCCGAGCGAGAAAACTTCTGCGTTATGTTGCCGCAACAGCCGGCTGACGGTGAAGGCTGAGCGAATGCTGTCGGACAGCCCGAGGAGCGCGAGCGCGGCCAAAAACGACGCCCGTTGCTCGGCGCTTGCGGCCTCCGATCGTACACGTACCAGATCGCCATCGGATAACTGAACTCGCGCCCGAACGGATGCTTCGTCCTCGGCATTGTCGTGCGTATCGCCCTGGGGATCGCTACTGCTCTGTCCATCCGGGGCGGAGTTGTTCAAATCCGTCACCGAATCCGCGGACGAGTGGTTAGCCGCCTCATGATATTCCTTTCCTGTCGTCCGAATTGTTGAGCGGGGATCCGAATCAGCGTGTCTGGGCCGGTCACGCACCCATACGCACACACCGGACCATCCTGCCCGGGAAGCTTGCGGCGCTCCGAGCGGCCCGGCAGATTAGGCCGGAGGTCTGGGCAGGCATCCGCTCGTTCGTTGCCCGCGGAGCAGCGATGCCAGGCACGATCCAGATAAACTTTTCAAAGGAACACCGATGCGCAGATTCTTTGTCGTCCTCGCGCTTTCCGCAGCTGCGACTTCCCTCGCTGCAACCGCCGCGGTTGCGCAGGATCCCGGTCAGTCAGTCCATCGATTCGACCAGAAGACGGGCGGTAGCGCCAGCATGCACCTCGTCGCGCACGTCGTCAACCACACCGGCGCGTGGAAGGCGGCCGACATCGAGATGGAACAGGATCCGTCCCGGCCTTACGTCTACGTCTCCGGGTTCACGAACTTCGACGCGCAGATCTACGACGTGAAGGATCCGTCACACCCCAGGCTCGTGTATACCTGGACTATCGAGAATCCGGAGCTGCACCGCGGGATCGGCGCGATGGACGGCAAGTACTTCAAAATCGGAAATCGGTACTACTACGCACAGTCGTACCAGTTCATGCAGGGAAGCCCGGACGCCGACCTTGGCGCGGTCATCTTCGACGTGACAGGCTTGCCGGACGCATCCAAGGTGAAAGTCGTTGCACGCATCAACTATCCGCAGTCGCCCGGCGGATTCCACAACACCTTTGCGTACAAGCACTCGGACGGCCGTGTGCTTTACTTCGCGACCGTCAACAAGCCGTTCGCGCTGGTGTACGATCTCGCCAAGGTTGTGAGCGGCGCCGATCCGAGCACATGGCTCGTCGGCGAGGTCCCGAATCCGACGCCTTTCAAGCAGATCGGAACCGGCGGCTATCACGATTTCTACGTCGGCTACGATGCCGGCACGCACCAGGACAAGTTCTACGGCGCCGGACTCGGCGGATACTCGGTCTGGGACGTCACCGACGTTGCCTCGCCCAAGCAGATATTCACCATTACGGGGCTCGGCCTCGACATCGCGCACACATTCACGCCGTCGCCTGACGGTCGTTACGCGGTGACGGAAACGGAGTATCAGTACACGCCGCTTCGCATCTGGGACATGGCGGAAGCGCAGGCTGGCAAGAAGAAGAATCTCGATCTTCCGATCAGTGGCTGGACAGCTGACTGGCGTGATCTGTCGCACAATCATGAGGTCCGGTGGCCGTACGTGTTCGTGTCGGCCTACGAGGACGGGATGCAGGTGTTCGATCTGAAGGATCCAACTCACCCCAAGACCGATGGCTACTACTTCACTTGTGGCTGCACGCACGAACACGGTTTTGGCGGAACGCCGGACAACGGTTGGGAGAGCACGGTCAGCGTAGAGCAGGGTGCGTTTGGCGTCGACGTGCGGAACTACGACGGACTCATTGCGCTGTCCGACATGCGTAGCGGGCTGTGGCTGTTCCGGATGGACGGGTTCAAGGGATGGAATGGGCACGACCTCGGAATGGCGAACATTTCGAGTGTGCAGGATTACGACAACGGCCCGGACGGCGCGCCGAAACGCGCTGCATCGATGCCGACAACTGCAAAGGCCGTGGCAAGAAGTACACATTGATGCGGTTGCCGACGGGGAGTGCGCATGGCCGGACGCGACTCTCCGTCGCGCTGCTCGTTGTGGGATTGATCGGGCCCACCGGGCCGTTCGACATCCCGCTGTTTGCGACGCCGAGGGCCCCGTCAGCGCAGGGAGTGGCGAAGCTCGTTTATGCGGCGTCGCCGTTCGGTGTCGCCGTGACTGCGGACGGGCGCGCACGGTACGACGTTCAGGTCACAGCTTCAGGCTTGCCGAAGCCGTCGGCACTCGGCGCGTACTCGGCGTACGTCGCATGGGAGGTAACCCCCGACCTCGCAACGTGGGTGCGCCTTGGCGCGGTTACGAACGGGACAACTACTGTCGGCACTACCGAGTTCAACAAGTTTCTGTTCGTGATCACTGCTGAATCGAGCGGTTCGTCAGAGCGGCATGACGGGCCGACAGTGTTGCACGGTACTTCG
>DATBNQ010000127.1:0-97216 GCA_036554185.1 Gemmatimonadaceae bacterium | reverse complement strand
TTGTGGTTGCAGCCATCCAGCTATGCTGTGCGTGCCACGCCGCCGACGGGATCGTCCAACCAGCCGGCACTCGTGGCTGACGTGACCGTGACGTCGGGTAAGACCACCACGGGCACGGACATCGTACTTCCCTGAGATTTTCATAGTGTACGAAGAAAATGGCGGCGCCCCGTAATGGAGCGCCGCCATTTTCAATTATGTCGCCTTGATTGATTCGCAATCATAGACGTAGGGTAGCCGGACCGGCTTGAGTGACGAAAAATTCCGCGCGCGGAGCTGACGTCGGAAATGCATTGCCGTATGCGTGAGCCCATTTGTCGCGAAAAAGGTCGGCCGAGTTCGAATCGACCAGCGCCCAGACGCTGCCGCCGAAGCCGGCGCCAAATGCAGAAGCCGCCAGCGCGCCAAGCTCTCGGGCCTGCTGCACCAACGCAATTGTTTCCGGGATCTGGTTCTCCAGCGCGCGCTCGGCGCCGCTTTGCGACTGCTTTACGAGATCTCCGAACGCGACCAGATCTCCGCCTTCGAGCGCATCTCCGGCGGCTGGGATCAATTCGTTGGCTTCCGCGTGAAACTGGTCGAATCGGTCGAGCAGCGAACGAGCCGTGTAATCGGCGCCGGTAGTTGCGCCAAGGATTTCACGAATCTGTTCGCGCGCGCCTGGGATCGAGGCGATAGCGTCGCCCATCGACAGGTCCGAGCGCCCGGTCGCCGTGCGCCACGCTTCGAGACCGACGCTCAACCGGCGAGCAACGCGATTGTAGCGCTCGAGCGCCGCGCCGGTCTTTTCGGCCATCACGCCACTCGATGCGATGACGAAACAGTAGCCCGGCGGAAGTGCGATTGCGCGCTCAAACCTTACGGGGCAAAAGGAGTATTGCACGAGTGTGTTCGCGCGGGAGCAAAGGATGGCTGTCTGATCCTCGCTTCCGCCGAATGTGCCAACCCCTTCACTCCCAAGAAGCGACTTGAAGTCCAGGCCATTCTCAACGCAGCCGAGGTAGCCCCCGAGATCTTCGGACGACATGATGTTCTTCCGGTACTCCGGTCGCTGAGGCAGGTCATTCACGGCTGAAAGTGCCAGGAATATCGCGACGACGAGTGCACTGGAACTGCTCACGCCGGCGGCGTGTGGAAGATCGCTTTCGAAAATGATGTCGGCGCCGCGCATCGGTCCGCTGAAGTTCATCGCGATCCGGCGTGCGACCGTGATGGGATAGTTGGACCAGTGTCCGGGTGCAGGGGCGACGTCAGGCGACAGCTCGAATTCACAAGCGTCACCCGATTTTGCATCGATTACGCGGACAAGTGTCGGCGATTCCCGCCGGCGCGGGAATGATTGATCTGCCTGTGGTCGGGCCACCACGCAGATACCGCGCTCGACGGCGCAAAGCAGACTACGGCCGCCGCCGTAGTCCGTATGCTTGCCCAACACCTCGATGCGACCCGGCACCCAGAACGAATGCAGCTCTCGGTCGTCAGTGCCACCGTTCTCACCCGCGCCGGTAAGAACATTTGCCAGCCGCGCGATACGATCAGCCTTGTTTTGCGACTCGTCGGCGCTCATTCCCGCGGCAGAAAGGAGCTCAGCGACTCGGGTCAGAGAATCACCTCTTTATTTGCAAGCAGCGCCGCGACGCGCGGGATGTCAGCACGTCGTGAGAGATCGAGCACTGGAGCGTCTGCATAGATCACGCTGAACTGCATGCCGAGAATATCGATCGCATACTGTACGGCGAGCGGAAGCTCAAGTTCTCCGCGTGGTGAAGGCTGTACGTCGCGACACGCACGGAAGAACTCCGATGTAAGCCGCCAGCAATTCATGCTGACCCGAACGTCCTGGCCGCGTGTGAGAAGTTCCGCATCCGCGGGCTTCTCGAATATGTGCTTGAGGAGTCCGTCGTTCCCGATGTCAAGTACGGCGTAGGCCGCAATGCGTTCGGGTGCGACGTTGCCACCGTGAAGCAAGCCTTCACGCGAGAACGCTACGGCGGCGGCGCCGCTTGCGTTGCGGAGCTGTGCCAGTACTTCGGCGGGATAATAGTTGTCCGAATTCAAAACCACGTATGGTTCGCCCGCCGCGAATTCTTCTGCCGCGAGTACGGCGTCTGCCGTTCCGATCGCTGCCGACTGCACCGCGAATGATATGCGTATGCGGCGCGGCACTGTATGCGTCGTATAGTAGTCGCGCATTTCCTTGTGTTCCGGCGCCACAACGATGCACACATCCGTGAAGCCGGCATCAGCGAGCGCGCTCAGCACGTAATCCAGGAACGGTCGCCCAACTGGCATCATCGCCTTCGCACCTGACTCGGCGGCGGCGGCCTGATCCTCGCCGAGCGCAACGCTCTCATCCGCCGCGCGCATCCGCGTGCCAAGGCCGCGCGCCAGGATCACCGCCTTTGTGCATGGCTTGGCGGCGGCAATCGCTGATGTTTCGCTTCCGGTAAGCTGGTCCGGTTCTTCTGCAGACCAGATTCGGCGCACGACCTGCATCAGGACGAAGCCACTGATCAGGAACGCTGCCAGCCAAATCGAGGCCTGAACTGTCCTTCCGTAAATGAGACTCCCCGTCCCGAACAGGCCGGCGTAGACGAACATGACTCCCGATGTCCAGCCGAGCATCATTTGCGGAAGACTGTCCGGGGATGCCGTGATCTTCGACTCGGCGCGAATCTCCTTCCACCCGGGCCCGGACGGGCGTGTGAGCTCGTAGAACCGCAGCAATGTTGCGTGGTCCGCCGGCCGCGTAAGCATCGTGACCGAAATCCAGACTACGGTTGTCACGCCGACAGTGGTGAGTAGCGGGATCGGATCCGGAATGTCGACTCCCAGCTTCTTGGCCACGAAGAACGCAATCGATATGGCGAACGATGACGCCATTGCCGATATCTCGCTCCACGCGTTGATGCGCCACCAGAACCAGCGCAGCAGGTAGATCAGGCCGGTTCCCGCGCCAACCGAGAGCAGCAGCTGGAACGCCTCGCTGGCGGTCGAGAGAAATAGTGTAAACGTGCCGGCGGCGAGCATCAGGACTGCGGTAAGCGATCGCGATATCCATAAGTAGTGACGCTCACTCTTTCCCGGCGCCATGAATCGCTGGTAGAAATCGATCACGAGGTATGACGAACCCCAGTTCAGGTGGGTCTCCATCGTGGAGCGATACGCGGCGAAGAGCGCGGCTATGATAAGTCCCTTCATCCCGACCGGCAGCAACGTCAACATCGCGGGATACGCAAGGTCGTTGCCGATCAGCGCGGGATCGACATTGGGCAGAGCGCGGTGAATGTCGCCGAGCGTCGGGAAGACGAGCATCGAGCAGAGCGCCACGATGATCCATGGCCACGGTCTCAGCGCATAGTTCGCCACGTTGAACCAGAGAGTTGCACCGAGTGCGTGCCGCTCATTCTTGGAAGCCAGGATGCGTTGCGCGACATAGCTGCCACCGCCGGGCTCCGAACCCGGATACCACACGGACCACCACTGAATCGTCAACGGAATCACCAGCACCGTCAGTGTAAGCGATGTGTCGTGGAAGTCGGGTAACAACGAGAGTGTCTTCGGATCGATCTTCGAGAGCATTCCCGACAATCCGCCGACGGCGGGTTGATCCAGCGACACGTAAGCAGCGGCGATCACGCCGATCATCGCGAGCGCGAACTGCACGAGATCGGTTGCGAGTACTCCCCAGAGTCCGGAGATGGATGCGAATAGAACGCACGCGGTGCCGGCTATGAGGATCGTTTCGAGGCGACCCCAGCCGAGCATGACGTTGGCGATCTTGACGGCGGCCAGGGTAACCGTCGACATGATCATTATGTTGAAGAAGAAGCCGAGGTATACGGCGCGAAAACCACGTACCAGCGCCGCCGGACGACCGGAGTAGCGCAGCTCGTAGAATTCGAGATCTGTGAGAACCCGGGAGCGCCGCCAGAGTTGCGCGTAGAAGAAAACCGTCGCCATTCCGGTGAGCAGGAACGCCCACCACACCCAGTTGTATGAAACGCCGTGCGATCGCACGAAGTCAGTGACCAGATTCGGCGTGTCGGTGCTGAAGGTCGTCGCGACCATCGACGTTCCGACGAGCCACCACGGCGCAGACTGTCCGGATGTGAAGAACTCCGCCACACTGGACTGTGATCGCCGGATGTAGAACAGTGCCGGCAGATAGCAGAGAAAGAGACTCACCGCGACGATCACCCAGTCAAGCGACGTCAGCTGCATTCGTGTGTTTCCTGTTGGCTGTGTAGGTGTATGTGCGGTGTCGCCGTGTTGCTATTTCGGATTCATTTCGAGCGTCAACACCTGGAACGGCTCGAGTTTGATTTTGCGCTCCTCACCAGCCCTGAATCTTATCGGTGCCTGACCGCGATACTGCTTCCACGGGCTCGACGCTGAATACTGGCGAGGCGCCCCGGCCGGCAACTCGAACGCCCGTTCGACATCGATCGAGATGTCTTGAGCGACGTTGGAAGGATTGCGGAGCGTGAGGATTCCCTTTCTGGTCGTCCATGAAGCCCATCCATATGGCTGCAATCGTTGCGGGTCGCCGCCGATCCAGTGCGTATCGACGAGAGTGTTCGCATTGGAGCGGGACCACTTCGCGCACTCCGCGATCGCATCCCAGTTTGCTTGCGAGAGCAGCGACGGCGTGATGTACATCTCCTGCAATTGCGTTCCGGTTCCGAAGTAATCGCGCACTTCGGACGTGAAGTCGTTGCCAGGGTCGGTCATCAGGTTGTGGGCCTGTTTTGCGTAGATCATGCCGTGGAGCATGAGCGAATTTATCGGGAACAGCGCGCCCGCGCGGACAACGTGCTCATACGTGTCCGCGTCGCGGTAGGTGATCCAGCGCTGACGGCTGGAACCTATCCCGGCGAAGTCGTGGTCATCGCCGCCGCGCCATATCGAGTCCGCGTAGCGAAGCCAGAATGGTGATGGGTACGTACCCGTCGTGAGGTTGACGTACAGATCCGGTTTTTCAGTGCGGAGCTCGCCAATGAGATGAATTGCCGCATCGAAGTCACTGTCGAACGGGCTGCCCGGGAATGTATTGGAGGAATCTCCGGTGCCGTCGAACTTGAACTGATTGACGCCGTAGCGGCGGATCATGTCCAGGCAGGTGTCGCGGAAGCGCTTGTAATAGATCGGGCCTGAGAGTGCAAAGCCGTCCTTGTTGGTTTCAAAGCCCTGTTCCTTGCCATACGCGATGCGATCCGTGTGCGGCTGCCCGTAGCCACCCCACGGTGACATCCAGACGCCGGGGCCGGCACCGTACTTGTGAGTAGCCGCTTCGACTTTTGTAAAACCGTCCGGGAAACCGGAATTGAAGTGCCAGAGTGTTTTTGAATCGTCCCAGCCGTCGTCGAAGAGAAACGAATCCAGTGTAACGCCGCGCTTCTCGTGGAGCTCGGTACCGAACGCGGTGATTGCTGCAAGAGCGTCGGCTTCGGAGTACTTGTTGAAGTAGCCGATGTCATACCACGAATTGTAGTGCAGAAACGTGCGGTACGGATGCGCGCGCTCTCGCTCGACGTACGCCAGGAAATCTCGGCGCAATTGTCCTGCACGCGTGACGCCGACCACCGAACTGAAGTCGAGTGTGGTTCCCGGGCGCAGGGGGAGCGTGCGCGACATCCGGCAGCGAATTCGGTCGCCGTCGACGCTGTTGTTTGCGAGCGGATGTTCAAAGGCAAAGTAGGAAGTCCCGATCACGATCGGAGTCCCCCGAACGGTGCCGGGTACCATCGCATTCGGCGCGTTGAAATCCATGAGGGATATCTCGCGCAGCGGGATCTCGCCATCCAGCGCACGGACTGTTATCTCCTGGCGGATGTAGTTGGATCCATCTCGAAGAATCCCATTCCAGGTCACTTCGATTCGACCGGCCTTGTCGCGTAGACCGAGTGTTACCTTGCGTCCCGCGAGCTGTTCTGCCTTACGCGACGCTGTTGGATCTCCCTTCAACGATTCGGTCCGCGGCGGCGACGTGACCGTCATGTCGCTCGCGTGCAGCGTTGTCCTATCCGCAAATGTGAGCGTGAATGCCTGCGCGGGGACGGGCAATTGCGAACCGCTCAGGCGATCACTCATACTCGCCGGCCGGAACGAGCCAGACGTCGTAATCCAACTTGCGGCAATCGCGGCGTTCCCGAGCGTGAACTCGTCCGCGGCAATGTCGGAGCCTGCGCGCAGGTAGTCCTCGCCGGATTTCCCGGGCAGGTGCAGGGCATCGGCGAAGGCGCCCCGCCCAATCCCGAATTGCAGCGCGCCAAGTCCGATGGCGATCCGACTCCCGCGGTCGAGAAAGTCGCGACGAGTCACGCCGGGCCTCGGCGTGAGTGCTGGGTTTGAAGGATCCCGGTTATCCGCCAAGTGCCGAACCTCCCAAAATGTGTGTCAGTCGGGAGCGGTTGGAGGTCGCTCGCCGTGGTGGCGAGATTATCGCCTGGCACGCGCCGGGTCAAGGCGGCAACGTCCGCTGCTGCGCGTCTGGCGAGCGCGATTGGAGGTAAAGCAAAACGTGCCGGAAGGAAGTATTGTATGAATTCCATGCTCACGAAGACATTCTGACGATGATATTCGCTCGCTCTCTCCTGTGGATCCTTGCCTCGATCACTGTTGCCACCGCGCCGATTGCGGCTCAGCGGACGAGCGCAGGGACGATTGATCACCACTCTGAGCACGACTTCAGGATCGCGAAAGGTCAGTTTCACCTTGACGGCAAACCGCTCCAGATCATTTCCGGCGAGATGCATTACGCGCGAATTCCGCGGGCGTACTGGCGTCAACGACTCAGAATGGCCAGGGCGATGGGTCTCAACACGATCGCCACCTACGTATTCTGGAATTATCACGAAATACGGCCCGGCGTTTTCGATTTTCACACGGGTAATCGTGATCTGGCAGAGTTTATCAGAATCGCGCAGGAAGAGGGTCTGTGGGTGATACTTCGTCCCGGACCGTACGTCTGCGCGGAGTGGGACTTCGGTGGTTATCCATCGTACCTGCTCAAGACACCCGCGGTCACGGTACGCAGCAACGACGCTCGATACATGAAGGCAGCGGCGCGGTACATGCGGGCGCTGGCGAGCGAGGTGCGGCCGCTGCTGGTCACGCACGGCGGCCCGATTCTCATGGTGCAGGTGGAAAATGAGTACGGCTCGTTCGGCTCCGATTCCAGTTACAAGGACGCGGCACGACGGATGCTGGTTGACGCCGGAATCGACGTGCCGCTGTTCACGGCCGACGGCGACTGGCTCTTCGCAAAGGGCGGTATCCCTGGCGTCTTCGCCGCCGCGAACGGTGAGACGGATTACGACACGCTCACGAAGCGTGTCGATGCGTTCAACAAGGGAAACGGCCCGTACATGGTTGCCGAGTTCTATCCGGGGTGGCTGACCCACTGGGCAGAGCCGTTCCCCACTACGCCGACGGAGAGCTTCCTTCCCGCGTACGACAGCCTGCTCAAACGGGGTGTGAGCATCAACCTCTACATGTTTCACGGTGGTACGAATTTCGGCTTCACCTCCGGCGCGAATTACACGAGGCGAATTCCAATTCAGCCCAGCATGACGAGCTACGATTATGACGCACCGCTTTCCGAGGCGGGATGGCCCACCCCGAAATATTACGCGCTGCGTGATGTGATTCGCCGCCATGTCTCGTACGCGATTCCCGATGTGCCCGATCCGCTGCCCGTAATTGCAGTGCCGACGATCACACTCTCCGCCGACGCGGACCTGTTTGACATGATTGCAGGCGTAAAGCCCGTTCGTTCAATGAAACCGCTTTCGTTTGAAGACATGGATCAATCAGACGGCTTCGTGGTGTACCGACACCGGTTCGCCACAGCGACGCGTGGACTCCTCGAAGTTCCGGGTCTGCGTGATTACGGTGAGGTCTACGTGAACGGGACTCATGTCGCCACGCTCGAGAGAAGCAAGAACGCCTTCGCCGTCATGGTTCAGATTCCGGCCGGCGGGCGTCTCGACATCCTCGTCGAGAATCTGGGCCGCATAAACTACGGTGCAGAGCTGGTGAGTGACCGGAAGGGTATCATAGAGCCCGTTGTACTCGACGGTACAAGGCTGGAGGGGTGGGAAATGTACCGTCTGCCGTTCTCCGCGGCTCCAACCGTGCACGCACGAAAATCAGCCAGCAATGCGCACGCTGGAGTCGCGACGGTGTATCACGGGACATTCACCATCCGAAGCACTGGGGACACATTTCTCGACATGCGCGGCTGGAGCAACGGAATTGTGTTCGTGAATGGAATCAATCTTGGAAGGTACTGGAACGTTGGGCCGCAGCAGACATTGTATCTCCCGGGTGCATGGCTGCGGCGCGGCAGGAACGAGATAGTGGTATTCGACCTGGAAGGTCGCGGCAAGTCGGCGGTAACATCGGGACTGACCACTCCGATTCTCACTCAACTTCGAGATGAGGGTACATCCGCGCCGTGACGTGACAGGTCCTGGATGCGAGACGAGCGTGAGGGCATCACTGCCGCCACGCTCGTCCATCACGCACGCAAGTTGGATTCGCGCTTACTCGATCGCAATTGCCCTGAGCCGGCCACCGGCAGATTTGTTGAACGCCGGCACGTCTCGCTGGACGAGTGTGTTGAAATCTGCATGCGCAGCGGACAACTGGCGCTCGATGCCCGCGAGCACCTCGTGGGAGGTATCAGTGGGTCGAAAATCCGCTCCACCCGCGACGTCACCAGCCCCGCTTCCTACCTCGCCAGACAACCAGATAAGGTTCAGGTACACGCGGTACTGCTCGACATAGTACTTGTCGTCGCTGTTCAGGTCAGACCTGGATAACAACTGCAGCTCGACGGCGAGCATCTTGTTATCCAGAGCATTGAGTGCGAGAAGCGCGTCCGCGTCGGATGCAGCGCTTCTTCGCTGGTCATCGACCTGGAGGCGCATCTTCTCGATGGAGTTTATCATGCTTACCGCCGAGTCCATGTCGTTGCGTATGCGAATCTGCATGCGCGTTGACGCGGCGAGGTCGGCATCGCTCGACGAAATGTCTGCATTCCTGAGAATCGTGAGCGGTTGAACCTGTGGTGGAGCTCCGTCGGATACGAGCCGCACGCTGTAGTGGCCTGGAGTAGCGATTGGTCCGGCAGTCTCCGGTCCCTGGATTCCCCAGTGGGTTATCGGACGGACTTTCTTCCCCTTGAACCGCGGTTCTTCCCATATATGCGGGTTGGCAGCGGGGGTTGTGCGGAGATCGACGCGCTCAGGCGCATCATATCTGAGATTCCACGACACGCGATTGTAGCCCGCGCGGGTGGCCACTCGCATCGTTCGGATCGTCGTTCCAGTGGAGTCGAGAATTTCCAGTGTGACAGGTCGTGCAGTCTTTGCCAGCGTCGAAAACGTAATGTCCGCATTGCCGCTGCGTGCTTCACGGTATCCGGGATGTGGCCGATACAGGGTAACGGTCTTCGCGGCTGTTGATCCGGCGTTCTGCTCGAGGGGGGCGATGTCCTTCAGGATGTAAATGCCGCGGCCGTACGTCGAAATGACGACATCGTGCCAGAGCTTGGGCACCACGATCCAGGTCACAGGTACGGCGGGGAGTCCGGTGGAAAACCGAGTCCAGTGAGTTCCATCATCGTGCGAGTAGAAGAAGCCATGGCCGGTCCCGGCGAACAGCATTCCCCGCTTATTTGGGTTTTCCGTCACTGCCATCACGTAGTCGAGTGGACCGCCGGCCGGCAGATCCCCGGTGATGTTGGACCAGCTTCGCCCGTAATCCGTCGTCTTGTAGATGTACGGCTTGCGGTTGTCCATCATGTGGAAGTCGATCGCCACGTAGGCGGTAGCGGGATCGAAGTGCGACGGCTCGATCTTGCGAATGGTCCCCCACGCCGGAAGCCCCGTCATGTTTCGCGTGACGTCAGTCCAGGTAGTGCCGCCATTGCGCGTGTACCATAGCTTTCCGTCATTCGTGCCTGCCCAGATCAATCCTTTCCTGATCTCGGAAGGCGCGATCGCGAAGACGACTTCCCCGTAGAACTGTCCGAGATTGTCGGCGACGATCCCACCCGAGGAGACGATGCGCGATGAATCGCGTGTCGACAGGTCGGGACTGATCGCGGTCCAGCTCTGTCCGGCATTGGAGGTCTTCAAGACCACCTGGCAGCCATAATAGACCGTGTTGTGGTCGAATGGATCGATTGCGAGCGGCGGCGTCCAGTGGCACCGGTATTTTGTTTCGTTCGGTGGTGAATCGAGCGTGTGGATCCACGGGCTGACCGAACGCGCGAGTTTGGTCCTGGCGTTCCAGCGAGTGACTTCATTTCCATAGCAGCTTGCCCACACAATATCCGGATTGGTTGGATCGGGAACCGTGAAGCCGGATTCACAGCCGCCGAGGCCGTGGTCCCACGTGGAACCTCGCGGTTGAAAGGATTGTGCGCGGTTGGCGGAATTTCGAGTGAGTGAATCGGTCTGCGACGCGCTGTCGGCTGGTGCATTCGCCTGGCGTCGTTGCGATGAACGTGCAGTGCGAGATGAATCGCCGCGGATGCGTGCGCTGTCGGCGCCTGCGCCGCGCACGGCGGCTGTTGGTGGTGGACCGCGCCGCGCGCCGGGTACGGCTTCGGGGGAAGTGCTGGGTCCGCGCATGGTGCCGTTGTCCTGCCGGTTCGTATAGATCCAGTACGGCACCTGATTGTCTACGGCGACGTGATACATCTGCCCGTTGGCGATCTGGGTGTTAGTCCATGTCTTGCCGGCATCGGTCGTAAGTCGCACGCCGGCGTCGTTGGTGAGACCCATGCGTGCGGGCTGCTGAGGATCGATCCAGATGTCGTGGTTGTCACCGCCCCACGGTACCTCGTCGAACGTCCTGCCTCCATCGGTCGAGCGGAAGAAGCTGCTGTTGGCGATCAGTATGTAGTTCTCGTTGGCCGGGCTGACAGCGAGCCGTATGTAATATCCGGCGCGCCCGATCAACTGACGCGACCAGTTCTGGTCCCGCCACGTGACGCCGCCATCATCCGAGCGCCAGAGAGACCCCTGATCAGCGGTCTGAATGAGCGCGTACACTCTTTTCGAATCGCCTGGCGCGATGGCTATGTCGATCTTGCCGAGTGGAGACTTGGGAAGTCCGGGGCTGACAACATGAGTCCAGGTTGTGCCACCGTCGTGTGATGCGTAGATGCCGCTCGACGAGCCGCCGCTGAACATCGCCCATGTGTGCATCTCGACCTGCCACATTCCCGCGAACAGAACGTTGGGGTCGTGTGCGTCCATGGTGAGTCCGGAGCAT
Source organism: Gemmatimonadaceae bacterium (assembly GCA_036554185.1). Lineage (GTDB taxonomy): Bacteria > Gemmatimonadota > Gemmatimonadetes > Gemmatimonadales > Gemmatimonadaceae > Fen-1247. The sequence continues at coordinate 85,924 of DATBNQ010000127.1, read as the reverse complement.
CCGGTGCCAGGATCGACAAAGAGAACGCGTTGCCAGGTCGAGCCGCCGTCGGTCGTGCGATACACGCCGCGCTCCTGTTGTGGTCCTGTCGTGCGTCCGAGCGCGCAGACGAAGACGACTTTCGGATCTGTCGGATTGACGACGATGCGACCAATGCGGCCGGTCTCGCGCAGGCCCATGTTCTTCCATGTGGCGCCGCTGTCTGTTGAGAGGTACACGCCATCGCCCATGATGTCGGCGTCCCGGATCGCCCATGCCTCGCCGGTTCCGGCCCAGATCTGTCTTGGATCCGACGGAGCGATGGCGAGTGCTCCGATTGCCTGCACGGGCTCCTTGTCGAAGATCGGGTGGAAGGTCGCGCCGCTATCGCTCGATTTCCAGACGCCGCCGGACGAATTGCCGATGTACCATGTGCGGGCGTCGCCGGGCACGCCCGCGATTGCGGCGACGCGTCCGCCCTCGGCGGGCCCCATCATTTCGAACCGGAAAGGATCGTGTGCCGGTGCGGGTTGGGGTATGGTGTCGCGCTGAGCAGCTGCAGTCGGCGCCGCCAGTGCGAGGGCGATGAGTGGCAGCGCCCCGAGCGCGGTGGTGACGAGCGTGCGGTATGAGACACGGCGGGTCGGGCGGAGCTGACCAGAATCGGGCATGAGTATTCCAGGTTGGAGGCGACAGGCGTCGGGCGGAGAATATTTTATCCCGTATCCAATTGTTAGGGAAGACCTGGAGGGGTCGTGTACTTGCGCGTTCGGAAATTGGATACTATATCCTGCCTCGTCACAGGCACGGGTTGCCGCAAGTCATCGGAATGGCAGCCCCGATCCAATTATTCAGCCGCAATCCGATGCGGCGCATACGGTCGAAAAGGAAATCATGAGACCTGCGGGAAAGTTGGTGCTGGCGCTCCTACTCGGCGCGGAAGTCGTTCCCGCAGCCGTATTCGCGCAGCAAACCGGAACCACCATAGTCGGACAGGTGACGACTGCCAACGGAGCGCCACTACAGGCCGCCGCCGTAGTCGTACAGGGAATGGGATTGGGGGCCGAAACGCACGACAATGGGCGATACACGATCGTCGTTTCGGCGTCACGCTCCCTCGGGCAACAGGTCACACTCACAGCGCGTCTGATCGGCTACTCGCCGGCGTCGGTACAGATCACGCTCAAGCCTGGCACGATCACGCAGAACTTCAATCTCAAGAGCAATCCATTGCGGCTCGGGGAAGTTGTCGTGACTGGTGCCGGCACGAGCACGACGCGTGAAAAGCTGGGTAACGTCATCAACTCCGTTGACTCGACGGTAATCGCAAAGAGCAACGAGACCAACCTGGTCAACGCGCTCTCCGCGAAGGCGCCGGGTGTGACTGTTGTCGCCGAGTCCGGGGTCCCGGGCTCGTCTGCATACATCCGCATCCGCGGCATCAAGTCGTTGTCAGGCGACGGCCAGCCGCTGTTCGTCGTCGATGGGGTGCCAATAGACAACTCGACCAACGTGAATGGCAGCAACCTCACCGGTGCCAACACTCCAAACCGCGCCTCCGACCTCAATCCCGACGACATCGCCTCGGTCGACATTCTGAAAGGTGCGGCTGCCGCGGCGATCTACGGTGCGCGAGCGTCGAATGGTGTCGTACTCATCACAACGAAGTCGGGACAGTCGGGTCCGACGCGTTACACGTTGAGCTCGAGCTACTCGGTGGATGACGTGAGCCACGGTGTTCCGCTTCAGACCAAGTACGGCCAGGGGAGTAATGGCGTAGCAGGTGCCTGCTCGACCCCGGACTGCTCGGCCGCAAGCGGATCGTGGGGTCCAGCTCTCGCACCGGGAACGCCAACTTACGATCACTTCGGAGAGCTGTTCCGCACGGGCAATTCGGCCAACACCCATCTCTCGGTTTCCGGCGGAAATGACCGTACCACATTTTTCGCATCAGGCGGTCGCGCCTCGCAGAACGGCGTGATCATCGGGCCGAACAACTTCTACGATCGAACCGACGCGCGTCTGAAGGCGACGCATCTCGTGTTCGATAATCTCAAGATCGGCGGCAACATTTCGTTCGCCGACGATCGCGGTGCTTCTGTGCTCCGCGGCGGATCGGTATCCGGGCTGATGCTCGGTGGGCTTCGGACGCCTCCCGATTTCAATCAGTTTCCGTACCTCTCGCCTACCACAGGGCTGCAGAGGTCGTACCGTTTTCCGAATCCGTCGCCGGCGTCGCTTACGCGCTCGCGAGGCTACGACAATCCGTTGTTCGCCGTGTACGACAATCCGAGCACGGAGGAGACCAATCGCACCATTGCAAATGTGGATGCTGACTGGACACCGAAGAGCTGGTTGCATGTGAAGGAGAATCTCGGTGGTGATTATTTCGGAGACACGCAGCTGACCGGCGAGGCGTTCACCGCCAGCGAGTCGCCACTCGGGCTGGTAAGGCGCGCGGATCTGATGCACCTGCAGATCGATCAGAATCTCATTGCAACCGCGACGCACACCTTCAATTCGAATTTCAGCGGTGCCCTCACTCTCGGCAACAACGTCAATAGTCGGCGCGGTCGGGAGCTGGACGCGACGGGAAACGGGCTCATCGCGCCTGCACCGTTCACGTTGAATAACACCGTTACGCAGCTCGCGACGGAGTATGACTACGTGATACACGCGCTTTCGTACTTTGGCGAGGCGAGCCTCGATGCGTACAATCAGCTGTACCTTTCGGCCGCACTGCGGAACGACGGTTTCTCGACGTTCGGCGCAAGCAATCCGCGTGCTTCGTATCCCAAGGCAAGCATGGCATGGACATTTACGAATGCGCTGGGTAACACCGAGCACCGGGGCCTGCTGAGTTACGGGAAGTTGCGGGCAGCGTATGGCGAAACGGGAAAGGAGCCGAACGTCTACTCGACGCTGTCGACGCTTGGCCGCGCCGTCTTTGCGAGCGGCTATACGGATCAGTTGTCGTCGACGCAGGGTGGTTACGGCGGTCTCGTTACGTCCGGCACGCAGGGCAACAACAATCTCAAGCCGGAGCGCCAGAAGGAATTCGAGACCGGTCTGGACGTCGGGCTGTTCAATCAGATGGCTGACGCCGGAATCACATATTACGTGGATAACTCGACTGACGTGATTCTGAGCGTGCCGCGACCGTCCACGAGCGGATTCACGGCTCAACTGTTGAACGGTGCATCGATCCGCAACAAAGGATTGGAGGCGACCCTCAACGTGCGCCCAATCACTACGGCAAGACTCACCTGGGATATCGGTGCCCAGTGGGCACAGAATGAAACGCGTGTGCTGAGTCTCAATGGTGCGTCGTACATCGGCGCCGGCGGTGGCACCTTCTCCGAAGCGACGCCATCGGCGACAGCGGGCGGCACGTTCGCTTTTCGCGGACTGGGCTTCGTTCGTTGCGGTGTGACCACCAGTACGAATCTCAAGGACAAGGCTGGCAATCCGATCGATCTTGCAACGGCCTGCGCCGGAGCTCCAAGGGGAGCGATGTACATCTCCGCGTCGGGTTTCCCGGTTAACGATCCAGTCAACCGCGTGATCGGAGATCCCAATCCGCACTGGACGGGCAACCTTCATTCCGATGTGCACTTCGGGAAGTGGGAGCTCTCAGCGCTCCTGGATCACAAGCAGGGCGGCATGGTGGCCAACATGACCCTCGGTGCCCTCAATAACTTCGGTACATCGAAGGTGACGGAACAGCGCGACGTGTCGCGCACGTTCGGAGTCGACTTCATGCCCGGGGCAACAGTCGGACCAGGCAAAGGCACGCCGGTTCAAATTGGACAGTCCTGGTACACGGGACTTGGAAGTATCTACTCCGGAATCGGTGAACCGTTCATGGAGGACGGCACCTACACCAAGCTTCGCGAGATTTCGGTGACGTATTCTCTCACAGGTGCGTTGGTACAGCGGGCCGGATTCAGCAGTGCTGATCTGCGAGTCTCTGGACGCAATCTGCACACGTGGACGAAGTACTCGGGGATGGACCCCGAGACCAACCTCGCCGGCGCGAGTGCGCTCGTGCAGGGTTACGACTTCTTCAACATGCCGCAGACGCGATCGTTCGTTTTCGCGATCTCACTGAACCGCTGATCCCAGGAGATCTATTCGTGAAGCAATACATCAGAAGTGCGGCGCTGGCCGCTGCGGTTCCTCTGCTCGTTGCCGGTTGCAGCAACGATTACCTCAAATGCGCCGACTGCATCACAAGCCCGAATGCGCCGACATCAGCGACGTCAACACAGCGTCTCGTAGCGGTGCAAGCCAAGCTTACGCAGTTCCTGAACGGCAACCTGTCACGCGTCGTGTCCATGTGGATGCAACAGATGGCGGGAACGCAGTTGCAGTATCAGACGCAGGACTTGTACGTAATCGACGGCGGGAGCGGCGATTTCAGCATGCCGTATACTGGCGGCGGGCTTATCGATCTGCGCGCGATCGAGGCGACGTCGACCACGTCGAGTGACAAGACGTTCATGGGAATTGCCCAGGTCCTGGAGGCGTGGGAAATCGGAACGCTTGCGGACATCTGGGGCGACGTTCCGTTCTCGCAGGCGGCAAAGCCGGACTCCTTCCCAACTCCGGTGTACGATCCGCAAAAGGTTGTATACGACAGCGTACTCGCGACGCTGGATCAGGCGATCGCCAATCTCAAGACCGGGTCTGGCGTTGGGCCGGGAAGCGCCGAGATCGTTTATCGCGGTAATCCCACGCTATGGTTGCAGCTTGCGCACACGCTGAAAGCCCGGTTCTACCTGCACCTGGCGGAGCGCGACCCGAGTAACTACGCAAAGGCTCTTGCCGAAGCCAATCAGGGGATCTCGAGCAACGCTGCGGACTACCTCACGGCGCAGACGAGCAACGCCAACGAGCAGAACGACTGGTATCAGTTCATGCTTACAGGAACGCGCACCGGGTTCGAGCGTGCCGGCAAGTATCAGGTGGACCTGCTCAAGAGCATTGGCGATCCCAGGCTGGCCGAGTATTACCAGATCGCGGCCGGTGCGACGGACTACATTGGTGCGTCGCCGGGGCAGGCTCTGACGGGGACTATGTCAACAGTCAGCGCCAAGCGGCTCGCGCCGGATTATCGCCAGCCACTGGTCACTTACAACGAGAATCTGCTGATCAAGGCGGAAGCGCTGTTCCAGCTCGGGAATACCCAGGCCGCGCGCGACACGCTCAACTTTGAACGTGCTGCGTGGGGAACGGCGACGCCGTGGCATTCGGCACTCACGTTGCCAGCGATAGCCGCTCCCGTAGCGTTGGCTGACATCATGCGCGAGAAGTACATAACGCTGTTCCAGAACGTGGAAGCCTGGAACGACTACAAGCGCACGTGCCTGCCAGCGCTGGTTCCGGCAGGCGGAGCGGCGACCCTTCCCGGCCGGATGCTTTACACCAACTCGGAGCGCCAGACCAATCCGAACGTTCCGACTGATCCGGTTATGAACTGGAATGACCCGCAGAGCTGTGGTGCCTAGTCGGATCACAATGCAAGGCACGATCCGGCACTTCACGCGCCGCGATCGTGTCTTGCGTTGCCGGCTCGTTGTTCTTTGCACGCAGGTATCCTCTGGGCGTGATACTTTATGCTGATGTTCTGCGTTTAGTACTGCTTCTCTCTAACACGATCGTAAATATGAAGCGACTGTCACTGCGTTCTTGCATCTCCATGTGGATACCGGCAGCAGCTGGACTCGGGCTCGTGTTGAGTCCGTCGCCGGGCGTGGCGCAAATGACAGCGAGCAGGCCCAGCCGCGGCCTGCAGGCGGAGCCGTTTCAATTCGAGTATATGGGTCCGGAAAACGGCGGGCGTATAGCCGCTGTCTCCGGCGTCGCCGGCGATCCGCGCACATGGTACCTCGGCTCGGCTTCTGGTGGCGTTTGGAAGTCGAGCGACAGCGGGCACACCTTCGTTCCCGTGTTCGACAGCATGCCGGTGCAGGCGATAGGGGCGCTGGCAACAGCGCCGTCCGAGCCTGGAACCGTGTGGGCGGGTACGGGTGAAGCGTGGGCGATTCGCGACGCGGACGTCATGGGCGACGGCATCTACAAGTCCACTGACGGCGGGAAGACGTGGACTAACATGGGATTGCGAGAGACCGGCAGGATCGGGCGGATCATTGTGAATCCGACGAATTCCAACATCGTATTTGTCTGCGCACTGGGTCGCGCGACCGGGCCGCAGCAGGAACGTGGCGTGTATCGCACGACCGATGGAGGAAAGTCGTGGACCCGCGTGTTGTTTGTGGATGACGGTACCGGATGCTCCGGAATCGCAATGGATGTGAACGATCCGAACGTGCTCTTCGCAGGAATGTGGCAGGTCGTAATGCACACATGGGCAATGTTCGGTGGAGGAACGTCGAGTGGTCTCTATGTCACGCGCGACGGCGGCGGTACGTGGAGCAGGATTACAGATCCGGGCCTTCCGAAATCTCCACTCGGCAAGATCGATGTCGCGGTCGCGCCGACGAATTCGAATCGCGTGTATGCGCTGATCCAGACCGCGGATCAGGGTTCGGTGTGGCGCTCGGATGACGGCGGGCGCACCTGGAAAGTCGCGAACTGGGCGCGGACGCTGATCGGACGTGCTGGCTACTACGTGAACATCAAAGTGTCGAGCGGAAATGCTGATGAAATTCTCATTGCAAACAGCAGCTTCTGGCAATCGACGGATGGAGCCAAGACGTTCAAGGAAGTTCCCTGGGGTGGTGACACGCACGATATCTGGATCGATCCGAAGAACCCGGACAGCTTTGCGCTGACCGACGATGCCGGTGCGCACATCACGCTTACTCACGGGAAGAGTTTCACCTCCGTAAATCTTCCCAACGGCCAGATGTACCACGTCGCTGTCGACAATCAGGTCCCATACTGGATCTACTCCAACAGGCAGGACAACAGCTTCCCGATGCGCGGAGCGAGTGATTCTCCGCTTCGTAGCGGTCCGCGTCGGCGTGGGCCGCCGACTGCGGATACTGCGGCTGCCGACACTGCGCGCCGCGATTCCACCGGCGCTCGTATCGCGCGTCGCGACACCGCAAGCACGCGGGCGCGACGCGCGGCCGCGAGCGGAGGTGACAGCCAGACCGCGCCAGCGACGTTCGGCAACACAGTCAACCGTACCCCGTGGGAGAATGGCCTCGGGGGTTGCGAGTCAGGATTCACTGTACCCGATGTTGCCGATCCGAATATCGTATGGGCGACATGTTACGGCGACCAGGTTACGCGCTGGGATGCGCGCACGAAACTCGCGCGATCCGTCAGCCCATGGATTCACACGCTTGACTGGCCACCGAACGATGCGAAGTATCGTTGTCACTGGACGCCGCCGATCGCGGTAGATCCGTTCGATCACAATACGGTTTACTACGGTTGTCAGGTCATCTTCAGAACGTCGGATGCCGGACAGCACTGGAGTGTGATCAGCCCGGATCTCTCGACGCGTGATCCGTCGCGCATCGTGTCGTCCGGTGGGATCGTAGCCGACAATCTGGGCCAGTTCTATGGTGAAGTCGTATTCGCGATCGCACCGTCGGAGATCAGCAAGGGATTGATCTGGGCTGGCACGAACGACGGGAAGCTCTGGTACACGCGCAATGGCGGCGGGACATGGACCGACGTGACCAGGAACATGACCGGCCTTCCAACGTGGGGAACGATTCGCAAGATCGAGCCATCGCACTTCGATCCGGCAACCGCATACGTCGCGATCGACTTCCACATCATGGACAACCGTAAGCCGTACATCTACAAGACGACGGACTACGGTAAGACATGGTCCAACATCACCGGCGACCTGCCCGCCAACCACCCGCTCGACTATGTGATGTCCATCGCGGAAAACCCGAATCAGAAGGGAATGTTGTTTGCGGGCACCGGACACGCATTCTACTACTCGTTGAACGGCGGCGGACACTGGTCGCAATTCCAGTCGGGACTTCCCGCTTCGCCCGTGACATGGATCGTCGTGCCGAAACGATGGAACGACGTTGTTGTGTCCACGTATGGACGTGGCTTGTACATCCTCCGTGACGTCACCGCGCTGGGTGATAGCGCCTTGGAAACGCCAGCAACAGCGCCGCGTCTTTTCGCGCCGCATCTTGCGTTCAGGCAGTCGCGAACCGGCCACGCCGATTTCACTTTCGAAATGCCCCAGGCGCAGGATAGCGTGACCGTGGAAGTGCTCGACGCATCGGGAAGCGAGGTTCGCACGTATCACATGCGCGCGCACGCAGGTCTCAACCGTGTTCCGTGGGACCTTCGCTATGAGGCTGCCGAGCAGGTTGCTCTTCGTACGGTCGCACCCGACAACCCGCATATTTTCGCCGAACCTCGTTTCAACGGCAGGTCGACGCGCCCGGTGCTTCACTGGGGTATCGAAGCCCCGGTTCGTACCGGACCGATTGCAGCGCCCGGCCGCTACTCCGTGCGGCTCAGTGTCGGTGGGAAGAAGTTCACACAGCCCTTCGTCGTAATCCGGGATCCGGCGATGCCGTCATCGGATGCGGATCTGGTCGCATCGACGCAGGCTCAGGTTCGGGTTCGTAATGACATGACCGACGCCGCGAACATGATCAATCACATCGAAATCATGCGCAAGTCGATCGCCGATGCGCGAGAGGGGAACGCCGGCAAGAGTGATATCGAATCGGCGCTGGACCGCCTGGATACGCAGATGCTTGGCGTGGAGCATCAGCTTCTTTCCCGATCGGATCTGCAGAGTGATGACAAGTATTTCGTGGAACCCAGCAAGGTCTATGCAGGGTTGCTCTGGCTGTCCGGTGAGATTGGGAGCGGAGCCGGCGATGTGGCCGGCGGAGCCGAATATCGTCCAACCGCTCAGGCCATGGCAACGCTGGCGAATCTCGAAGCCGGTCTGGCGGCGGCGCGGACGAGTTACGCCACGTTGATTCGTACCGACGTGCCGGCCTTCAACACCGCAATGAAGGGACGGGTCGGGGAAATATCCCCGGTACTCGGCGGTCGCAGGTAGCCGCTGAGGCGCCGGCGCGCACCGTCTGGGCGCGCCGGCGATCCGCACCCTTGCCTGGAGGCGAAAAATGGGATATTGTATCCAATCCACACGAGCCGGTGGCGGCTGTTGGGAAGTCGGCTTATCTCTACGAGTTGCTTGACTTACAGGCGCTTCATCCCCGCTCCGGAGAATCCAGCTAATGGGCCGTCCCGTCAAATCACATTCCAAAGCTCCAGCAGCCAGTTCCGTCCCAGACGGGATGATGATTCTGCCAATTACCCGGCAGACCGTCACTCACCAGGCGACGGAAGCACTGCGCGAACGAATTCTTCGCGGGATGTACTCCGACGATACTCCGCTTCGACAGGATGCCCTCGCTGCGGAACTGGGCGTGAGTCGGATCCCCATTCGTGAAGCGCTGCGCCAACTGGAGGCTGAAGGACTCGTCGTATTCAACCCGCATCGCGGTGCAGTCGTGTCGTCGCTCTCCGTGGATGAGATCGACGAGCTCTTCGAGCTTCGGGCACAAATAGAAAGCGACCTGGTCCGCCGCGCGGTCACTCGGACCACGGCCGAGGATGTTTCTCGCGCACGTGAGATCCTCAAGGCGTACGAGGCGGCGTTCCGAAGTGCGGAAGTGACCGAGTGGGGCAAGCTCAATTGGGAATTCCACTCAACTCTGTACGCGCCCGCGGATCGGCCGTTCACAATGGCGATCATCCAGAGGTTGCACCAGCAGAGTGATCGGTATCTGCGGATGCAACTTGTACTCACGCACGGCGAACTGCGCGCGATCGACGAACACCGCGCGATCCTGGCCGCTGTCGCCGCGCACGATACCAAGCAGGCCGCCGCGCTCATGCGGCAGCACATACTCGGCGCAGGCCGCCAACTGGTTCGCTTCGTAAGTGCGGAACGCCAGGCGGCCGAGGTCCGCTCCACCAAATCACGGCGATCATGACAACTGGTACAGCTCCGCGACTGCAGCACTTCATACACAACGAATGGCGTGGAAGTCAGGCCGATCAGTGGATCGATGATCTGAACCCATCCGACGTCCGCGACGTCGTTGCATTCGTCCCGATGGGATCGGCGGATGATGCGAAGGCCGCAAGTGCCGCGGCAGCAGCTGCGTTACCGGCATGGCGTTCGCTGTCGGGCCCTGCACGCGCGGAGCACCTGTATCGCTGGGCGGGGGTGATTGGCGGTCGGTCGGAGGAACTCGCGCAGGTGATGGCCCGTGAGGTGGGCAAGCCGATTGGCGAGTCGCGCGGTGAAGTGGGACGCTGCGTGGTAATCCTGCGGTACTACGCCGGCGAGGCTGTGCGCGAGATGGGTCAGGTCATTCCGGCACAATCGGCGGGATCGCTGCAATTCAGCCTGCGCGAGCCACTCGGCGTCGTCGCCATGATAACGCCTTGGAATTTTCCGCTGGCTATTCCTCTATGGAAGGTCGCTCCGGCGCTCGCGTTCGGAAACACGGTCGTTCTCAAGCCGGCAGAGTCCTCGTCGTATCTCGCAACCTTGCTTGCGGAAACCGCACTTGCCGCGGGAATCCCCGCCGGTGTCTTCAATGTGCTCCTTGGTGCGGGCGCGACAGTTGGCTCGGCACTGCTCGAGGCACCCGAAGTTCGCGCCGTGAGCTTCACGGGATCGGGAGCGGTCGGCGCGCGAGTTGCCGCCGCTGCCGCTGCGCGCAATATCCGGTACCAGACAGAGATGGGCGGAAAGAACGTCGTGATCGTGATGGCCGACGCTGACATCGCGAAGGCGGCCTCACTCACGGCAGCGGGTGCGATGCGTTACGCCGGACAGAAGTGCACGGCAACTAGCCGTGTGATAGTCGCGAGCGATGTCGAAGACGAGTTCATGCGCCAACTGCGCGCGCAGGTCGAGTCGCTCCCAATCGGCCCGGTTACAGATGTGGGCGCCGCGGTGGGGCCGCTCATAAGCCGCGCATCGCACGACTCGATCACGAGGTCGCTGGCAGATGCAAATGCCGAGTTGCTGTTCACGAGCCCGGTGCCCGCTTCGGCGGATTTCAGCAATGGCAATTTCTTCGCGCCGACTGTGGTCCGAGGCGGCGACCTCGATGGAATCCTCGCGCAGCGTGAGCTCTTCGGACCGGTGCTGGCGGCATTCAGCGCGGAGGACCTCGATCACGCAATCGATATTGCCAACCGCACGTCGTACGGCCTGAGCGCATCGCTATTTACGACGGACCTCCGGGCAGCGCTGAATTACATCAATCGCATTCACGTGGGATTGGTTCGAGTCAACGGAGACACAACGGGAGTCGATCCGCATGCGCCGTTTGGCGGGATGAAGGGATCGAGTTCCGGCAGTAGAGAGCAGGGACCGGCCGCTCGTGAGTTCTACACGGAGATCAAGACCGTGCAGGTTAATCCGTGATCGGTTCATCGGTGGTTGAAGAAATTGATTTATCAGCGGTGACCGTGTCACCGGAGTTCCCTTCGGCGATGCATGTGGTGGATTCGCACACGGAGGGAGAACCGACTCGCGTGGTGCTTGACGGGTGGCCGCAGCCTCTCGGGAACACGATGGCTGAACGGTTGGAATACGTCCGCGCGCATTTCGATCATCTTCGTCGCGCTGTCGTGTGCGAGCCTCGCGGTTACGACGCGGTTGTGGGCGCGCTACTGACGCCACCCGTCTCCCCGGACTCAACGACGGGTGTGATCTTCTTCAATAACGGAACGTATCTCGGCATGTGCGGCCACGGCGCGATTGGAGTGGTGCGAACGCTACAACATCTAGGCCGAATCCGGCCCGGTACGGTACGCCTCGACACTCCCGTCGGGACGGTCTCGGCGGAACTCGGTACAGATGGAAGCGTTACGATCGACAACGTTCCCTCATTCTGCCACGCGCGAAATGTCGAAGTCGACGTCCCGGGAGTGGGGCTGGTGGCCGGCGATGTTGCCTGGGGTGGTAACTGGTTCTTCATCACTCACGATACGCCGGTGCCTGTAAGGAGCGGGAACGCGAAGGAGCTAACCCGCGTTACTCAGGCGATTCAGGATGCGATCAATGCCGCCGGCATTACGGGTGCGAACGGAGAACCGATCGATCACATCGAGATCTCCGCGCCGCCAACGCGCGCGGATGCGGATTGCAGAAATTTCGTGTTGTGCTCCGGCGGCGAGTATGACCGGTCCCCCTGCGGTACAGGAACGTCTGCGAAGTTGGCCGTGCTCTACGCGAAGGGTGAGATCGCACTCGGTACCCGCTGGCGTCAGGAGAGCATCACCGGAAGCCTGTTCACCGGGTGGCTTACGGCGAACGATCGTGGGGAATTGATTCCGCACGTACGCGGCACCGCTTTCGTCACCGCCGAGGCGACATTGTTGTTCGACGTGGCGGATCCGTTCCGCGGCGGAACGCCCTCGGCGTGAATGCCGCGGCCGTCGTAATTTCGCGCAGCAGATAGCGATGAGTCAGCGTCCCGATGCAGTGGTGATCGGTGCCGGAATCGTAGGCGCTGCCTGTGCGGAAGCACTCGCACGCGCGGGACGCCGTGTGCTCATACTCGACGCGAGCTTCGCGGGTGGCGGGACGACCGCTGCGGGTATGGGTCACCTGGTTGCGATGGACGATTCTCCGGCGCAGTTGGCGCTCACTGCGTATTCGACGCAGTTGTGGACGGCGTTGGTATCCGAGCTTCCGTCGAACGTCGAGTACGACGCCTGCGGCACGCTATGGGTCGCCGAGGATGAGGAGCAGATGGACGCCGTGCGCGAGAAGCAGCGCACTTATGCTGATTCCGGTATCGACGCGGAGACGCTGTCACCAGCGCAACTCGCGGAGGCGGAACCGCACCTGAGACCTGGACTTGCAGGCGCTCTGCGTGTTCCCGGCGACGCCGTCATCTATCCTCCCAATGCGGCGCTCGCGCTGGTCCAACGCGCGGTGGAGAAGGGCGCCCAATTGCGCGAAGGGATTCGCGTTGATGCGATCGGGCCTCGTGAAGTATTGGCGGGAAGTGAGCGGATCTCGTGCGACTGCGTGATTAACGCGGGCGGGGCGCAGGCACCCGCGCTCACGCCGGGCCTGCCTATCGTGCCGCGCAAGGGACACCTCGTAATCACCGATCGCTATCCTGGCTTCTGCAGGCACCAGCTTGTCGAGTTGGGCTACCTGGCGAGCGCCCACACGATGACGACCGAATCCGTGGCGTTCAACGTACAGCCGCGTGCGACGGGGCAACTGCTCATTGGATCATCGCGCGAGCTGGTCGGATGGGATGCGTCGATCAACCGCGCAATAGTTCGCAAGATGCTCGATCGCGCTCTCGACTTCATGCCGGGGCTCGCGCTCACGTCGGCGATCCGATCCTGGACGGGATTCCGGCCGGCGACACCTGACACGCTTCCGCTGATCGGCGCCTGGGAAGAAGTGCCAGGCCTGTGGATCGCGGCGGGTCACGAAGGGCTCGGCATCACGACTTCATTGGGTACCGGCCAGCTGATCGCTGATCTCATCGTCGGTCAGCAACCGGCGATCGATCCTACTCCGTTTGCGCCGGCGCGCGTACTCTCGACCGCGGGAGTGCACTGATGACGTCGCGCATCGTGCAGTTCCCGATCACGGTTGTCGTGGACGGTGAGCGCGTGCAGGTCCCCAACGGGATCACGGTCGCGGCTGTGCTGTTCAATCTCGGCATCACCGCGGTACGTCAATCAGTGTCCGGGCAACCACGTGGTCCGGTCTGCGGTATGGGAGTCTGTTTCGAATGCAGGGTGACGATCGACAGTCGGCCGCACCAACGCGCATGCCTGACCGCAGTTGCGGATGGAATGCACATTCGCACGGCGAGCCACTCGTGAATCCTGCGCGCATCGAGACCTATCCGGAGATAGTCGCCGCCGACGTGATCGTGATCGGTGCCGGGCCCGGCGGAATCGCGGCGGCGACATGTGCGGCCGAGCGTGGACTTCGAGTCGTTGTGGTCGATCGCGGATTGGACGCTGGCGGACAGATATGGCGCCGCAAGCTGGGCGGCGGAGTTGCACCGGAAGCGCAGCCGTGGCTCACGCGACTCGCGGCATCGGGCGCCAGACTGATTAACGAAACTTTCGTAGTCGACGTCCGACCCGATGCCGACGGATTCGAAATCCTTGCGGAATCCGCGGGGCGCCCACTCCGCGTTTGGGCGGCAAGCATAATACTGGCTACAGGAGCCCGCGAACTGTTCATTCCGTTCGATGGATGGACCCTTCCGGGGGTCATGGGGATTGGCGGTACACAGGCGCTCCTCAAGTCCGGTGCATCATTCGCCGGCAAGCGCGTGGTCATCGCGGGCTCCGGACCGCTCATGCTACCAGTAGCCGCTTCGCTTGCCGACGCTGGGGCCAGGTTGGTGCTGGTCGCCGAACAGGCCAGCCGCGCATCGGTCGTCCGTTTCGCGGCGAGTCTCTGGAAAACACCCTCGCTTCTGGTGCAGGCCGCAAAATACCGCGCGCGATTTCTCACGTCGACGTACGCCACCGGCACGTGGGTGACTGCTGCGCACGGCGTCGATACTGTGACAAGCGTCAGCATGACCGACGGTCGGCGCACGTGGCGCGAACCGACGGACGTGCTGTGCATGGGTTACGGGCTCGTGCCAAACATCGAGATCGCGCGGCTCATCGGATGTGAAACTCGTGATGGCGCCATTGTTGTAGACAGTCAGCAGAGAACCACCGTTGCTCACGTGCTCGCGGTGGGTGAGGCGACCGGCATTGGCGGCGCGCCTCTGTCGCTTGTCGAAGGAGAGATCGCCGGAATATCTGTTGGCGAGCAAAGGCCGGCGTCGCGGCAGTTGCTGCGCCGTCGCGCGACTCTCGTCGCGAGCGCACGCCGGATGCTCGATGTGTTTGCACCTCGCGCCGAGCTACGATCGCTCCCAGCGGCAGGCACAATCGTCTGCCGGTGCGAGGATGTGACCTACGGTGCGGTTCAAGGCGCCGCGTGTGCGCGCCAGGCGAAGTTGTACACGCGCGTGGGAATGGGGCCGTGTCAGGGACGAACATGCATGCCCGGACTCGAGTTTCTGCTCGCGTGGCAGGCCGACACCGTTCGATCACCAGTCGAACCTGCCCTGGTGTCAGTACTCTCATCGGAAATCGCGGATAACGCGACTCCCTCTTTTCTTTTTAATTCCTCTGTCGGAGAAGCGTACCAATGAAGAAGGCGCAATGGGCGGGAGTGTTTCCAGCAATCACAACGCCGTTCAGCCGGGATCTGACCGTCGATCACGAGTTCATTGGTCGTCACGTTTCCTGGCTTGTGGATCACGGCTGTACCGGAATCGTTGCGCTCGGCTCACTCGGTGAGAGTGCGACACTGGAGTTCGAGGAGAAGGTTGAGATTCTTGAATCGTGCGTGGCAGCGGTCGGGAAGCGCGTCCCGGTAATTGCCGGCATTGCGGGACTTGGTACCGCGGAGTGCGTCGCTCTTGCGCGCCGCGCCTCGCACGTGGGCTGCGAAGGGCTAATGGCACTTCCGCCGTACGTTCATAAAGGCAGCTGGCGTGAGATGCGCGCCCATTTCGGTGCGGTGATCGACGCGACGGACCTGTCCTGCATGTTGTACAACAACCCGATCGCATACGGCACTGATGTCACCCCCGATCAGCTCGAGGAACTCACGGAACACGAAAATCTTCACGCCGTGAAGGAATCAAGTGGCGACGTGCGTCGGGTTACCAACGTAGTTGCTCGGCTTGGCGACCGACTCAACGTGTTTGCCGGAATGGATGACATGATTGTGGAGGCGATATTCATGGGCGCCAGCGGATGGATCGCCGGCCTTGTCAACGCGTTGCCCGCTGAATCCGTGGAGCTGGTCAGGCTGGCGAATGAGGGACGAATAAAGGAAGCACGCGAGCTCTACGACTGGTTTCTGCCATTGCTCCGACTCGATACGGTGCCGGAATTCGTGCAATACATCAAGTTCGTTCAACAGGAGATGGGCTGCGGAACCGCTTACGTGCGGCCGCCGCGTCTGGAGCTCGAGCCCTCGATCGCGGCAGCAACCCGCGCGCTGTTGCGGAGCCATCTCGATCGCCGTCCAGCCGTCGCAACGCAACCCATGGCGATGGCAACGGTGGACTGATCAGTGGATGGGCGGTTGGGTCGCAACGAGTACCGCCGTGGCGGCAATCACCAGGATTCCGGCGGTGATCTCAAACCAGGCTGAGCGGCGGAACGTGCTCACGGCCGAGTATCCGGTGGGGAGCGACAGTGCGATGCGCATCCGCCGCCAGTTGAACGCACCACCTGCAACAACAAGTAAAACGAAACCGAGCTTGATCATCAGCACCTTCCCGTAATTCGAATCGAGAAGCGCTGCCCAGGAGCCTATACGCATCTTGGCGGCGAGACCCCCGGTTACGACGACCACTCCAGCGAGACTCAGCGCAACCGGGCTGAATGCATTCACGACCCTTGCAACGAATGGCATCCCCGCGGGCCGATCGGAGTCTGTGCCCGCTGAGAGTGCAACAGGAACGCCGACGGTCGCCAGCGCAAACAATCCGCCGAGCCAGCCGCCGGCTGCCAGAACGTGAAGTATGTCCAGTGCCACGGCTGTCGTTCGATACTCTGGCGCCGCCATGGCGTGCCCCGCGAATGCCGAGCTAGCGCCAAGTATGATGGCTGCGATCGCGGCCAGGGCCCAGCCTGACGTTGCGGCCTTCGAGGGGACGGAGTGTCGCGCCAGGGAAAACGCTACGCACGCGAGCAGCGCCGCGCCCAACTGCACGTGCCATACAAGTCCCCAGTATGAATGCAGCACCGTCCGGATTTCAATTCCGCCCCCAATGACGGCGCGCTCAGCGTACAGCCGCCAAACCGCAGCTATCAAGACGACGATGCTCGCTGTCAGGCCGACGGACGCTCCGCGGCGCGCCGTGTCGATCGCGAACGCAGCTCCAGCACTCGACTCCGGTACAGCCGAGTCTGCATTGAGCCGCGATACCACGCGAGGCACGACCAGAAACCGAAACGCGATGACTCCAATGACGGTGATCAGCGCCATGAAATTCAGCCATCGTGCAATCACGTAGCTCGGAGACTCCACATCCATTGGGCTGACGGCACCGGCATGCGGCGCGATTGTCGGCGCAGGAGCGGCCTCGGGGACAAGGTGTCCTGGGGAAATCGACGCGGCTGCATCAGCGCGTGTCGGCGCGCCGTTCGTGGCAGCATCCACCACGAACGAAAATTTCCCGCTCGACGGATGGCCGTCGTCCGTCGCGACAGTACGCCACCTGACGGTGTACGTGCCAGCCCCGATCGGAGCGGCAAGAGCTGTGTACATTACCAGCGGATCCGTGCCATCGACATTGATCGGCCCAATTGCGACCCGCTCTCCATTCGGTCCTGTGACGGAAATTGTCGTCATCGTGACTTCAGCAGCTTCGCTGAACCAGAGGCGGAGCTCTGTCGGAGATCCCGATACGTGACTGTTGGGGGCCGGCGCGCTCCGCACCAGGTGTGCGTGTGCTAGAGCAACGCGGGGTGCCACGGTAATAGCGAGTGCTGCGATCAGCGCGATGAGGTGCGCACTCAGCCGGACGGATCTCGGCCTTGCCGAAGCTCTTGCGAGGCTATTCACGAGACTGGCAGACTCCGGCCACTCGGCTCGCCAGTCACGTGGTGGCCTGTCAATTGAGGCACTTTCTGGCCAGAGTTCGGCGCATCATGGTGCGGTAAAGATACCGGCTGGTGCCGATCGGCAATGCCGGATTGTTTCATGGATCGTCTGGAAGTGGCCCGTGTAAACATTTGATTAACGGTTTGGCGTGATACTCGCAGGCGAGCGCTAGACCGACTGTTCCACGAGGGACGTCCCTGCCTCCGCATGGGATGCAATCACCTGGAGAGACAAGATTATGAGTCGTACCACTAAATGGATATCGCCAGCTGTATTGCTGGTCATGGTACTCGGCGCTTGCGGGAAAGGCGATACTGGTGCGGGTAAGAACGGGGCGGCCCCTCCACCAACCGCTGCAGCGCAGGATTCGACCCTGACTACACAGAATGCGCAGCTCCAGGCACAGAAGGACTCGCTCTTCGGAGCAACCCGCAGTCTGCTGGCAGCAATGGCCTCCATCGACTCGGCTACCTCGCTCGCCGGAATGAAAGCAAAACACAACGGCGAACCGATCAAGACGTACGAAGAGGATGTGCGTGCTCGCACCGTGGCCGCGTTGCAGAGTCTTCGTACAACCCGGGCCCGACTCAATACCATTTCCGCACGCGTCAAGACACTCGGCGGCGAAAATACCCAGCTCAAGTCGCAGGTCGATGATTTCACGCGGACGGTAGCAGCCCTTCAGTCACAGCTCGGAGCATCGCAAACCCGGGCTGATTCGCTGGTGCGTCAGCTTTACGCGGCCAATATCCGCATCGATTCGCTCGCGTACAAGACTCAGCAGCTTGGCTACACAATCGACTCGACCGCCTACGAGAATCACCGCGTATTCGTCATCAGCGGCACAGCCGACTATCTGGTCAAACACGGCATCGTCAACAAGGTCGGCGGCACCCGTTTTCCGTTCATCGTGAAGATCGGCGAAACGGTCCGACCGGCAAATACTCATCCCGATACGACGCTATTCAGGGCCTTCGACATGACCGCGCTGTCAACTGTCCCCGTCGACACCACGAAGACGTATGAAGTCATCTCGGCCCAGGATCTCAGCGGCGCGGACAGGTCCGACGCGAAGGGTCGCGTGTTCAAGGGTCCAATCCACATCACCGATCCGAAGACGTTCTGGAGACCATCACCGTACTTGATTCTGCTCGTTCCGTAGAACGGGAGGCTTTGTAACACCAGAAGGGGCTCGACCGCATGGTGCAGTCGAGCCCCTTCTGGTGTTACAATTGTCGCGTCGCTGCCAGTCCATCGACCGAGGAGATCCTGCCGTGCCCCTTCACTTTCCCTTTGATGCATCGATCGCCAGTGCGGCAACGATCCCATCCCGGTTGTACACCGATCCAGTTTATCTGGAGCTCGAGCAGGAGCGAATCTTCGGGCGCACATGGCAACTGGTTGGACGTGCGAGTCAGGTTCTGGAATCCGGTCAGTTCTTCACCGCAGACGTGGCTGGCGAGGGCATCGTCGTCGTGCGTGACGGAGATACACTGCGCGGCTTTCACAACGTGTGTCTCCATCGTGCCGGCATGGTTGCGGTTGGATGTGGCAAGCGCAAGACACTCCAGTGCCACTATCACGGATGGACATACAACCTGCAGGGCGGTCTGATCCGCGCACCAGAGATGGAAGGAGTGGAGCGCTTCTCCCTTGCCGATATGCACCTCAAGGCTGTCCAGGTTGCGCAGTGGGGGCCACTCGTATTTGCGAATCTGGATCTCAAGGCGCCCCCGCTCGCGGATTTCCTCGAGGACATTCCGGAGCGGGCCCGACATTTTCACATTGATGACATGCGCTACGTGATGCGCCGAGAATACGTGCTGAACTGCAACTGGAAAGTCTACATCGACAACTATCTCGAGGGGTACCACATTCCCGTTGTGCATCCGGGTTTGCACAAGGAGATCGCGTACGACGAATATCGTGTCGAACCCCACAGATACTATTCGCTGCAACACGCGCCGCTGCGTCCGGTAACTGGAAACGCATCCTCCCGGAATTATCTCCCACCGGAGCAGGGGGGAAGCGCCGACGATCAGGCCCAGTACTACTGGTTGTTCCCGAACACCATGCTCAATGTCTATCTGGGGCAGATGCAGACCAACTTGATCCTTCCGCTCGGCGTCGACCGCACGCTGACGGTCTTTGAATGGTATTCCGCCGATCCGCCAGACGATGTACACGCAGACGAAGCCTGGACCCGAATACTCAAGTTCAGTGATGAAATCCAGGTCGAGGATATCGAGATCTGCGAAGCAGTCCAGAAGAACCTCAGATCGAGAGTGTATGATCGTGGCCGCTATTCTGTGAAGCGCGAGAATGGCGTGCATCACTTTCACTCGCTTCTTCACGAGTTTCTGACGTAGCTGCGCGTGCCCGAACTTCCGGACATAACCGTCTACATCGAAGCCCTGTCGTCACGGCTGCTGCACCGACGGCTGATCGCATTGCGTATTCTCAATCCCTTTGTCCTGCGGACGTTCGATCCACCAGTTGCGGTGGCGAATGGTAAAGAGGTTGTT
This sequence comes from Gemmatimonadaceae bacterium, assembly GCA_036554185.1. Classification (GTDB taxonomy): domain Bacteria; phylum Gemmatimonadota; class Gemmatimonadetes; order Gemmatimonadales; family Gemmatimonadaceae; genus Fen-1247. The sequence continues at coordinate 65,749 of DATBNQ010000127.1, read as the reverse complement.
CTGGTTCAGCGCATCGGCAAGCGAATAGTCATCGGCCTGGAAGACGACCTGTTCATCGTGATCCACCTCATGATCGCCGGGCGATTGCGGTGGTTGCCGCCCGGCAAGGCAGCTCCGAAAAAATTGAGTCTTGCCGCATTTGAATTCGCGACTGGAACTTTGGTTCTCACGGAGGCCGGGACGACGCGCCGAGCATCACTGGCGCTGGTGCGCGGCACTGCGGCGATGAATGAATTCGATCGCGGCGGGTTGGATGTGCTGGCGATCGGTCCGGACGAATTCGCAATCCGTTTGAAGAGCGAGAACCACACTCTCAAGAGAGCCTTGACCGATCCGCGACTGTTCGACGGGATCGGAAATTCATACTCCGATGAGATACTGCACAGGGCGCGCCTGTCTCCCGTTGCGCTAACGCGCAACATGGACGACGCAGCGGTAAGCCGCCTCTACGTCGCCACGCGCGAGCTGTTACGCGAATGGATCGAGCGATTGAGATCGGAAACCGGCGACGGTTTCCCGGAGCGCGTAACCGCATTCAGGCCGGAAATGGCAGTCCATGGCAAGTACAAGCAGCCATGTCCCGTTTGTGGCACGCCAGTGCAGCGTATTCGGTACGCAACCAACGAAACCGACTATTGCGCGCGGTGCCAGACCGGCGGCAGACTCCTCGCCGATCGGGGACTTTCGAGATTGCTCAAGAAGGACTGGCCGAAGTCGGTGGACGACCTGTAGTCGTGGTGCCGCCTGGTCATCACGATGAAGTCGGTGCGTTGACTAGCTCTTGCACAGGTCGATCGAGATCGCTCGAATGGTATCGGGCGCGGTCTGACCCTTCGGTCCCGCGCTGTCTGAGCTCAGTGCGGCGGAGTCTGTGGCGAACTTCACACCACATAAACCGCGGATGGAAGCGACCCGAGCTGTACCGCGCGTTATCGTCGTCGCGTCGCTCCGGCCGGCGACCGTGGCGAATGGTGTGCCGACTTCAATGCCGTCGGAAGTTCGTGCGCCCGGTCGAGTAACGAGAATGCTTCGCAGGGTGTCGTTTGAGAAGGCGAGCGTTACGGTGTCCTTCCCGATTCCACGCACTACGATGATGCTCACGCTGTCGCGCCCCGAGCGCGCGCCTACGACATAGACAAATGACATGACCGGGCGTCGCCATTCGCCGACGCGGAGCGGTCCTACAGCCCCCTGTCGGATTATGGCATGTCCGCCAACGATGATCGGGCCCTGATTGGACGCGAGTTCCGGCGAGGACGGCACGGGCGCGTTCGCGGGAAAGGAAGCTGATTCCTTCCCGGTGTTGTTATCGCTTCCGCCACATCCCCAGGCGCCGGCCATCAAAACCGAAGCAGTCGCCAGCGCGGTCAATCGCGTGACAGCCTCGCGCACTCAGCCTCGCGCCTTCTGCGCCCGCTCAGCGCCGTACTGTCGTCCGTAATTGGATGCGGCCCAGACGATCAGCAGAATGATTCCGGCCGTCACGTAGTATGACCTTGCGGTCCCATCCCATCCGGCCAGCCACGGAAGAGCTATGAGTGCGATGCCGACAACCAGTTCGATGACGCCGTGATTTCTCAGAGAGAGGGGCTTGTGCCCCGTATCGGGGAATTTCGTGGAGAGCGTGACGAGAATGTGGATTGCCGCAAGGGCATATGACACCAACGCAGCCCGTCCGGTGAGCCCGAGGAGGATTGGCGCCCCCAGAAAGCAGATTACGGCGAGCATGTCGAGCGAGCGGTGCACGGAGGCTGGTAGACGCTTCATGTAAAATCCGGGTTTGGATGACTCAACATACCAAATTCGCGCTGCTTCGGGGGTGCGCGGGCCCCGGGTGCCCTTGTGCGCGTTCACGCCAGCCGGCACGTTATGGGCATGATTCAGCCATTTGATCTGCGCGCGGCCGCGCATAAAGCGATGCTCGAAAACGGGTTCATCCCTGACGTTCCGGCGGCGGTGACAGCCGAGGTCGGGCGGGCCACGGAGCCGAGTGGCGCCCAGGAAGCCAGCGCCCAGGACTTGCGCGATCTCCCGTGGTCGTCGATCGACAACGATACGTCGCGAGATCTGGATCAACTTGAAGTCGCGGAAAAGCTGGCCGACGGAACGGTGCGCGTGCGTATTGCCATCGCAGACGTGGATGTCATAGTGCGCCAGGGATCGGTGACAGATCAGTTTGCCGGCTCCAACTCGACTTCGGTCTACACCGGCATCGAGACGTACCCGATGCTCCCCGCGCGGCTCTCGACCGATCTCACTTCGCTGAACCCGAACGAGGACAGGGCGTCGGTAATAACGGAGTTCGTCGTTGCGCCCGACGGTGGCACAAAATCGCACATCGTGTACCTGGCTCGTGTGAGGAATCACGCGCAACTGGCATACGACAACGTCGGCGCATGGCTCGACGGAACGACCAGCTTGCCGGAGTCGGCGACCCAGGCGATTCAGGATCAACTGCGACTTCAGGACTCCGTTGCGCAGATGCTCCGGGGCGCAAGAGAACGAAGCGGCGCACTCGACATCGACACCATTGAGGCACGGTCGGTCGTCCGCCCCGATCAATCCGTCGATATCGAGCTCGTGCGGAAGACGCGCGCGAGCCAACTGATCGAGGATCTGATGATCGCCGCGAATGTGGCCATGGCGCAATTTCTCGACGAGCACGGATCGCCAACAATTCGGCGCGTCGTGCGATCGCCTGATCGCTGGAGCCGAATCGTCGATCTCGCCGCAAGGCTCGGCGCGAGTCTTCCCGGCGAAGCCAGCTCTGCTGCGCTGTCGGCATTTCTCGCGGCACGACGCAAGGCGGACCCGGACCACTTTGCCGATCTGTCCCTCGCGATCGTGAAGCTCATCGGACCTGGTGAGTACGATGCTCATGCCGCTGGTCAGCCGGACCTCGGCCATTTCGCGCTTGCGACACACGATTACACACATTCGACGGCGCCCAATCGGCGGTATGCTGATCTGATCACGCAGCGCTTGCTGAAGGCAGTTCTTGCAGGCAAGCCATCGCCGTATTCGATGGACGATCTGACCAGGCTCGCAGCGCGATGCACTGATCGTGAAAATGCCGCGCGCAAGGTTGAACGGCAGGTGAGGAAGGTCGCGGCAGCGGTATCCATGCGCGGACGCACTGGAGAGGAGTTCGACGCAATTGTTACGGGCGTCAGTCAGAGCGGAACGTTCGTGCGCGTCATCAAGCCGCCGATCGAAGGCCGCGTCATGCGCGGAGAAACCGGCCTTGATGTCGGCGACAAAGTCCGAGTCCAGCTCATCTCCACTGATCCAGACCGCGGCTTCATCGACTTTGCCGCCAGGCAATCGTCCAGCTCGAATGGCTCGGGCCCGCGATCTGGTACTGCCGGGCATATGGCGTTACGATAATGCTCAACTCTTCTGCCTCCCGTATTTCAACAGCGATGTCAAATCCAAACAGTTTTGTTGCCGGCCACAGCCTTCGATTCGCAGCCGCTCTGGTCGTGGCCGCGAGTTGCGTTGGAACACTTCCGATCGGTGCACAATCCACTGCTGCATCATCAGCCGTGCCGATTCCGCCACCGTTGAAGGTGTTCGATCCATCGTACATGGATACCACGGTTCACGCGTGCCGCGATTTCTTTGCATTCGCGAACGGTGGATGGCTCAAGCGGGACACTATCCCCGCCGCATTTTCGTCGTCCGGCGTCGCCAAGGACATGACGGATCTGAATGAGCTCGTTGTACGCTCCGTTCTTGACGACGCGATGGCCAATCGTCATAGTGAGCCGGCGAACAGCACAAAGGCGAAACTCGGAACATTCTACGCGAGCTGCATGGACTCCACGCTCGCGGAGAAGCAAGGCATCCAGCCGATAAGCACGCAGCTTGCTGAGATCGCTGCGCTGAATTCCAGGTCTGGCCTTGTCACTGAAATCGGCACACTTCAGCGAGCCGGCGTCGGGGCACTTTTCCGGTTCGGGCCCAACGCGGACCCGAAGGATGCGGCGCACTACATCGCGTGGATTTCGCAGGGCGGACTCGGTATGCCGGATCGGGATTACTACACGAAGACCGATCCTGCGTCGGACTCACTCCGCACCAAGTACGTTGCTCACGTTGCACGGACGCTTGTACTGGCGGGCGAAGCGCCTGCGGCAGCTGCTGCCGACGCAAGTCGCGTCATGGCGCTCGAAACGGAGCTAGCCAAAGCATCCATGACGCGCGTTGCGATGCGTGACCCAAATGCAACGTATCACAAGACGTCGATGGCCGATCTGGAGCACATGGCGCCTGGACTCGAGTGGCCGTCGTACCTGCGTGCGGTTGGTGTCACTGTTCCGCTCGCGTTCGTGAATGTCGAGCAGCCAAACTTCATCGCCAGGGCAAGCGATCTCGTCAGGACTGCGCCGCTGGATCAGTGGCGCGCGTATCTGCGCTATCACCTCATCGCAACTGCCTCTCCATGGCTCAGCTCCCCATTCGCGAATGAGGACTTCGCGTATGGTTCCCTCTACAGTGGTGCAAAGCAGATGCTTCCGCGATGGAAGCGCTGCCTGCGCGCAACCGATCGCAAGATCGGTGAGGCGTTGGGACAGGCTTACGTCGACAGGACCTTTCCGCCGGCGGCAAAGGCAGCCGCGAAACAGGTAATCGATGACATTCGCGCGTCATTCCATGATCGCATCCTTGCACTTACGTGGATGTCCGACTCCACCCGCAAGTACGCTCTGTCCAAGCTCGCCAGCATGAATGAGAAAGTCGGATATCCCGACCAATGGCGCGACTACTCCGCGCTTCATGTAAGCGATGGCTCGTTCGTCCAGAATGTTCTGGCCGCCAACACCTTTGAGTGGAACCGCGTCGCCAACCGGCCGGGCACGCCCGTGGATAAGACGGAGTGGGGCATGACGGTCCCGACCGTCAATGCCTACTACGATCCCTCGGTGAACGAGATGGTATTTCCGGCCGGTGCGCTCCTGCCACAGACGTTCGACGCGACTGGTGACATGGCGTCGAATTACGGCGCGCTTGGCGGAAGCTGGGCCGGCCACGAGTTGACACATGGCTTCGACGACGAGGGTCGTCACTACGATGCCGAGGGCAACCTGCGCGACTGGTGGCAACCCGCAGATACGACGCGGTTCGACGAGCAGGCTCAACTCATGGTCAATCAGTTCAACGGCTACATCCAGGTGGACACGACCCACGTCAACGGCAAGCTTACACTCGGCGAGAATCTCGCCGATTACGGCGGCCTGCTGACCGCGTACGATGCAATGGAGCGCGCCCTCAACCGCACCGGCAAGCGCGAGACGATCGACGGATACACCCCGGAGCAGCGTTTCTTCATTGCGTACGCTCAAACCTGGCGCGAACATACCCGGCCGCAATCTCTGCTTTCGCGTGCGGCAACCGATCCGCATGCGCCAGCCGAGTGGCGCACCAACGGCCCCGTCTCCAACATGCCCGCGTTCGCAAAGGCGTTCGGCTGCAAGCCCGGTGATCCGATGGTCAGACCCCCGTCCCTCGTCCCCCGGATCTGGTAGGGGGCGGTCGCCCCTCGCACGAACGGGCACCACGCTCCACGTTATCGTGGTGCCCCACGTATCTAGGTCACGATCCGGGCGCGCCGGTGCGCCCGCAGCAGGACCGCCCGCCAAACGGACGGGTTCACCCCAGCTCTCGTCAGCATGATTCGTAAGACTCTACTCTTCGCCGCGCTCCTCGCCGCGCCCTACGTTCCCCTCCACGCGCAGTCGTTCCCGACCGACGATCCGATCATCAAACGGATCTGGGCGCTTGGCATGGACAGCACTCATGTCTACGAACTGTCCCAGGCCTTGTTCGATTCAGTCGGACCGAGGCTGCAGGGCGGTGATGAGCTGCGCGAGGGCAACAACTGGCTCGTGAGCAAGTACAAGTCGTGGGGCATCGAAGCGCATAACGAGCAGTACGGAACGTGGCGCGGATGGCGCCGCGGTTATTCGCACATCGACCTCATCTCACCGCGAGTTCGCTCTCTCGAAGGCCAGATGGTTGGCTACAGCCCGGGTACCGGGAAGCGTGACCTCACGTCTACCACGATCATTCTCCCACGATTCCCCGATAGCACCGCGTTCGTCAAGTGGCTTCCGCAGGCGCGTGGCAAGTTCATCCTCGTCTCGGCCCCGCAGCCAACTTGCCGGCCGCGCGAGGACTGGGAGACGAACGCGACGCCCGAGTCAAAAGTCGCAATGGACAGCCTCCGCGCCCAGATTACAAGAGAGTGGGGCGGCCGCGATGTTCGCGGTACCGGGTACAGTCTCGCACTCGGCGGTGGTGAGCTCGGCAAGCGTCTCGAGGAAGGCGGCGTCGCTGGAGTCATTACGTCGCGGCCGAAGGATGGCTGGGGGACGATCGAGGTGTTCGAGACGTACAACACCAAGGCGCCAACCGTGGCACTTAGCTGCGAAGATTACGGCCTCGTCTTCCGTCTCACGGAGAACCACCAGAATCCCAAGATCCGCATGAACCTCGACGCTCAGCTCCTTGGCGAGCGGCCAGTGTTCAACACCATAGCAGAGATCAAGGGTACGGAAAAGCCGAACGAATACGTCATGCTCTCAGCCCACTTCGATTCATGGGATGGCTCCTCTGGCGCGACTGACAACGGAACCGGCACGATCACAATGATGGAAGCGATGCGGATTCTCAAACAGGTCTATCCACATCCGAAGCGCACGATTCTCGTCGGCCACTGGAGTGGCGAGGAGGAAGGAGAGGTTGGTTCGAAAGCGTTTACCGAAGACCATCCGGAAGTGTTGAAAGGACTGCAGGCCCTCTTCAATCAGGACAACGGAACCGGCCGCGTAGTGCGGATGGGTGGTGGCGGACTGCCGAATGCCGCGGTTCACATCACGCAGTGGCTGTCCAAGCTCCCGACTGTATTCCAGGAACAGGTCAAGTTCGGTGGTGCAGGATTTCCGGCTGGCGGCGGGAGCGATGACTTCTCGTTCGGGTGTAACGGGTTGCCCGCATTCGGACTCGGCGCGTTGAACTGGGATTACGGCAATTACACCTGGCACACCAACCGGGACACCTACGACAAGATCGTGTTCGACGACCTCAAGTCGAATGCGACGCTCACAGCAATGCTGGCATATCTCGCCTCGGAAGATCCGACCATGATCACGCGCGAGCGAGTCGATCTGGCCGCCGAAGCAGCCAAAATAGCGGCGGAGAATCCAGCTGCTGGTGGCCGGCGGTTCCGCGCTCCAACCACGTGGCCGGCCTGTGCCAAGGCCCCGCGGACGACGAGCCCGCGCCTCAAGTAGTCTTCGGGTCGTAGCGACGACAAAAAAAGGAGCCACCGAACAGCTTTGTTCGGTGGCTCCTTTTCCATTCCGCTTGACTGAACTTCAACTAATCCATTTCGTGTCGCGCTTCGGGGTGTGGCTGTGCCGGTCCGTCGATCAGCGCGAGCAACGCGCCGTCGCTCAGCTCGCGCCAGCCGGCGGGAAATGTCCAGAATCGGCGGATTATCATGTCGTTGAGAGCGATGAGCGACTTTCGGGCGACAGTTCCGTCGCCCTCCGCCATCTCCATTTCTCGCACTCGCCACTGCTTGCCATGGGCGTCGGCGACATCACGACACGCCCCCGGGCGGTCACTGGTCGTCACCTGGCTAAGCACACGATGTTGAATGAGATGATACAGCTCTGCATGCGAGAGATACGAGAATTAAGAACAATCGCTCCGGACTAACGGTCCCTGGGCGAATTCCGAGTCGAACCACCGCGAATTGCGAGCCACGTCAACGGAAATCGCCGAGAGAGGTCATGATTTGAATATCGCGGTGCCCGTCTGTTTCCTTGAGCCGTGGAATCCCTCATGGCATCCCGTCGAACAATCGTTCGAATAGCTGTGATGCACCGCATGGATCGCTAGCTTTCACGGCATGACAGCATTCCTTGGCACTGGCCTGATGGGGACCGGATTCGTCCGCGCAATGCTCGCTCGCGGGCAAAGCGTCACTGTTTGGAACCGAACCAGTTCGCGCGCTGCCGATCTCGGCAGGGAAGGTGCGCATGTAGCCGCAAGTCCGGCTGAAGCGGTGCGCGGCGCGACCCGAGTCCACCTTTCGTTGCTGGATGACGCTGCCGTGGATGACGTCGTGCAACAACTACTGCCAGCGCTTGAGCCAGGTGCAGTGATTCTGGATCACTCGACAACCGCGGTTCAAGCGACTGCAGCGCGCGCGCAACGGCTGGGCAGTCTGGGCGTGAAGTTCCTTCATGCTCCTGTATTCATGGGTCCGGCCAACGCGCGTGAGGCCACGGGTTCGATGATCGTTGCCGGTCCCCGGAGCATCTTCAACGTGGTCCGCGGCGACCTGGAGCAGATGACTGGCAAAGTACGCTTTCTTGGAGAGCGTCCCGATCTGGCGGCTGCGTACAAACTGTTCGGCAACATGTTTCTGATGTTCGTTGCGTCGGGAATTGCGGACGTGATCACCTTCGCGCGCGGGCTCGGAATCGAACCCGAAGATGCCGTAACAGTGTTCGAAGATTTCAATCCGGCGAGTCAGATCTCGGGCCGTGGGCAGCGGATGGCGTCTGGTGAATTTTCGCCGGCTTCCTTTGAACTGACCGCTGCGCGCAAGGACGTGCGGTTGATGCTCGACAGCGCCGCGATCGCAGATACCACGCTTCACGTCGTCCCCGCGATCGCGCGCCGATTCGACGAGATAATCGCTGCGGGCTACGGAAGCGATGATCTTGCCGCCGTCGCAGCAGACGTCCCTTAAACCCACGAAAGCGCATCAACAATGGCACAATTGAATTCATTCGACGTTACCACTGGCGTCGACATGCAGGAGGTCGACAATGCCGTCAACCAGTCTCAAAAGGAGATTGGCCAGCGATACGATTTCAAGGGCTCGAAGTCGACCATCGATTTCCAGCGCGCCGAAGAAATGCTGGTCCTCGTCGCTGACAGCGAGTATCAGATGAAGGCGCTTACCGATGTTTTATGGGGCAAGCTCGTCAAGCGCGGCGTTCCGGTAAGGAATCTCGACATTGGCGAGGTGAAGCAGGCCGGCGGTGACACGGTGCGTTGTGAGATCAAGCTGAAGACGTCACTCGACAGCGACACGGCCAAGAAGGTCGCGGCGGCCATCAAGGAAGCAAAGATTTCCAAGGTGCAGGCAGCGATTCAGGCTGATCAGGTTCGCGTGAGTTCTCCCTCCCGCGATGATCTCCAGACGGCGATCGCGCTCCTTCGTTCCGGTGATTTTGGCGTCGAGCTGAAATTCGGCAACTACCGATAGCAGCAGCGCACTCATTCGAAATGTCTGATGCGGTACTGCTTCGCCGAGCGACGGTCGTCGACGCAGCGAAGCTGGCTCAGTTCGCGGAGCGGTGTTTCTGCGAGACCTTCGGACCGGACAATCGGGCTGAGGATATGGAGCGGTACGTTGCGGCGACATTTGGTACGGAGCATCAACGCGCCGATATCTCGGATCCCGCGGCCGTCGTGTTCATTGCAGAATTGAACGCAACGGTTGTGGGTTATGCGCATTTGCGGCGCGGAGCTGCGCCGGACGGCATCGCGACGCTTTCACCGATCGAGCTCAAGCGATTCTACATTACCGGCGCATTGCACGGCCAGGGGCTCGCCCAACGTCTCATGCGATGCGCGTTGGACTACGCGATCGAGTGTGGCGCAGATGTGATCTGGCTCGCGGTGTGGGAACACAATCCGCGAGCCAGATCTTTTTATCGCAAGTCCGGATTTGTCGAATCCGGCACTCAGTCCTTTCTCCTGGGGGATGACGATCAGACAGACATCGTCATGTTCCGCGCAGTGGGTGACTGAAGCCGTTCCGCCTCAATCGCAGGCGGGAGCCCCCTCGAACACGGCTGGCGAGACTGGCGCTGTGCCTATGAATATTGCACACGTATGTCCCGGAGCGTTCGAGTGGGTCGCCGTGGCGCTCCAGCCGCTGCTGCCAGCGGCTGTGGCAATAATCGAAACGTTCATCGAAGCCCCGAACGTATTCGCGGAATCCGTCGGCGTGGTGTAGGTATGGGAGAAGTAGCTGCCCGAGTTGGTGGACGCATACGCCTCCTCTGATATCTCGAGATTCTTGAGATCAGTCTTCACCGTCGCGAGGTACGCCCTTTCCTTGACACTGCTGTACCGGGGAATAGCCATTGCTGCGAGAATGCCGATGATCACAACTACGATCAACAGTTCGATGAGGGTGAAGCCCTTTGATTCGCGCATGTATGGTCAACCCTCGTAAACAAGTTTCTGACAGATCGCGACTGGTCGCGTGAGCTTGAGATTGGCAACGCCCGCGCCACGTAGAGGTATTGGGGTTAACTCGTTGTGATGAAACGATTTAACGATTTAAGCCAGCGCACGATTTGACGGGATCCCGTTGTAATCCGCAAGTCTTATTGCGTTTCGCGGGGGTTTTTGGCCGTCGGAATCAGCCGCCCGCGGGCACTTTGACGGGCCTGATTTGGTGGCCGTCACGGATTTGGTCAGAAGGATTGAGCGCGACGATTGCACCCTCATCGACGCCCGAGAGAATTTCGACCGTCGCGCCGTAGTCTCGCCCGACCGTGACTTTGTGATAGTGGGCGACGTTATGATCATCGACGACTATTACCTGAGTTCCGGTGGCGTTGACGAGCAACGCGTTCGCGGGGACAACGATCGCAGGCTGCATTCCAGCAGTGGTGAGGCCAACCTGAACGAAGCTTCCGCTGAGCAGCGAGTGATCCGTGTTTGCGACGTCGACTTCGACAAGCAGGGTACGCGTTGCTGGATCAAGTGCGTCCGAGGTGCGGGCCACTCGCCCCGTGTAGGTGCGACCCTGCTGCTCGGACAGCGACACGCTCGCAGACTGTCCAACATGGATTGATGGGACGAGAGATTGCGGCACGTTGACGTACACGCGCATCGTGTCTGTCTGGGAAACTCGGAACAGTCCTGCGCCACCTGTTCCGGCTCCACTCGTTCCGGGGCTCACGAGGGCGCCGACATCCACGTTGCGCGCCGTGACGACGCCCGCGAATGGCGCAGTCACGCGGCTGTAACCCTGGACGCTCGTCAGCCGCTGGAGATTCGCGCGTTGAGCGTTTGCAGTCGCGGCGCTCGCCTGGTACGCGGCGGTCTTCTGATCCAGCTCCTGCTGGCTCACTGCGCTGTCGTGCGCGAGAGACTTCCAGCGATCGAGATCGCTTTCCGCCAGTGCGAGTGTGGCGGTCGCCTGCTTGAGTTGCGCCTGTGCCTCCTGAACCTGTTGATCTACTTCAGGCGCTTCGATGGTCGCAAGGATCTCGCCCGCGCTCACGTGCGCGCCGATGTCCGCGTACCAGTGGCGGACGTAGCCCGCGGAGCGCGCGTACATGACGGCCTCGTGCAGCGGCTGTAACGTGCCAGGCAGATCGAGCGGTTCACTCTTCGCGCGCACGGCGGTAGAAACCGACGTGGGGAGGGTCGTGTCGGATGCGGCGCGAGCTTCAGCCGCGAGCGCGCGAGTTCGAGTGACGCGAGGAATGATGCCAATCGCGAGTAGAATTCCCAGGACGGCGACGAACGCCGCAACGGGCAGTCGCGATCGACGTGCGGATGACGGAGAGTGTGTCATGAGTTCAACAGTGCATCCTCCACGCGACCCGGGGGGCGAGTGCGCAGGACGCTGTAAACAACGGGAACGAGGACAAGTGTAGCAACCGTTGCGATGATCAGGCCGCCGATGACTGCCCTACCGAGCGGGGCATTCTGCTCGCCGCCTTCGCCGAGGCCAAGCGCCATCGGGAGCATTCCGATGATCATCGCGAGCGCGGTCATGAGCACCGGGCGAAGGCGCGTTCTGCCCGCATCGATGGCTGCTTCGACGGCATCGAGTCCATCGGCGCGGCGCGAATTGGCGAATGTAACGACAAGTATGCTGTTCGCGGTCGCGACGCCCATCGCCATGACAGCACCCATCAATGATGGCACACTGAAAGTTGTATGAGTCACGAACAGCATCCAGACGATGCCGACAAGCGCAGCGGGCAGCGCCATGATAATTATGAATGGATCGAGCCACGACTGAAAATTCACAACCATGAGGAAGTAAACGAGCAGAATTGCGAATGCCAGGCCGAACCCAAGTCCAGTGAATGCATCGCGCATGCTCTCGACCTGGCCACGCATCTCGATGGTCGTGCCGAGTGGCAGCTTCCGGCGCACCTGATCGACGATCCGATCTATGTCACGCGCGACGCCACCGAGATCGCGACCATCTGCGCCGGCGTAGACATCGTAGACTCGCTGGATGTTGTAGTGGTCCACGACTGCGAGCGAGGTGCGTCGGGATTCAGTGGCGAGATTGCCGAGTAATTGCGGCGCAACGCCGGCCGCCATTACCGGCGTCGACTCCAGGTCGTTCAGCGACGTGAATCGATATTGCGGGGTCTGAACCGCGACGGTGTACGACACGCCATTCTGCGGATTCAGAAAATAATTCGGAGCGGTCTGTCCACTCGAGCTCAGGGAGATGAGCAGGCTCTGCGCAACATCGCGCTGAGTGAGCCCGAGCTGTGAGGCACGTGTGCGGTCCACCGAGAAGAAAAGTTCTGGCGCGTTCATGACCTGCTGTTGACGAACGTCCACGGCTCCCGAGACGCGACGAATCGAGTCCGCGAGCATGCTCGCGACCTTGAATCCATCGACGCCCTTGCCCGGCACGACCTGGACGTCGATCGCGGCTGGAAGGCCGAGATTCAGAATCCGGTTTACGATGTCGGCCGGCTGGAAAGAGAACGACATGCCGGGGAATTGCTGCCTGAAGTCCGTCCGCAGTATCTGCATGTACTCCGCAGTCGATCGCGCGCGGTGGTCATTCAGCGAGATGAGCAGCTCTGCGTCCGCCGGGCTGATGGTAGCGTTGTCGCCTGTCGCGAGGTTTATGCTGCTCACCGGAACGCCCACATTTGCAAGAATGAGCCCGAGGTCAGCCGGAGGTACATCTGTGCGGATTGCCTTCTCCACCCGTGCGATCAGCGCATCGGTCTCTTCAAGTCGGGTACCCGCAGGCGCGCGAACGTGAATGCGAAACTGGCCTGCGTCGACTGTTGGAAAGAAGTCCTGTCCTACGAACGGCACCATCACGAGCGACGCGAGCACGGCAACGACGGCGCCGCTCGCAACGCGCCGACGGTGCAGAAGCGCGCCGGCGAGCACCGCCCCATACCAGTCGCGCAGACGATCGAAATGTGTTTCGAACCACCGGTTGATCCGCCAGAAGATGTCGCTCACCGCAGTGCCGCTGTGGTGCGCAGCGTACATGCTGACTTCCGCTGGAAGCAGGTATCGAACCATCAGCGGGACCAGCGTACGTGACAGGACATACGAGGCCAGCATCGCGAATATGACGGCCATCGCGAGTGGCTTGAACAGTGCGCCCGTGACGCCGCCGAGGAAGAACACAGGGGTAAACACTATGCAGATGGCGAGCGACGATACGAAGGCGGGCACGGCAATCTCGTCCGCACCGTCCAGAATGGCCTGCATGAGCGTTTTGCCCATCGCGAGGTTTCTGTGAATGCTCTCGATCGTGACAGTCGCGTCGTCAACAAGTATGCCGACGGCGAGCGCGAAGCCGCCGAGGGTCATGATGTTTATGCTCTGTCCAAGTGCAGCGAGGCAGATGATGGATACGAGAATCGAGAGCGGGATCGATGTCGCCACCACTAGCGTGCTGCGCCAGCTTCCCAGAAAGAGCAGGATCATCGCCGCCGTGAGCAGAGCCGCGATTATTGCCTCTCGGAGCACGCCGTGAAGTGATGCCCGTACATATACAGATTCGTCCAGCATCAGATTCAGCGAGACTCCGTCCGGTAGAGCGGCTTCCACCGCGGGCAGAGCGGCCTTGATCCTGGCAACCACGTCGAGCGTCGAAGCGTTGCCGTTCTTGACGATGCTCTGGTAGACCCCGCGATGTCCGTTCTCGCGAACGAGGTTCGTCTGAACGGCGTATCCATCGCGTACCTGCGCTACGTCGCGAATATAGATTGTCGTTCCATGGACCGTCTTGATCGGGAGATCGTTCAACAGCGACACGACATCGGGGCTGGAATTCAGGCCCACATAGTACTCTCTGTCGCCGAACTTCGCGGTACCCGATGGCAGAATGAGATTCTGCGCGTTGATTGCGTTGCTGACGTCCGCGGGCGACACATCCTTTGCGTACAGCGCCTGCGGATTGATGTCAACCATGATCTGTCGTGCCTTGCCGCCGTACGGAGCTGGCAGCGACGTGCCCTGAACTGTGGCAAGCTTGAGTCGCACCGTATTGGTGGTCAGATCGTATAGCTGGGTTTCGGACAGCGTTTTGCTATCGACACCGATCTGGAGAACCGGGACGTCTGTCGCGTTGAACTGAAGTATGATCGGCGGCTGGATTCCCGGAGGGAGCCGTTTGGTGGCAGTCTGGGACGCAGATGTTATCTGCGCGACTGCGGTGGGAATATTCGCATCGGGCTGGAAGTAGATCTTGATGACGCCGATGCCGTTAATCGATTGTGACTCGATGTGCTCGATACCACCAACTGTCGCACTGTAGTATCGCTCGGCGTTTGAAACGATTCGGCGCTCGATTTCTTCCGGCGGCATCCCCGAGTATTGCCACACCACAGTAACCAGCGGGATGTCGATTTCCGGGAAGATGTCCGTGCGCATCCTGAGAGCGGAAACCACTCCGAAGAGTGCTATCAATATCGAGATGACCACAAACGTGTATGGCCGCCGCAGCGCGAGTTTTACAATCCACATCTATCGCAGCTCCCGGCCAAGTGCGCGTTCAAGCATTGCGAGTGCGATCTGATAGTCATAGCGCGCCACGACCAGTGACGTTTCGGCCTGAACCACGTTCAGCTGCGAAGTCACTTCGTCCAGAAAGGTCGAGGCACCCGCACGATACCGAAGTTCCTGGACCCGCAGATCCTCGTGTGCCGCGGCAACTGCGTCCCGCGCGAAGCCGATTCTCTGTGCAGCGACTGTCGCGTCGTTGTATGCGCGCACTGCGTCGGCGCGAACTCCACGCTCCGTATCCAGCCGCGCGGAGCGAGCTGCCTCGGCGTCCGCCTTGGCTCGGCTTACAGCCGCCTCCCGCTGAAAGCCATTGAAGAGAGGATAGGATATGCCCATCTGAACTGTCCACCCGCCAACTGGGCGCGGGTTGACGGAGCGTTGTTCGATCCACCCGTAGCCACCGCTGGCAAGAACCGTGGGCAGATATTGCGCTTCGGCAGCGCCAATCGCCGCGTCGGCGGAGCGGGCGTTTGCCGCCGCCGCGCGAGCCAATGGGGCGCCGGTTACTGCACTCGAGACCAGCGAATCACGAGAGCCTGGCAGTGGGATCGTGTCGTCCGCAACTGGAGCCGCTCCGACTGGTGAATCGCTGCCGATCGCACGGGCCAGGTCGAACTGGCTCGTGCTACGAGCCGACCCCGCCGTCGCGAGCGCGTCGCGCGCGGCGGCGAGCGCGACACGGGCGCGGAGCACATCGGAGCGCGTAGTGGTGCCGGCGCGAAGCCTGCTCTCCGCGTCACGCATTGCACGTTCCGCCTCGGCGACCTGGGCCGACGCGACGTCAACCAGATCATTGGCGCGGAGGACGTTGAAGTATGCCTCCTTGGTTGCGAGCCGGACGTCATATTCCGTTGCGACGAGTCCGGCGTCGGCTGCGGTCTGCTGGGCGTCGGCGCTTCGTCGATCAGCACCGCGTCTGCCACCCGTAAAGACCGGGATGCTCGCGGAGATCCCGGATCCGTAGAAGTCGTCCAGCGGACGGACACTCGATGCTACGGGCATCCCGTTCGTCACGCCATTGGCGCCTTGAACAGTCGTTCCACGGCCCACGCTGGAGGCGATACCGAGGGAAGGGAGGTATTCGCCTGTGACCGTGTGCCGGCTCGCCCGTGCGGAACTGACGGCGGCCTTTCCCGAGGCTAGCGCCGGGCTCGCGTGAGTGGCCATGGCCAAGGCCTCGGTAAGCGTGACGGTGCGGACCGAATCGGTGGCGCTTTGCGAGTGCGCGAGTGCTGGTAGAAGCAGGACAGCGCACAGGATTGCGCGCGGTCTGAACGAAGACGGAACCAGAATATTGTGGGAAGCTGTGAGATCCTGCGACTTGCGAACGTCGATCGCCATTCGGGGCTGCTGCGGCGACCCGCCACGACAAAATACGCCGGCGTGCCTCGCCCTGTTGCGTCGCGTCCGGATGTCGTTGCGATCAGCGCCCGAAAATCGCCGGTGGCGTCGAACCCGCTTACTGGCTAAGCTAAGCGATCCATGAAGCGGAATCTTCAATGAGTGTGCTCGTGATGACCGGCCTGGTCGCGATTGGCTCCTTCGCGGCCGGAATGCTCGGCGCACTCACCGGGTTGGGCGGTGGAATGATCATAGTACCGATGCTCACCCTCGCCTTTGGTGTCGACATTCGATATGCAATTGGCGCCTCGCTGATCTCCGTAATTGCGACCTCGTCGGGCGCGGCGGCGGCGTACGTGCGCGAGGGCTACACCAACATTCGCATCGGGATGTTTCTCGAGGTAGCGACTACCGTCGGGGCGCTGGGCGGAGCTTTCATTGCGGGCCTGATCTCCACGAGTGCGATTGCCGTGATCTTCTCGCTCGTGCTGGCGTATTCCGCATTTCGTTCGTTGCGACCGCGCGAGGAACATTCAACTGACGGGCCTCCAGACAAGTGGGCGACCAGGCTCAGGATGGACGGGACTTACCCGACACCGCAAGGGATGCAGCCGTACACCGTGCACAACGTCCCCACCGGCTTCTCGCTGATGTTCGCCGCCGGGATTCTCTCGGGCCTGCTGGGAATCGGCTCGGGTGCAGTCAAGGTTCTTGCGATGGATCAGGCGATGCGTCTGCCATTCAAAGTCTCGACGACGACCAGCAATTTCATGATCGGCGTTACAGCAGCTGCGAGTGCCGGCGTGTACCTGCATCGTGGATACATAGATCCGATTATCGCCTTCCCAGTCATGCTTGGCGTTCTGGCGGGCGCGCTGACTGGTGCTCGAGTACTTGCAGGCGCGAAGGTGCCGGCACTGCGAGCAGTGTTTACGGTTGTTATTGTCTTTCTGGCGATCGAGATGGCGTACAAGGGATTGCGAGGTGGAATTTGAGCACCCCGTTGTGGCGTACCGGTCGTTGGAGCGATGAGCACGTCGAGATCTTCGTCGGGAATCTGCTTCGCTGGGGTGTGATCGTCGCAGCATGCGTCACTGCGATTGGCGGTGCGCTTTTCCTGGCACTTCACGGAAGTCGAACTGCAGACTACCACGTGTTTCACGGGCAACCAGCTGGACTCACGTCGGTAAGCGAGATCGCTCGAAATGCGGTGCGTCTGAATCCTGAAGCGATGATTCAGCTGGGGCTCCTGCTTCTGATCGCCACACCGATCGCGCGCGTTGCACTTTCACTGCTGGCTTTCTTCAAGCAGCACGATCGCGTGTACATGGTAGTCACAGCGATCGTCCTCGGGGTTCTTCTTTACAGTCTAACCGGCGCCGGCGCATAACCCGCGTGATCATGCCGTCGTCCCCTAAAACATGATGCCCGTGTTTACATCGATCGTTGCTCTCTCGGCGCTGTTCACTGCGGCTTCCCCGGTTCCCACACACGCCAGCGATTCGGTGGCGATCGCACCGGTGACAGCACCCGCGATCCACTACACGATATCGATGCCCGACCCGGAGTCGCATCTGTACAGCGTCACGATCGACGTTGGCAACGTCAAGGGCACGGTCTTGAAGTTTCAGATGCCGGTCTGGTCGCCAGGGCGCTATGCGCGGATGGACTTCGCGAAGAACGTGCAGGAATTTTCCGTGACCGACGGCAACGCGAATGCGCTCAGGTGGGATCGGGAAAATGGTTCGCTGTGGCGTGTCTATCCAGCTGCGTCGCATCGAGTCGTTGTCCATTACCGCGTATTCGCCGACGATCTCTCTGGTACATTCAGCGTGCTGGACACGCTTCACGCAAACTGGAACGGCGGTTCCGTTTTCATGTATGTCGCTGATCGCAAACCATCCGCCGTTACTCTGCACATCGACTCACCTGCTGGATGGCATATCATCAACGGAGATACGCAGCAAGTCGATCAGACCGATTATACCTTCGAGAATTACGATCGCCTGATTGATACACCGACCGAAGTGGCTCCAAGCTTCATGGTGGATTCATTCACCGTAGACAACCGGTTGTACCGCACGGTCGTGCATCACAACGGACCAACGACCCCTGCTGAACGCGCCCGGTTCGTGGAATCGATCCGGAAAATCGTCGAGGCGCACAATCGCGTAGTCGGACCGCCGCCGCTGCGTATGTACACATTCCTCATTCACGTTGGATTCCCGGGCGGCGACGGAATGGAGCACCTGTATTCGACACAGATTATCGATCGAGAGCCCTGGGTGGACACTGCGTCGGTGCTGGCAGGCGTGGAGACTGCTGCGCATGAATACTTCCACGTCTGGAACGTCAAGCGTATTCGGCCCATTGCGCTGGGCCCGTTCGATTACACCCGCGAGCAGTATCAGCCAAGCCTCTGGGTAGCGGAGGGGTGGACCCAATACTACGGCGAGATGGCGACGTCGCGCGCGCGACTGGGTTCGACCGCAGACACCTACGCGATGATTGCAGGAATCGTCCAGGCCAACCTTACTGCGCCCGGCCGCAAGGAGGTCTCCGCGCGAATGGCGTCTTTCGAGGCCCCTTTCTTCGACGGCGCTCCTCGAGCCCAGAAGACGAATGCTTCGCAGACGTTTTTCACCTATTACTTCAAGGGAGCGGGGATCGCGCTTGCACTGGATCTGATGATCCGGGACCAGACGGATAACGCCCGCTCCCTCGATGACGCCCTGCGGAATCTCAAGAAGCTTTCATGGGATATGCCGAGCGCGTCGTACTATCTCCAGGGCCGCGGCTATACAGAGGGAGATGTGGAGCGCGCCGTCTCGAAGGCAATGGGCAAGGACATGCATTCCTGGTTCGAGCAGTACGTCGGTGGGACCAGGGATATCGATTTCGACCAGATCCTTGGCCTGGCAGGGCTGAAACTGGATCGAAGCGGAGCTCGATGGGCCGTTTCCGAGGCGCCTGACGCCTCAGCCCGGCAGGTCTCAATCCGGGATGTCTGGCTCGCAGATTCGCACGAGTAGTCTTCGGGCCAACGGCGGGTGACACACCGGGGCTCGTAATCGTCGTTAATGGTCCCTAATCCTGGTTCATGAATTCCGGTTTCTCTTCGCCGCCACGTTCCTGGCGTGCCGCGCTCGTCGTTGCCTGCCTCGCGGGCACGCTCGTCGTCTGCGCCATTCTGGCAACGGAGGTCCGTGAGGCAAACGCCGCGCTTTACGCCGCGTCGACGCGAACACTGGGTGACTACGCCACAGCGGCTGGCCGCGTATTGGGAACCGAGGCGATTCGTCGTGACAACGAGTTTCACGTACGGCTCTTCGGTCCGCTGACGGGGACTGTCGTTGTGGATGGAAAAGTGCCGCCGTTGTCCAGTTTCGCACAGCGCGCGGAGTCACTGTACAAGTCGGCCGGGTTTGAACCGGATCCGTATCGCGGTTATCTGCGAGTCGATCTTCGGACGAGAAAGTGGGAAGGGGTAATGGCAATGGCGGACACGCTACGCGCGAACCTGCTGATCGACACGATTGTCGCCCGTAGAAAGAGCGGCGGTGGGTCGCCTCTCGTTGCATTCCCGGGTGCGCCAAGCCGGATTATTTATGCGAGCGCAGCAGTGACCGGAACTGACGGACATCAATACGTCTACGCCATAACTCAGACGCGCGCATCCAACTTCAAGCACGCGATGCAGGAGACGATGCGGACCGTGCCTCTGCTCCCGCCGTCGTTCACCGGCACGGCGTGGAACATGGATCCGACAAGCGGAGCCCCGAGTCGTCCCGCCAACGGTTCACTCATCGGCGTACGAATCACGGCTGCCGACGGTTCGCTCCTGTACGCATCACCGAATCAATACGGTGGACCGTATCGCGGCAGTTACAAGTTTCAGAGCGGCCCGGATGGTTTCGCGGTGGAAACGGTGCTCCGTCCGAGCCTGGCGACGCTGCTTGTACCGGCCGTGGTCCGCGCCGCCGGAAGAACAGTCTACATAGGGCTGGGACTGGTCGGATGCTTTCTCCTCGCCGTTTCACTGATCGCGTTCTGGGGCGAGATGTCGCACCAGACGTCAGAGCGAGCCCGACATATGGAACAGCTGACAACCGGGCTCAGACACGAGCTGAACAACGCGCTGGCGAGTGTCATGTTGGAGTCGCAGATGCTGGCCGCGTCGGACGACGCATCGGTCGATTCCCGCTATGCAGGCTTGGCAATCGCGGAACAGGCCGAGCGGATGCGAAAAGTCCTGCGGCGGCTCGATAACATCGAACATCTTCCTGTCGTGAATTACTTCGAAGGCAAGTCGATGGTAGACCTCACCGGGGAACAGCCGGCGTCGGGCGCTGCTCGCGCAAGCTAGCGAACGTCGCGCGCGCCTTTCATCTCCCAGCGCTACTCTCCGCGTCGCCTGGCTCGCGTTGTCGGAGGGTGCGAAAGCGGATCGTCCGGCCAGCTGTGTTTAGGGTAGCGCCCCCGCAGCTCCCTTCGCACTTCGAAATAGCTCCCGCTCCAAAAGCCCGCGATATCACGCGTAACCTGGACGGGCATCCTGGCAGGCGATAATAGATGAAGCATCAGCGCCACGGACCCGTCGTCGATTGCAGGGTTCGTTCGCACCCCGAACATCTCCTGCAGTCTGACAGCGATACTCGGAGCGTTGGGATCTTCGTATTCAATGGGGACGCGTGATCCCGTCGGCGCCAGATAATGGGTTGGCGCAAGCCGGTCGAGACTCGCCTGCTGTTGCCAGTCCAACATTCCCAGTATTGCTCGGTGGAGTTCTTGCGACAGTTCGCGGAACGAAGTGTGTCCAACGAGAACGGGCTTGAGCCATTCGTCCAGGATGGTAACGAGTGAATCATCGGACACGTCTGGCCATTCCGGATGGCGTGAACGAAGAAACGTGATGCGCTTCCTGATCCTCATCGTCGCATCACTCCAGGGGAGCGAATTGAGCCCTTCGCGGCGCACCACTCCCATCAATATGTCCGCGGCAGTATTTGCGTCCGGATCTCGCAGCCGCGCGTCGCTCAGCACGATTGCGCCGAGGCGGATCTGCGCTCGTGACTGCACACTTCGCGTTCGCTCGTCCCAATCTATTGCTTCCGTGATCTCAAACTGGTCGGCAAAGTTTTTCTCCAGCTCTGCGCGCGTAAGAGATGCGCCCAGAAATACGCGCGCCGATCTGGCGTCACCGTCCAGTTCCGCTGCGACGATATACTCGGCGCCGGAAAGTGCCTGAGGGTGCGTGAGTGTCGCGCCGCGACCATTTCGCAGGAGAAAGCGGCCATCGCGGCTCTTGCCGCGCGACTGACCTATTCGGTCTGGATATGCGAAGCCGAGCACGATGCCCGCGCTGACGGAATTGCTTTCGGCCGTCTTGCGCGGAGTTATCCCAAGTCGCCGCTGCAATTCAACGCTCTCCGCGGCGACTTTTCGCGCGAGTGGGACGTCGATATCGAAGCCGCCTTGCGCACGCGGTGAACGCGCCCGGAGAGCGTCGAGCCGGATTTCGATGTCGGCATCAGCTGGCCCGCCAGCGCCGCGCACGAAGTCACGTTCTTCCAGGATTGCCGCTATGTCGCAACCAATTGCGCCGGCGCCGATCGCGCGCGAAGCAATCAGCATATGGCCGACGCGTGGATGGACGGCCAGTGCCGCCATCTCGCGGCCATGTGGAGTGATTGACGAGTCTGTGTCGAGTGCGCCGAGCACGGTTAGCAGCTTCCTTGCCTGTTCAACCGAGGCAACCGGAGGCGCGTCGAGCCAGCTGAGCTCATCCACATCGCGAATTCCGGCCGCCGCCAGCTCCAGCACCAATGGCGCAAGATCGGCCTGCAGAATTTCCGGAGCAGTGTGCTCAATGAGGTGATTCTGCTCCTGTTGCGGCCACAATCGATAGCACTTCCCGGGACCGGTGCGACCGGCCCGGCCCGCGCGCTGGTCGGTCGACGAGCGTGAAATCCGCACCGTCTCGAGCCGCGTCATTCCACTCCGTGGTGAGAAACGCGGCGCGCGCGCGAGTCCGCTATCAATCACGATTCCGATGCCCTCGATCGTAAGACTCGTTTCCGCAATCGGAGTCGAAAGCACCACCTTGCGCGCTCCCGCAATCGCCGGAGCGATCGCTGCCTCCTGTGACTCCCGCGACAGATCACCATACAGCCGCTCCACGTGCACGCCATCGGGAACGCGTCCATCGAGCAACGACGCAACGCGTCTTATCTCGCGGCCTCCCGGAAGGAAGACGAGGATGTCGCCACGATCATCGTTCAACGCGCGCAATACCTGCGCCGCTACTGCGTCGGGAACTGCTCGTGCGTCGGGCCGCGCACCATACACCACGTCGACCGGATACGTCCGACCGGCGCTCGTGATGATCGGCGCGTCGAGAAGAGTCGCGATACGATTGTCGTCGAGCGTTGCAGACATCACCACGATCTTGAGATCGGGCCTCACGAGCGAACGCGAATGAAGCGCAAGGGCCAGTCCCGTGTCGGCTTGGACGCTACGTTCGTGGAATTCATCGAATATCAGCAGGCCGATGCCGTCAAGCGTCGGGTCGCTTTGCAGCATCCGCGTGAGCACTCCTTCCGTAACTATTTCGATGCGCGTTCCGGGGCCAACACGCGTGTCGCGTCGGACTCTGTATCCGACAGTCTCACCAGCGCGCTCACCAAGCAGATAGGCCATTCGATGGGTAACTGACCGGGCCGCCAGCCGGCGAGGCTCAAGCATGACGATGCGAGAGTTGCCGAGCCATGGTTCATGCAGCAGGGCGAGCGGCACGTGCGTCGTCTTGCCGGCCCCGGGCGGGGCCTGCAACACGGCACCGGTTCCGGATCGCAATGCTGCGCGGATTGCCGGGAGCACCTCATCGACCGGGAGATCGGCCACCCACGGCGTCGGACGGGTTGCACGTTTGACGGATGTCATCGGTACCGGAAGTTACTGTGCTTCACGACGCGGGTCTTTCGTTCGTATATTCGGCGGGGTAGGCACCTCTCGTCGTCCATAACTGCTGTGAGGGTCAATGCGATTCAATCTCTTGCTCGCGTCGCTCGGCGGCGCAATTGTCTTTCCACTGGTCGCGGCGGCCCCACCGCCATCCGCGGATATTCTCGGCTTTACGGCCGCGTCGTCGCGCGTTCAACGCGACTGGGAGAATAAATTCCGCGCACTCCCGGATCCGGCTCGAATGCGTGCAGACATGAAACTGCTCTCGGCGCGACCGCATCATGTTGGATCGCCGTACGACAAGCAGAATGCCGAATGGATCCTGAAGCAGTTCAAGGATGCCGGGTGGGATGCGCACATCGAGCAGTTCGACGTGTTATTTCCGACTCCCAGGCAGCGGCTCGTGGAGCTGGTTGCGCCGACGCACTTCAGAGCGAAGCTTCAGGAACCGCCTGTGTCCGTCGATCCGACGTCGTCGCAGACGTCGGAACAGCTTCCCACATACAATGCATATTCCATCGACGGCGATGTTACCGGGCCGCTCGTTTACGTCAACTACGGCATTCCCGCCGATTATGACGATCTGGCAGCGCGCGGCATATCGGTCAAAGGCGCAATTGTCATCGCCCGATACGGCGGATCATGGCGCGGCATCAAGCCGAAGGTTGCGGCCGAGCATGGCGCAATCGGGTGCATTATCTACTCGGATCCCGGCGACGATGGCTACAGTCACGGCGACGTCTTTCCCAAAGGCGCGCTCCGGCCTGCCGACGGTGTTCAGCGCGGAAGCGTGATGGACATGCCGACCTATCCCGGTGATCCGCTCACGCCGGGCGTCGGCGCGACAAAGGATGCCAAACGCCTCGCGATCAAGGACGCGACGACGTTGACGAAGATACCAGTGCTTCCGATCTCATACGGTGATGCGCTGCCCCTGCTTGCGGCGATAGGCGGTCCGGTTTCTCCCAATTCATGGCATGGCGCACTGCCGCTCACGTACAAAATCGGACCCGGGCCGGCTCGTGTTCATCTGGTCGTTCGCTCCAACTGGGACATCAAACCGATCTACGATGTCATCGGCACCCTGCACGGCAGTTCGCTGCCAGACGAATGGGTTGTCCGCGGGAATCACCACGACGCATGGGTCAACGGCGCCGATGATCCCATTGCCGGTCAGGTGGCGCTTCTTGAAGAAATGCGCGCGCTGGGAGCCCTTGTCAAACAAGGTTGGCATCCCAAGCGAACCATCATCTATGCGGCTTGGGACGGCGAAGAGCCCGGACTCCTCGGTTCCACCGAATGGGCCGAAACTCACGCAGCTGAACTCGCACAGCACGCGGTCGCATACCTGAACACCGACACCAATGGACGCGGTTATCTCGGCGTCAGCGGGTCACACGTGTTGGAGAAATTCATCAATGGGGTAATGCGAGACATCACCGACCCCGAGACCGGAGCAACCGTGGAGCGGAGATTGCGCGCACGCAGCATGGAGCGCGCCTCAGCAGCCACACGCAAGGAATTACGCACACGCGACGATCTGCACATAGGAGCCCTCGGTTCAGGTTCCGACTACACCGCGTTCCTGCAACACGTTGGCGTTCCTTCGATGAATCTCGGCTTCGGCGGAGAGGATCAGGGCGGTGTATACCACTCGGTGTATGATGATTTCTACTGGTACACGCACTTCTCCGACACGTCGTTCGTGTATGGTCGCGCGCTGGCTCAAACCGTTGGTACTGCAGCAATGAGGCTCGCAGACGCGGATGTGATTCCATACGATTTCACTGATCTTGCCGAAACGGTGAATGGCTATGTGGGAGAATTGAAGGCGCTCCACAAGGGAATGGCTTCGGAAGCAGTTGAGCACAATCGTGAAGTGGCGGACAGCACATTCTTCCTGACGAATGATCCACGCGATCCGCTCGCGCTGCCAAAGGCCGAGGGTGTCGTTCCAGATCTCGACTTTGCGCCCCTGGATAGCGCTGCCGCCGCACTCACGCGCGCAGCCGCACGCTACCAGACGGCATTCAACCAATCCATGGATGGAGCAGCTACCGAGAGCTTCATAAAGCTCAACTCCGATCTGCTGCAGAGCGAACGCCTCCTGCTATCGGATGCGGGTCTTCCGAACCGCCCGTGGTTCAAGCACCTGCTTTACGCACCAGGTTACTACACGGGGTATGGAGTTAAAACCATCCCGGGAGTTCGTGAGGCGATCGAGCAGAAGGAATGGTCGCTTGCAGGTACACAGATCGCGCACGTAGCGAGCGCGTTGAACGCGGAAGCAGCGCTCGTCGACCGAGCCGCTGCCGACCTCGGCCACTAGCTCAAGGCCGAAGTCCCCGTGAAGATAGATGGGCACGCACCGCTCCGGTGCGTGCCCATCTCGTATCAGCGGCCGGCGCCCGGCCAAAATCAGCGGCATGGAGCTCGGACCGCGGCGTCCGCGGCCTATATTTCGGCTCTGACACCATGAAGCCAACACTCGTATATATGATGGCGGCGACCTTGTTCGTCGCCTGCTCCGCGCAGCAACCAGCCGAAGGGCGGAAATCGGCTTCCGCTCAAGCTCCCGGCGGATCCGAGCTACCGGCCAGCTGGACCATCAGGCCCGTGACCCAACCCGTCGGTCCCGATAGAATGACGTCCGTCCGAATCGACGTTGCGCTTCAGGCGGGCTGGCACATCTACTCGATTACCCAGCCGACCGGGGGCCCGATCGCAACCCGGATCACGGTTCCGGCGGGCCAGCCCTTCGAGCTGGCGGGCAACCCCAAGCCGACCGTCAACCCCGTTGTAAAGTTCGATGACGCCTTTCGAATGAACGTTCAGGAGCACGAAAAGGGGGTCGGATTTACCATACCGGTTCGCCTCTCCGCCGGTGCGCCTACCGCCGACTCGATGCATGTCAACGTGCGCTATCAGGTCTGCAATGCGTCGTTCTGTTATCCACCCCAGACGGCAAAGCTCGTCGCGCCCGTTCTGGTGAGTGGAGGCTGAGCACCGCCTGCTCAACATGTTTCTCGCACTCGCGCTGACATCTTGACCGGATCGGCTGGAGTCACCGCGGCATTCATCTGGCTTGCCGCTACTGCGGGCGCGTTGTCGCTGCTCACGCCATGCGTGTTTCCGATGGTGCCGATTACGGTGTCGTACTTCATGCGACACGCAACCACGACTCGCACGAGAGCGTTTGCCGCAGTTGCCGTGTTCGGACTCGGAATCATAGTGACGTTCACCGCGCTCGGCGTTGGCGTCGCCGCGCTCGTTGGTGCGGCCGGACTGATGCGATTCGCGACAAACGCCTGGGTCAATCTCGCGATCGCGGCAATATTCCTCGCGCTTGCGCTGAACCTCCTGGGCTTCTACCAGCTTGGCGTCTCATCGCGACTGCTGGGCGGGATCGATTCCGCCACGCGAAGCGGACGGCTGCCTGACTCAGCAAGCGCACTGCTCATGGGTGTTCTGTTTACCCTGACGAGTTTTACATGCACGGCGCCGTTCATTGGTACTCTTCTGGTAGCGGCGTCCCAGGGCGAGTGGCAGCGTCCGATTGCCGGCATGCTGGCGTACGCCATCGTCTTCGCCTTTCCGTTCATCGTCCTTGCAACGGTCCCTCGATGGATAGGCCAGCTTCCGCGCTCGGGGCCATGGCTGAATCGCATCCAGGTGGTGATGGGATTCGTTGAACTGGCTGCCGTCGCAAAGTTCATATCGAACGCTGATCTCGTCTGGAACTGGAACATATTC
Source organism: Gemmatimonadaceae bacterium (assembly GCA_036554185.1). Classification (GTDB taxonomy): domain Bacteria; phylum Gemmatimonadota; class Gemmatimonadetes; order Gemmatimonadales; family Gemmatimonadaceae; genus Fen-1247. The sequence continues at coordinate 38,857 of DATBNQ010000127.1, read as the reverse complement.
ACGCACGACGGCGTTCTTGCGATCTGGGTGGCGCTTGCACTGATCGTCACATTCTATCTGCTTGGCGCGTTCCGCCTTCCGCACGATCCTCCTCTCGAAAAGCGCGATCCGGATCGTAGGAGTCCGCTTCCACACATCGGGGCCGCGCGCGCAATTCCTGCCCTCGTATTTCTCGCGCTCGGCATGTGGCTCGCGACCGGCCTCACGGGTGGAACGCTTGGGACGCTTGAATCGTTTCTTCCACCGGTCGGAGGCGAACCGCCGGTAGCCAACGGCGCGGACGTTCCCGCCGAGTTGCACTGGCAGCTGAACAATCTTCCCGCGGCACTCGCGCTTGCACGCCAGCAGAATCGACGAGTGTTCATCGATTTTACCGGATATACCTGCACGAATTGTCGCTGGATGGAAGCGAACATGTTCACGCGCCCGGAGATCAAGGTCGCGATGAATCGTTACGTGCTCGCGCGGCTCTATACCGATGGCGATGGCGACATCTACGAAAAGCAGCAGGTGATGCAGCAGCAGCATTTTGGAACAATCGCACTCCCCCTTTACGCGGTAGTGGATCCCGATGGAAAGACCGTCACGACCTTCGCTGGCCTGACTCGCAGTCCGAACGACTTTCTTTCATTCCTCAACGCCGGCCTGGATTGAGTTTTTACGCCTATCTGTCCGGTACGTACCAAGTCGTGGACCATCTGAACTGTTGTATTTGTTGGCAGCAGAAATTCGTTATTACCAATGCGGGAACGGCTCGTCCTAGATGGACGCACGCGATTGCGTGCTGAGGAATCGGGGCTGGACTGATCGCGTCCAATATGCTCCCTGACGCACCTTTTGGAGGCTCGACCATGCTGTCCCATCGCGCTGTTTGCATTGGGTTTCTGTTGCTGCCGGTCCTTCCGGTATTCGGCCAGAGCGCCGCGCAGTCTCACCGACACGCGCCGACACACGCGGTACACGCGACTCTGCTTGCGAAGAGCGCAAACGGTTCGCTGGTACGTGCCGTCATTCTTCCCGCCGACGGCCTGGAAAGCGATTCAGTTCAGACCATCATTACGCGTGATCTTGACTTCGGTGACCGGGTTCAGGTCGTCGCGGCCGACGGGATGCAGCCTGGAGCCGCTGTCGTGAAATCGATCGCTACACCACAAGGCCTGATGGTGTCGCTAATAGATCCCGTGAGTGGCGCCGTTCGCCAGCAGCATGAGTTTCAGCTACCAATAGTAGCGCCGCGTCACGACCAGGCTATCGCTGATTCGCTGAATCAGGCATTCAACGCGCGCGATCTGCTTCGTCGCACCCGAATCGCACGCGCCGAATGGGTACGCGATTCATTGCAGTCGGAAATGGCGAAGAAGCCACCTCGTCTGCGCAACAACAAGGCAAAGGCCCAGTACGCGGCGCTGGTGGCACAGCGGGACAGCCTGCTGCGGGAGGCACTTGGCACTGCCGCGCTGGTGCAGGGAGAGCGGGAGCGCGACGAGGCCAGCAGAGCGGCCGCCCAGGTCGCCGCCATTGCGCATGAAGTAGCGATTCGCGATTCGGCAACGCAGGCTCGCCGTTGGGCGCTGCACGGTGTATCGGATGCTGTCGAGGAGTGGTTGACGGGACATCGCGGAATCGCGCAATCGCGTGTCGCCTACGTGTCCAACGGAGTCATTCGCGTCGTCGATTTCGATGGTGCCAACGATCACGCCGTTACTGCACCGGACAAGTTGGGTGACAAGGCGATGTCGCCGTCCTGGCGTCGCGACGGAAAAGCGCTGGTGTTCAGCGAAATGAACGACGCGGGTACTCAGATCGCGATGGTCAATCTCCTGACTGGTCAGACGACGGCACTTGCGGCAACCCCGCGCGGTCTCAACATCACGCCAGTGTTCTCTTCGGACGATAAATCGATCATTTACGCCAACGGCAATGATGCGCGCACCAGCCTGGTTGCTGTGCCGCTCGATAACATGTCGACGGTCCGCCATCTTCCAGTCAACCGCGCTTTCGATGCCGACGAACCCATCCTGAGTCCAGACGGGACTCGCATCGCATACGTGTCGTCGCGGCCGAAGACACCTCAGATATACTCCTCGAATCTGGATGGATCAGACGAGCGCGTTGAGGCTCCGGCACCCCCAAAGACTCGAGTTTATCACACCAGCCCGGACTGGAGCCCAGACGGTCGCATGATCGCCTACCAGCAGCAGAACGGGGACTTCCAGGTTTGGGTGGTCAACCGAGCGGACAAGAAGGTCCGTAAACTCACGACGAAAGGTGAAAACGAGGACCCGTCCTGGGCGCCGGACGCGCGCCACATTGCCCTCACTTCCAACCGGGGCGGAGCCAAGGCCATCTGGGTCCTCGACATCCAGTCGGGCCGCTTCCGTCAGCTCTCGGCCGCCGGCGACGCACGCCTGGCTGCATGGTCCGGCACACTGGGCGCGGCTGCTCCGAGCCCGCTCGCTATCGCCCGTTGAGCAAGTCCTGAGCAAGTCCTGAGCAAGTCCTGAGCGTGTCCTAAAGCTTTGCAGGTGTAACAGAGTGTTACACCAATAATGTTTCACTCGCTGGCGGGTCACATTGTAAATCGTTGTTGTACAACGACTTACCTTGTGGCCCGCCAGTTGCTTTGGAGGATGCCGAACAGCGACTCTGCACATTACTGGAGCCAAGCACATGTTTCGTTCTGCAATCGTTCGGTCCTTCCTCACCGGCGTCGGTATCGCCGTCCTCTCGACGGCATGCACGCCGGAGAACTTATCCGGCCCTCAGGCGCCTCTCACGACGCCGAGCGCGGCAGTTACAGCGCCCGCCGTCGCAGCACCGGGAGCCAACGCCAGTCTTAATCTTCTCGGGGGCGTCCTTCAGCTCCCGGGAACTCTGGTGCAGTCGGTTACAACGATCGTTTCCGATCTGCTCTTCCCGGTCGTCCAGCGCAAGCAGGCGCTCGCGAATTCAATCACGGTGTCGCGCGTAATCGGCTACAGCGGCGGCACGATAGCGATCGATCAGGCCGGCTTGAAGATCACCTTTGCACGCGGTGCTTTACGCAGCAATACGCTCATCACCGTTACCGCGGACGCAGGACGCGCCGTGTCGTACGAGTTCGGTCCGCACGGCATTCAGTTCTACGCCCCAGTGACGATCCAGCAGGACATGAGCCTGACGACTCTTGCTGACAATCCGGGCGCTGCATCCGGGATTCGAGGTGGCTACACCGCGAACGGCTTGGCTGACATCATCAACGGACTGTTGGCTCGGGTCGCCGAGATTCTCGACGCGACCACGACCATCATAACCGGCCCGGACGGCCAGGCCCATCTCGGCACGACCAGCTTCATAGTCAAGCACTTCTCGGGTTACATCCTCATCAGCATCTGAGGCGGATCGTGACTCCAGAGCCCATTCGCGTGATACCAACACCGTTCGATGAACTGCGTGCACGCGCGGCGCAGTTCATCGAACGGGCCAAGACGGCCCAACGTCACGGTGATGCAGATGGCGCGATCGCGGCCTACGACGATGCACTCTCGCTGATGGAAGACGAGGGCGATTCGCCACTGGCCGCGGACGCCCTTCGGTGGAAGGGATGGGTCCTTAGCGAGCGTGGTGATACCGCGGCTGCGTATCGGTTCTTCAATCGCAGTCTCGCCATGGCCGAACGACTCGAGTACGTGAACGGTCAGGCGCACGCGCTCAACTGTCTTGGTACTGTCGCGCAGCGTCGCGGTGAGCTCAAGAATGCGGAGCGGTTGTACCGCCAGTCCGCTCACCACGCCGAGGCGAGCTCCGATCGCCGTCTTCTCGGGATGGTCGAGATGAATCGCGGCGTAATCGCGACATCCCTGGGCGAGTGGGATGCCGGGCTAGTGCGACTCCGGCTCGGACTTACCGCCTTTGAAAGCGTTGGCGATCGTGAGGGCGCCTCGTACGCGTACAACAACATCGGGATGCAGTATGCCTCGCGAAAACACTATGCTCAGGCCGTAGAGTCGTTCGAATTGGCGCTGGCGATTGCGTACGATCGTGAGGATATGGTGGTTGAGGCCACCGTTGAACTCAATCTCGGTGACGTTCGCATTCGGCAGGGCGAACTCGACTCGGCGAATCGATCTGTGGCGCGCGCTCTCAAGATTGCCGAAGTTCGGCGTGATAGACTGCGAACGGCGGAGGCTCTACGCCTCAAGGCTCGAATTGAGCGTCTCCGTGGCCAGCTCGCTACCGCCGTGGAGACCCTCCGCCAGGCTCGATATCAGGCCCGTGAAGGTGAAGACGCGATGCTCCAGCTCGAGCTTCTAACGGAGTTGGGGGAACTCTGCCGCGAGCAGGGCGACGCCGAGCGCACCAGGGAGGTCCTCAGGGAGGCGCTGGTGGGCTTCACGGAGATCGGGGCGGTAAGGCGAGCGGAGGCCATTGCCGAGGAGCTGGCGGCACTCTGACCAGGCCAAAAAACGGATGACGCAGAGGGTATAGCTCGCCGCCCGGTTGGCCGACACTCATAGGGTGTCCACAACCCTCCGTTCTACTTGAGCACTCTTACAGAACCTTTCTCACTGGGGATCGGCTGGGCGCCTCCGCGTCTGCCCGATCCCGCTGCGCGCGAGATCCCCCATCCGCCGCCGCGAGCTGGCTGGACAGAGGGGATGGTGGTCGGAGAGAGCGAGTCGCTGATTGCTGCCGTCGACATGGCGACCCAGGTAGGCAGCAGCCGCGCTGCAACGGTACTGATTTGCGGAGAAACCGGTACCGGGAAGGAACTCTTCGCACGTGGAATTCACTCCTGCTCCAAGCATGCCAACGATCCGTTCGTTGCGATCAACTGCGCGGCCATTCCCGAGACATTGCTTGAGAGTGAATTGTTTGGCCACGAACGCGGTGCATTCACGGATGCACGGACACTCAAGCGAGGACTGCTCGAAGTAGCGGGTCGCGGCACGATCTTCCTGGACGAGATCGGCGAGCTTCCCCTCAAGCTGCAGCCGAAACTGTTGCGCGTATTGGAACAGCGAACGTTCCGACGCGTCGGCGGTTCGGCGGAACTTCCGATCGCCGCGCGCGTCATCGCCGGGACCAACGTCTCACTCGCCGATGCGGTGGATGCCGGCGCATTTCGCGAAGATCTGTTCTACCGGCTCAGCGTAGTGCGGCTCGATCTGCCGCCATTGCGCGATCGATTCGGCGATGTCGAAGTTCTCGCACGTCATTTCCTTCGCGAACTGGCGCGCGAGAGCGACGGTGTCCCGGCCACGCTCTCAGCCGACGCGCTGGGTGCGCTAGCCAGTCATTCGTGGCCCGGTAACGTGCGGGAGTTGAAGAATGTGATCGAACGTGCAGTGATAGTCGCTGGGGGGAAGACCATTCAGCAGCAGCATCTGTTGTTCCAGCGTCGTCGCAGTGCGCAGCCGGGTGTGGACACCGAAAACGGCACTGTCATCAGGATCCCGCCTGGTGGCAAGACGCTGGATCAGATCGAGTGCGAGGCCATTCAGGCCACGTTGGTTCTGACGCAGGGAAATCTGAGTGCCACCGCACGCATTCTGGGTATCTCGCGCCCGACACTTGGCCGAAAGCTTCGCTCGGCTGGCCTGGAGCGTCGTATGGTCGTATCGACGCAGTGACGACGCTCGTGGCGCAACGGTCACCGGATGTATCGGCGGAGAGATCGTTCGACGAAGCAGTCGAGGAGGCTCGTGCGTTTGAACGCACGGGGAACTGGTCAGCTGCGCGCGCACGGTATGAACAGCTTCTGGCCGACGATTCGCTGACCGGGACTGGAAGGTCGTCGGTGTTGCGCTGGATGGGTCGCACGTACGCAGAGGACGGCAATTCCGATCTTGCGGTGTCACTGCTCGAGAGCGCAGTAGAGGCGGGGGCCGGTGCCGGCGATGCAGAGGCCGAAGCGCGCGCACTGAATGGATTGGCGGTGATCGAGCAGACGCTGGGCAATCTCGACCGCTCGGAAGAGTTGTACACGCGGGCGCGAGTGCGTGCAGCGGAGGCCGGTGACGAGATGTTGCTCGCGATCCTCGACCAGAACCTGGGAACAATCGCAAACATTCGCGGCGATCTCGAGCTTGCGTTGCGATCCTACGAATCGAGCAGAAATCGATTCAAGACGCTCGGACTCTCATCGTTCGAAGCTCATGTTCTGAATAATGTCGGGATGGTCTGCACCGATCTGGGCCACTGGGACAACGCGGAAAGCGCATATCGTGCGGCATGCGATGCGTGCGCACGCGGCGACGAGACTGGCTTGCTGCGTCGCATCGAGGTGAATCAGGCGGAACTCTGGATCGCGCGGAGGGAAATCACCAAGGCACGCCAGCGTTGCGAAAGGCTGCTTCGCGACGCCGAGCGGGAGGCAAACACCTCGCCCTGGATTGGCGAGGTGTACAAGCACTACGGCGTGGTTTGTCGTGAGGAACTCGAGTTCGAGCAGGCGGAAGCCTGGTTCGTCAAGGCGGCGAGCGCTGCCAGGGCGGCGCACGATCTGCTGCTCGCGGCTGAAACGGCTCGCGAGCAGGCGGAGCTCTACTGGACGCAATCGCGCAACACGGACACGCTTCAGGCACTGAACGCCGCGCACGGTTGGTTCTCGCAGCTGAGAGCGGAGCGCGATCTCGATGCAATTGCACGACGCAACGGACGACTGGAAGAGCGATTCCTCGACGTTGTACGAAAATGGGGCGAATCGATCGAGAGCAAGGATTTCTACACGCAGGGTCACTGCGTTAGAGTCGCAAACGTCGCATGCGCGCTCGCCGAGCGGGCGGGATTCGACAGCAAGACGCTGTTCTGGTTTCGAATCGGAGCGCTGCTGCACGACGTCGGGAAGTTGATCGTACCGGAAGAAGTCCTCAACAAACCCGGCCGTCTCAACGAGGAAGAGTGGCGCATCATGAAGCGTCATCCGGAAGCGGGCGTTGAACTGCTTGCCGACATCGATTTTCCGTGGGACATCAGGCCGATGGTGCGAAATCACCATGAGCGGTGGGATGGCTGCGGCTATCCGGACAATCTCGCCGGCGAGTCAATTCCGATGTCCGCGCGTATCCTCTGTGTTGCGGATGTCTACGACGCCCTCACGACTACCCGCTCGTATCGAAGCGGCTTCGATCACAATCGTGCGGTGGAAATAATGATCGAGAACAACGCCACCGGTCATTTCGATCCTGCCGTTTTCGATCTCTTTCTGGCGTGGGCGGAGAATCACACTCAGCAGGCAGGATGAAAATGCAATCGAGATCAAGGCGAGTCCGCATTCACGGAGCGGTGAAGTGTGCGTCGAGTACGATGGTACTCGGACTGCTCCTCGCGATGGGTTGCGACGGCAAGAGGCCGGCGGCGCCAGCAGCTGGGTCTCCTGGCGGCACGCTTGTCATTGCGACGGCGGGGGATGCTGACAATCTCTTTCCGCCGCTGACGATGACGAATCAGGGGCGCCAGGTCGTCGATCAGATCTTCGATTATCTCGCGGACATAGGGCCGCAACTGAACACGATCGGCGACACGGGGTTTTCCCCGCGTCTCGCCACTTCGTGGACATGGGGTCCGGATTCAACGTCGATCGCGTTCCACCTGAACGACCGTGCGCGGTGGCACGATGGCAAGCCGGTCACAGCGAGCGATGTGCGATTCACGTTCAAGCTTCTCACCGATTCCACGCTCGGGTCTCCGATTGCGGCGACGCTTGGCGGAATCGATTCTGTGACGGTGCGTGATTCGCTCACGGCGGTTGTTTGGTACGCCAGGCGAACACCGGAGCAGTTCTTCAATTTTGTCTACAACGTTGCGATCTTGCCGGAGCACCTGCTGCGTGACATTCCTGTAAAGTCGCTCGCATCCTCACAGTTCGCGCGGCATCCGATCGGATCCGGGCGATTCCGGTTTGATCGATGGGATGGTGGGGCGCGGATGGAGATCGTGAGTGATACGAGCAACTATCGCGGGCGTGCAAAGCTGGATCGAGTGGTGTGGCTCGTTACACCCGACATGTCGGCGGCTACGACGCGGCTGCTGGCTGGCGAGGCGGATTTCCTCGAAGTAGTGCGCGGGCCCGCAGTCGACCAGGTCGTCGCATCCGCCCGCACGCGCCTGATGACTGAGCCGAGTCTCGACTACGGATTTCTCGCATTCAACGTCCGGCGCTCGCCGTTCAACAATCGCGACGTCAGGCGCGCGCTGAGTATGGCCGTGAATCGCGCAGCGCTCGTGCGGAATGTGTTCGACACGCTCGCGATTCCGGGACTTGGTCCTGTGACGCGTGCGCTGCCCGCAAGCAATGGTGTGACCGCCATATCGTACGATTCGGCGACGGCAGCGAAGATTCTTTCGGCGCATCCACCAGTTTCGTTCAGGATACTGGTACCGACCTCGAGTGCGGTACGCGTGAAGTACGCGACGCTGCTTCAGTCACAGTTTGCCCGCTTTGGGGTCAAGGTTACGATCGAGCCGTTGGAGGTGAACGCGTTCGTACAGCGTCTGACAAAGGGCGACTTTGACGCGGTTCTGAATGCGTGGCACACCGATCCGAGTCCGGCGGCGGTGCTTCAGGCGTGGGGTGGGTCGTCGTTACCGCCGCGGGGGGCGAATTTCGCGGGATATCGGAACTCCGCATTCGACGCGCTCGTCGACAGCGCGGCGCGTTCGTTTGACCCGGCGGTGGCGCGAGCGGACTACGGGCGCGCCTATGCACTCATTGACTCAGACGCGCCGGCGATCTGGCTGTATGAGGCCAGAAATGTGAGCGGGGTGAATCGAAGGGTTCACGTCGCTTCGACCCGTGCTGATGCGTGGTGGTCTGGTCTGGCAGACTGGACGGTTTCAGCGCGCTGAGGTTGAAGGGAACCGTCATGCCGGCTGCGAAAGCCGTGATTGAAGCCTCAAGATTCGCCACCTTTCCGTCCAGGTAGCGGCTCGTCCGCGAACGCGCCTGACGGGCTGTACGGCGCTGGTCCAACGCATGCGATGGTGCAGGTGACTAAGATATGTGACGACCGCCGTTGTCCGTAGCGGGTGGTCTGGTCACGCTATCCCATTTTCCGGAGTAATCAGCGATGCTTCATCCGAGATCGGCCGTTATGGCGGCCGTTCTGTTCAGCGCCGCGGCTGTGACGGCCGGCGCGCAGCAGCAGGCGAGGCAAATGCCTCCGCAGACGCCCGCAACGCTCCGCGGTGCTGGCGACACGACGATCTTCGCGGATCTCAACCTGTATCCGTCACCAAATGTTTACCGGACGGGAGACGGGCGACCGGGCGCCAAGTACTGGCAGCAACGTGCAGACTACGACCTCCACGCCACCCTCGATACCGCGAACAAGTCGCTTAGCGCCTCCATGACGCTCCGATATACCAACAATTCGCCGGACACCCTCAGATTCATCTGGGTCCAGACCGAGCAGAACGCTTTTCGTCCCAATTCGCTCAATACCTACGTGTACGCTCCCGGCAGCCGATTCGGGTCGCGGAACTTCGTTGGCGGTGACATGATCGACAGCTTCGATCAGGTCATCAACGGCAGCAAGAAACACCTCAAGCTGCGCGACAACGGAACGGTTACGAAAGTCGATCTGGCAGAGCCTCTGGCACCTGGCAAGACGGCAACGATAGACGCGGCGTGGCATTTCGCCATTCCGCTGCATGGTGCCGATCGCATGGGACGAGATGGCTCGCTGTTCGAGCTCGCTCAGTGGTATCCGCGCGTGAACGTGTACGACGACGTTCGCGGTTGGAATACGGAGCCGTATCTAGGACAGGGCGAATTTTATCTCGAGTACGGCGACTTCAACCTGAGCGTAACGGTTCCGTCCGGCTACATCGTAGCGGCGACTGGCATGCTGCAGAATCCGCGCGAGGTGCTGACCGCGACACAAATCAGCAGGCTGGCTAAAGCTGCCAAGTCGGATACTCCGGTGCCGATCATTACGGCGGCCGACCTGACGAGCGGCGCGGCGCGGCCGCGTACCACGGGCACCATGACGTGGCGCTTCAAAGCGCATAATGTCCGCGACGTGGCATGGGCGGCGTCGCCCGACTACCAGTGGGATGTGTCGAGCTGGAAGGGGATTCTGGCGCAGGCTTATTATCGGCCGAGCGCGACGGTCAACTGGGACGATGCTGCGGATCAGGCGCGCATGTCGATTCAGGAATATTCCGAGCGCTGGTTCCAGTATCCATATCCTCAGATATCAGCGGTCGAGGGTCCGATCAGCGGAATGGAATATCCGATGCTCGCGATGGAGACCAAGAGCCAGAACAAGCCTGACCTGTACAACGTCGTGACTCACGAGATCGGCCACAACTGGTTCCCGATGATTGTGGGCTCGAATGAGCGGATGCACTTCTGGCAGGATGAGGGTTTCAACACTTTCATCAACACGTTCAGCGAGGCTCGACGTTATCCGAAAAACGGCGATCAGATGCAACGCGCCGCGGAAGAGCGGGCGCAGATCGAGTTGACTCAGCGCGCCAATGTGGATGTGCCGATCGAGCAGGGGCCGGACCGGATCGATCCGCGCAGGCTCGGCTTCACTGAATACACGAAGCCTTCGGTTGGTCTTCAATTGCTGCGACAGGAGATCCTCGGACCCGAAGCCTTTGACGACGCCTTCCGGACATATATCAAGCGATGGGCGTTCAAGCATCCAACGCCGACCGACTTCTTCAGGACGATGGAATCCGTGAGCGGAACGCGGCTCGACTGGTTCTGGCGCGAGTGGTTCTACACCACGGCGCACTTCGATCAGGCAATCGATTCGGTGCAGACATCGGATTCGAGCGGCGTGCAACACGTTGTCGTCATTTACGGCAATCACGCGCGCGGCGTACTGCCGATCCGTGCTCGCTTCACGTTCAGTGACGGTACGACGCAGGATATCGGATATCCGGCGCTTGTGTGGAGCACGAACACGTCCCGTTACATGCGTGAGTATGACTTCACCGGCAAGACCGTGACGAGAATTGACCTCGATCCGGATCACCGGCTGATCGACGTGGACCGGACGAACAATAGCTGGACTCCCAAGTAAGGCGTAGCGCAAATCTCGCCAACCAAACCCAAGTGTCACGCGCATATTCCTGCACGTGACACTTGGGCGTTACAACAGCGGGGCGGATGAATGGATTCTGACGTGTATCTGGGGTTCAATCATCGGTACATAGCTGGCGAGGGGAATCTTTCAGGCCTCACGCTGCTTCTGCTTCACGGTACCGGTGGCGACGGCGATTCTCTATTGCAGCTTGGATATACCATCGCGCCCGGCGCGACACTCCTGAGCCCCACCGGGAGGGTGCTCGAGGGTGAATCACGTCGTTTTTTCAGAAGGCTTCGCGAAGGTGTGTTCGACCAGGAAGACCTGGCGCTTCGTACTCGCGAACTGGGGGACTTTGTGCGCGATGCCGCGGTCGCGTATCAACTCGAACGGCATCGGATCGTTGCTGTTGGGTACTCCAATGGGGCGAATATCGCATCCAGCCTGATGTTGCGTCAACCGGATGTGCTTGCGGGAGCGGTGCTTTTTCGCCCCATGGTTCCGTTCACGCCCGAACCGGCGGAGCTACTGAGCGGGATCCCGGTACTGATATGCGCAGGCGAGCGGGATCCGCTTCTGCCGCCGGGCGATACAGAACGACTTGCCGCGATCTTTCGAGCAGACGACGCCGATGTGACGGTGCACGTCGAGCGCTCCGGTCACGAGCTCGCCATGGGCGATGTCGTAGCCGCTCGTGATTGGCTTGCGCGAAACTTTACGCCGTCATCCTAGCGGCCCGTCATCCTAGCGGCCCGTCATCCTTCATTTTCGAGACGCACGCGGATCAATCGGATGCGCTGATCCCACCACGAAAAATCGTGGTACTCGCTGACCTGCGTCGCGTGCTCCATCTCATCGAGTGCAACAATTGCGGGATCCTTCGGAGCTTCGAGTGAAAGCACGGCCGCTGGTGGCAGGGCATGAATTTCGTAATCCGGCGGTGCCGGAAGCCGGCGTATCGGCGGTTCGGCGAGCGTGAGTTCGATGGGCGAGATGACCGGAATGCTCATTAACACTTTGTGTGTCCTCCCAGGCTCAGCGCGAACGCGGCACCAGCAAGTACCTGGAGCGCGCACAGCGCAAAGAGAGTTGCGTATGTCCAACCGTGATTGCGAACAGACTTAGGAAGTGTGCGGCGATAAAGCAACCATCCAACCAGAATTGTCGCGGATTCCATCACGACGTCAACTATCGGCCGGGCATACAGATTCATCCCGACGACCGGGCCGCCGGGCCAGGTGGGCTTTATTCCGGTGAAATAGTCGAGCCCCCAGTGTGAGGCGACCACTAGCGCGACGATCAGGGCGCCCTTCGCATCACGGATCAGCGCATAGGTGAACAGGGCGGTCACAACAGCCGCGATGGCTATCGGCGTGAAGCCGTGGGTGTACAGTCCGTACGGTCCACGATCGATGTCCGCGATGCAGTATCCGGCGTCGAGCCAGTCCGGAAGCTGAGCGGCGATGAGCAGGAGCCAGAGAGGAACGCTTTTCCGAAACGAATACGCGCCAAGCCCAAAACCGAGATGACCTGCGTACACTAGCGCACCTGTTCCTGTCCCTGCGTATCCCTGCGTGCTGCGACGAGTGTGCGCCAGTGGAAAAACAGTGTTATGACGACGGGAGCGAGCAGTGCTACGCCAAGCTCGGCACCTTTGAGTAGATGGATCGGCATTCAGGATCAGGGGTTAGCGACCACTAAACTTACCAGAGGTGTTACTCCCTCTCACTCGGCATACCGGGTTTCGCGGGCTTGCTGATGAGGTGGCTGACGCCGGAAGCCGCGACGGGCCGGGCGAAAAGAAATCCCTGTCCCACGGCGCAACCCAAGTCGGTAAGGGTGCTTCGCTGCGATGCGTGCTCGATCCCTTCCGCGACGGTCGAGAGCCCGAGGGTCCCGCCGAGTCCGATTATGGTGCGTGTGAGAGCTGCGCCGGCCGGGTCGCGGTCCATGCCATCGATGAACGCCTTGTCGATCTTGATAATGTCGATGGGGAACTGCTGCAGGTAGCTGAGTGATGAGTATCCGGTGCCGAAATCGTCGATCGCGAGTCGGACGCCGAGCGCTTTCAGGTCAGTGAGGCGCTTCATCATCAGCTCGGTGCGATGCATGATCACTGTTTCGGTGATCTCGAGGACGAGGCGTGACGGCGGCAGTCCCGAGTCCGCCAGTGCCTGAGCGACATCCGAGACGAACGCCATATCCTGCAGTTGGCGACCCGAAACGTTAACCGCGACGTTCATGTGATTATCATCGGGCAGGTCATGCCACCACGTGAACGCCTGGGTGCAGGCCTCGCGAAGCACCCAGCGCCCAAGTGGAATTATGAGGCCGGTCTCCTCGGCAACGCCGATGAAATCCGCGGGTGGGAGCTCACCGCGTCGAGGGTGCACCCAGCGAACGAGTGCCTCGACCCCGACAACTGCGTCCGTATCCAGCTGCACGAGCGATTGATAGTGCAACACGAAGTCGGTTGCCGGCGACGCGATTGCGCGGCGAAGATCGGCTTCGAGTTCCACGCGGTCCACGACGGCGGTATGCATCGACGGCTCGAAGAACTGGTAACGTCCTTTTCCGGCGCTCTTGGCGGTGTACATGGCGACGTCCGCGTTGCGAAGTACCTCGTCTGCACCGTCGTTGTCGGAGTGCGGGTGCGCGATTCCGATGCTCACTCCTGCGACGACCGATTCGTTGCCGACAAGAATTGGCTGGTGCATCGCGCGAGTGATGCGATCCGCGACGATACGTGCCTCATCTTCATCGCGGACGTTCTCGAGGAGGAGGGCAAATTCGTCACCGCCAAACCGTGCGACCGTATCCGAGCCGCGCGTTGCGTTGAGCAATCGTGCGGCGACCACAACCAGCAGCTGATCACCTGCCGCGTGTCCAACACTGTCATTCACTGCCTTGAAATTGTCGACGTCAAGGAACATGACGACGACGCCGTCGCGGCGTCGCGCGCGTTGGAGCGCCATCTCCACGCGTTGCTTGAACAGTGTGCGATTCGCCAGGTTCGTGAGTGGGTCATGTGATGCCTGGTGTGTCAGGCGCGCTTCCAGCGACTTTCGCTTGGCGATGTCCTGAACCATGGCGATGATACCGAGCGAAACGCCGCTTGTCTTATCGTACGCCTGTGACATCGTGAGCGCAGCCCAGACGATCTCGCCGTCGTGCCGCACGTAGCGTTGTTCGACAGTAAGATCTGGCACCGCTCCGGCGGCGATGGCGGATAGCGCAGCCGCGAGACCGTCCGTGTCCTCCTCGGGAACCAGATGATACAGGCGGCGATCGGTAAGTTCGGTCGGCGAATAACCAAGGAACTGCTGGAGCGCCAGATTGGTATCGGCGATGCGTCCATCCGGTTCGATAAGCGCGATGCCGACGGCGGAATGGTCGAACACGCCTCGAAAGCGCAGCTCGCTCGCCCGGAGCGCGTGCTCCGTTTTCGTCTGGGCAGTGACGTCGCGAAACGTCCAGACGCGGCCGACGATCGCGCCGTCGACGCGTTGGGGAACCGCGTAGCGCTGGAACACTCGACCGTCCAACAATTCGAGAGTATCGACGGAGTCGGACACAGGAGTGGCGTACAGTTCTCGAATCCTGCTCACGAAGGCTTTCGGATTTCTGACATGCCGTTTAGCGAGCTCGACAACCTGTTCGTCGCTATGCCCATCCAGCGTTTCAGGACGAATGTTCCACAACCTGAGGAAGGGATCGTTGAACCCAATGATACGACCATCGGTACTCGTAATGAGAATTGCGTCCATGGTTGCATTGAACGCGGACTGCAGCAGTGCGAGCGATCGAGTAGGATCCTCGTTATTCCGGACGCGGGATGAGGGAAGACCGTCGTTGGTCTCGTCGGCTGGTGTAGTCCCGATGGGCATATTCCTACGACTCATTCGAGCGGCAGCCCGCAACACACTCGCGGATGGAACGCGCTGCTGGCATGCACGGCTCAAATGGCGGGTGCAACTATCGAATTCCTGCCATCTTGTGCATCTGTACGGATAGGCGCCATTGCGGGTGGTCCAGGCAATACTGGATTGCCGCACGCGTATTTTCATTCAGCGACGGGCCGTCCATTGGCTGAAGAAAGAAATGGCCGAACTCGAGACCAGCAAAACGCTCCGGCATCGCATCGTGTTGCGGATACACGAGCTTGAGCTCGTCGCCGCTGGTGATGGCGAGAGTCGTGTTTGATTTTGGGCTGACGCAGGTCCAGTCGATTCCGGCAACCGGGTACTGAGTGCCGTTCGTTTCAACGGCTACGTAAAAGCCGCGACGGTGCAGTGCGGCGACTGCCTGCGCGTCCAATTGCAGCAATGGCTCCCCGCCCGTGCACACGACGAATCGTTCTGAGCCCGCCTCAATGCGGGGATGCCATGCCGCTTCGATGGCTGTGGCAAGAGCGTCGGCGTCGGCGAATTTGCCACCGTCCGGTCCAACTCCGACGAAATCAGTGTCACAAAATTTGCAAACTGCCGCGTCGCGATCCTTCTCTCTGCCTGTCCAGAGATTGCAGCCGGCAAATCGGCAAAACACTGCCGCGCGGCCGGCGTTCGCTCCTTCCCCTTGCAGCGTGTAGAAGATCTCTTTCACCACGTAGCTCATCGCCGGACCGATCCGGACGGAGTGGCGTAAGGGATCGGATCCACAATTCCCGCGGCGCTGAAGCCAGCGAGCCGGAGCTGGCACGCATCGCACGCACCGCACGCCTCGCCGCTCTCGGACGGATCGTAGCAGCTCGTGGTCATTGCGTAATCAACGCCGAGCGATTCTCCGAGTGAGATGATCTGCGCCTTGGAAAGAGCGATCAACGGGGCCTGGATCCTGATTGGCGCGCCCTCGGTGCCAAGGCGTGTGGCCAGGTTTGCCATTGTCTCGAAGGCGCGAATGTATTCGGGGCGGCAATCGGGATAACCGGAGAAGTCCAGCGCATTGACGCCTATGAATATGTCACGTGCGGATGTGACCTCAGCGAACGCAAGTGCGTACGAGAGAAAGATGGTATTGCGCGCTGGTACGTAGGTGACTGGCACCTCGCTGTTCGCGGTCACGTCACGGCCCTTGGGAACGTCGATATCGGAGGTCAGCGCGGAGCCTCCGAATGCGCGGAGGTCGATTGTCGCGATTTCGTGACGGGCGACGCCGTACCGGCGTGCGATCCGGCGCGCTGCATCAACCTCGCGATCATGGCGCTGGCCGTAGCTGAAAGACAGCGCATTCAACTCGTATCCATCCCGCTGAGCCAGCGCGAGTACGGTCGTTGAATCGAGTCCGCCGCTGAGTAGAATGACGGCTGGGCGGTCGTTGGACATGTACAAATCTACAACGGCACACAGCGGCGGCGGGCCTGTTTCAGGTCGTGCGCAGCTCTCCGACGAGATTCCGCAGATGAGTACTTCCGATCAGGAGCTGAGCGGAGGCTGTTGTCATCTGTTCGCATGCGGCGCTCTGTTCTTCGGTTGAGGCGCTGACCTGCATCGCTGTGGCGGCGTGCCCTTCGGCGGTGCGTACCACACCGGCGAGGCCCTCGGTGGCTTGCTGGACTACGCGGACGTTGTCGTCTGCGGTTCGGGCCACGCCCTCGGCTGCGCGTGTAGTGCGTTCGGCGGCCGCGGCGATGGAGGCCAGGGCGTCATCGATCTCGCGCGAAACGCGTTCGAGCTCGCCAACCTGACTCTCTCCGCGCTCCATCGTGCTGTAGGTCTTGCTGACGCGGCTGGTGACCGACCCTGTCAGGTCGACCACGTCGTCCGCGGCGGCGCGGGATTGGTCGGCGAGTTTGCGTATCTCATCTGCAACGACGCCGAAGCCGCGTCCCGCGGCGCCGGCGCGGGCGGCTTCGATTGCCGCGTTCAGCGAGAGCAGATTCGTCTGGTCGGCTATGCGGCCCACGGATACGACGAACTTGTTGATGTCACCCACCGTCGCATTGAGGGCACGAACTTCCTCAGCCGCCTGTCGCACGATCGTGCGCACGTCGACAAGAATGGAAAGTGTGCGCTCCAATTCGATCCGTTTGCCGGCGGCCTGCCCATGGATGGAAGCTGCAAGCGCCTGCACTTCTTCGGCTCCGGCCGCAACGCCGTCTGCTCCGTCGCGGATAGTATCCAGCGACCGCGTAACCGCCATGATTTCCTGAACCTGCGCCTCGGCGCCGGCGGAGACTTGCGTGACTGCTTCCGATACCTGGTTGGCGGTATCCGAAATCTGTTGTGACGCGCTTGCCAGATCACCTGCCGAGTGAGTTACGTCGTCGGCGGTCTGTGTGGCGACATCCACCACGCGTGAGAGCGAGTCAGCCGCATGGTTCATCGCGGCTGCGACAGTCGCGAATTCTCCTGGAAGATGCGCGCTCGGCGTGCGCGCGGTGAGGTTACCCTCGCTGAAGCTGCGCGCATGTCTGGATAGCGCGCGCAGCGGAGTATCGATCGTGCGTATGGTCCGAATGGCGATCATGATCGCAAGGAGCGCAGCGATCGCGACGGCGCCGAGGACGGCCGTGGCGCGCCAACGCGCGAGATAGTCGACGTGGCTGGTGGTATTTGCGACGTCTCCGGATTTTGCAGCATCGAAGTGCGCGAGATCGTCGAGGAGCGATGTTACGATCAGACGGGCGCTATCGGCCTGCACCGCTGCTTCATTTGTACGCCCCATGTCGCGCAGGCGATGGGCGAGGGCGTAGGTGTTTTCAAAATCCGAGAGCCGATTGTCCACCGCCGCGATCGCGGCGACTTCGCCCGGTGTGGCATCATTGGCGGCTCCGAACCGGTGCTGCAGCCCATGCGCCTGATGACCGAGCTGTCGGAATTCATGCAACGATGCTGAATCACCGTTGGCCATGTATGCGGACGCGGCCTGGATTTCCCGCGTTATGATCCGGGAGTAGTCCGAGGTTTGCTGGGCGGTGGCGAGTACACTCTGAAGTTCGCCTGTGACATCGCTGGCGCCTGCGCGAACAGCTATCCATCCGATCGTGCCTGCGACGATGAGACAGAAAACGAGGGCAGAGAAGCCGACCAGCAGAGTGTCTCTGATAGTCGTCAGGCGGAGATGTTCGCGCAGGCTCATCGTGCCGCTACCGGAATCATCAGACCTTCGTGCACGCGCGTGACGCGAAAGGTGTCGCCGACCGGGTCCGTCCCTGCGAACCACGTTGGACCGGACAGGCTCGAGAATGCAGTTGGCCGCGTGAGCGATCTGAGATAGTCGCGCACCGATGTTCTGGTGGTGGCGCCGCTCCGAAGCGCAGCGGCAACCAGGCGTGTTGCATCGTAGGCAAGAGCGGCCTGCGCACCTGGAACGGAAGCGTACCTGGCACGAAATGCTTCGACAAACTTCTGCGTTGCCTCATTTTTACTCTGCGCGGTGAACGGAGTGCCGATGAATGCTCCTTCGGATGCCGGGTCGCCGACGACGCCCTGCCAACCGTCTCCGCCGAGGAATTTCGCGGCCAACCCCTGAGCACGCGCCTGACGCAGCAACTTTATGCCCAGATCCTCATCGCTCGCGACGAAGATGATGTCTGGAGCGTGCGTCTTGAAATAGCTGATGTAGGGTTCGAGGTTCGTGTCTGTGCCGATCGGATCGGTGCTCAGAACCTCACCCTTGAAGTTGTGAAGAAATGCATCCGTCAGGCCGCGGCCGTAGGCATCGTTGTGATATAGCACGGCGACGCGAACTGGCCGATGCAGTGAATCCGCGAGCGACGAGGCGAAATGCGCAAGCGTTGCACCGTTCACGGAATCGCTGGTGATCATGCGGAAGATCCACGGCGATATGCCGGAGATATCCGGTGATGAGGCGGTTGTGGCTAACGCGGGCAGATGCCCACTATCGTAGACAGGTGCGGCTGACACTTCGGAAGCCGAGCCTGCGTGGCCAATCACCGCGATGACCTTCGTGTTGGCTACGAACTCGCCGGCGATTGTCGCTGCATCCGATCCATTGCCGTGGTCGTCGCGAGTGATCAGGTGGAGGGGGACTCCGTTGATTCCTCCGGCGCGATTGATCTCGTCGATTGCGAGCTCGATGCCATGCTGGTTCTGGATGCCGTACGCGACAGTCTGTGGGCCGACTGCGCCGAGCAGATATTCGCTGGGCTGGCGAGAGCAGGCCGCCAAGGAGCTGAGCGTTAGAAGGCAAAGTGCAAGGACGAAACGACGATCCAACAAGACCTCCGGTACCACCACGATGAGCGAGGCAGATTGCCGCCTCGATGCCGTCCTATAAGGACGACAACGGCGGCGGGTTGTCACCATGGCGGCCGTCCGTTGCGACGTGTCGCCTGTCAGAATGAGTCTCGGCAGTCTGCCTGCCCGGATTGAGCGCGCGTCGCCGGCCGCGACTGGAGTCGCCGAGGCGGTTAACTTTCGGCCATGGGAAGAGAGCCGTTTACCATCGGGATCATCCAGGATGCCGTCGCGGCGACGCCGCAGGCGACTCTGGACCGGGCGGTTGATCGGGTCCGGGAAGCCGCGGGCCGCGGCGCTCAGATCATCTGCCTGCAGGAAATGTTCAACTCGCACTATTTCTGTCAGAGCCAGAATGCCGAGCGGTTCGACATTGCGGAGCCGATCCCGGGCCCGGTGACAGATCGGATGCAGAAGCTTGCCGAAGAGCTCGAAGTCGTGCTCATCGTTCCGATATTCGAGCGACAGGCGGCCGGTGTCTATCGCAATTCCGCCGCGATCATTGACGCGGATGGATCGCTCCTTGGCGTGTATCACAAGATGCACATCCCCGACGACCCGCTCTACTACGAGAAGTATTACTTCACGCCGGGCGATGCGAATCGCACGTACGAAAACGAGGAGCATCCCGGCGCGAGCGGTTTCCGAGTCTGGAAGACGCGTTACGCGAATGTCGGCGTGTTGATCTGCTGGGATCAGTGGTATCCGGAAGCAGCGCGCATCACGGCGCTACTTGGAGCGGATGTGATATTCTATCCTACGGCGATCGGTTGGCACCCAGCGGAGAAGGAAGAGTTTGGCCCCGCCCAGATGGACGCATGGCGAACTGCGCAGCGTGCGCACGCGATAGCGAATGGTGTGTTCGTTGCTGCACCGAACCGCGTGGGATTCGAGGAAGAGCCCGGGACGAATGGAATTGAGTTCTTCGGACACTCGTTCATTGCGGATCCGTTTGGTCGCGTGATTGCCGAAGCCGGTCAGGATCCGGCGGTATTGCTTGCAGACTGTGATCCGGCGTTGATTGAAGACACCCGACGCAACTGGCCGTTTCTGCGCGACAGACGCATCGACGCATACGCACCCATTCTGAATCGGTACCTGGGGTGACGCGCTGGCGCATGCCGGCGGAATGGGAGCGGCACGATGCCACCTGGATCTCGTGGCCGCACCATGAGCCGGATTGGCCCGGGAAGATCGAAGCGGTGCGGTGGGCATATGCCGAGATCGTGCGGGTGCTCGCGGATCACGAGCGCGTAGAGATTCTCTGTGACAGCGAGGCGGTGCGCGACTCTGCCGCGGCGATGCTTCGAGCACACGGCGTGGGAATGCAGCGTGTCAATCTCCTCCTGGTACGCACCGATCGAGTCTGGCTTCGCGATTCCGGCCCTTCCTTCGTGTGGAACGCGAGCGGCGAGGTCGAGATGATCGGGTGGGGATTCAATGCGTGGGCCAAGTACGACAATTATGCTCGCGACCAACGAGTACCCGATGCAATTCAGCACATTACCGGTCTCCCGATCACGCATGCCACGCGTTCCGATGATCCTGCATCGCCGCTCGTGCTCGAGGGCGGCGGGATAGACGTGAATGGGCAGGGACGGGTCCTCGTCACCGAAGAGTGGTTGTTAACCGATGTGCAGGTGCGCAATCCGGGGTTCTCTCGTGCCGATTACGAAGCGGCATTCGCCACCTACCTCGGCTGCCGTGACACGATCTGGCTTGGCAACAGTTGCATCGGCGACGACACGCACGGCCATGTCGACGACGTGGCGCGTTTCGCGAATTTCGACACTGTTCTGCTGGCGTACGAAGACGATCCCGGTGATGAGAATCACGCATCTTCGGTAGACAATCTTGAACGGCTGAGGCTCGCCGCGGAACGACAACCGCTGAACGTCGCATTGTTGCCGTATCCGCGACCGGTGATCATGGATGGGCAGCGGCTACCCGCCAGCTACGCGAATTTCTATATCGCGAACGATGTGGTTTTGGTTCCGACCTTCAATGATCCCAAGGACCGGATCGCGTTGAATGTGATAGCGGGAGTATTTCCAGATCGCGCGGTAGTCGGGATCCATGCCGTCGATCTGGTCTGGGGATTTGGAACGCTTCACTGTCTTACTCAGCAGCAACCAGCGATGGCGCTCGACACTCGCATCCCATGATCATGTCGTTTGGACCAGGCGCGTGACCGGTGAGCGAACCCGTCCGTACACGGTCCTGTACGACGGTCACTGTGGTGTATGCCGCCGGCTCGCAAAGAGGCTGGCTGCGCTGGACAGACGCAGCGTCTTCGAGATGGTTCCGTCACAGCAACCGGACGTTCCGGAGCGATTCCCCTGGATTCCGGCGTCAGCGTTTGCGGAAACTCTGCAGTTGGTTCGCAACTCTGACAAGCGGACCTGGCAGGGCGCTATGGCGGTGGAGGAGATACTGAGACGGCTGCGCGGTGGCTGGCTGGTTGTGTGGGTCTTCTCGGTTCCGTTCGGTCGACGATTGGCGGACCGATTATACCGCTGGTTCGCGGATCATCGCCATGTAGCTGGATGCGGCGAGCGCTGCAGCGTTCAGGTGCCGTCGCTGACTGCAGGCGAGTAGAGCTCGTACTGTCCGCGACCGCGGGCTTTCGCAACGTACATGGCGGAGTCAGCCTGCCGGAGCAGTGTATCAGCGTCGATCGAGAGCGGGACGTCGCCGACCGTCGCACCGAGTGCTGCGCACACGATGCCAATGCTGGCGTCGACTATTACCTCGCGGTGTTCGATCCGTACCGGGCGATGTACGAGTTGCAGCACGCGTTGGGCGACCATTCGAACTTCGTCTTCGTCGCGGAGTCGTTCGAGGAGAATGGCGAACTCGTCTCCGCCAAGTCGGGCGGCGGTGTCCGATCCGCGCGTCGCGTCGCGCAAGCGGTCGGCGACGGTGGCCAGCACGATGTCACCCGCATCGTGTCCATAGATGTCGTTGACGGCCTTGAATCCGTCAAGATCGATGTACAGGATAGCCAGTCCGCTGCGCCCGTCGCCCGGCCGAGAGCCTGACCACGCGTGGCGAATCGCGTCGGCGATCTTTATCCGGAAGCGCGACGCATTGACGAGTCCGGTGAGCGGATCGTGATAGGCGCGGTGTGTAAGCTCTACTTCGAGTTGCTTGCGTTCGCTGACATCCCGCCCATTGATAATGATTCCGCGAACGACGGGATCGGCGAGGAGGTTGGTGCATATCGCCTCGATCCAGCGTTCGCCGCCATGGGCGTCGCGCACGCGCCATTCGACGGCGCCGCCGGATGAAACGTGTCCATCATTTGCCGCGATCGCCTGTGCGATATCGGCCTGCACTGCTGTCATCTCATCCGCTACAAAGAAACTATGGAATGGGCGGCCGACAACGGATTCCGGAGCATGTCCCAACACGCGCTCGACCGCGGGACTCGCCTCGCGGACCATTCCGGTGGCGTCGAGGACCAGGACCATGTCGGATGAGTGTTGTACCAGCGCACGGAAGTGCGCTTCCCGTGCGAGGCGCTCGGCGGCCAGCTCCGCATTCTTTCGTTGTGCTGCAACCTGGCGTGCGACGACGATTGCCGTTACCACGATCGAGCCGACGACCAGTGCGGTGACGGGGTACTGTGCGATGAGGAGAACGTTGGTGCCCACGCTGAGGGCGCTGGCGACGCCCCGGGACTCGGTGCGAAACACTTCAAGCAGAAGAGTGGCGTAGATCGCGAGGATAGCGACGTATGGAATGAGGCTTGGCGCCTGTCCGCGTCGTTCACGAATGGCCGAGTCGGTGGAGAACAAGCCGAGCCACACATTCTTCCCCTGTGAATACGCCGCGGCGGCTGCCATCCACGCTACGACCGCCCACGCGATGTAGAAGAATCGCACGCCATGCGCTTGTTTCGCGATGTACGACCACATGTACAGCACATCTGCCGCTGTATTGAGAAGGATGCTGAGGAAGAGTATGCGGATGGCGCGCACGCTTCCTGAAAGGGGTCGTCGAAGCAGCAGGACGACCGTCGCGAAGAGAAGCACGATGTCCGCGACCGGGTATGTAAGCGCGTAGAGCGAGGTGCGCCAATCCGAACCTGCCGCGATCAGAGCGGTGCGCAGCAGCAGGTGCCACATCAGGACGGTGGCGACACCGGCAACTATGGCGCTATCGAACCAGAAAGTCGCGCGGTCAGCGTGCTGAAGTCGCCGAACTGGGAACGAGAGGAGCGCGAAAAGCAGAAAGACGTCGTACGCTCCGGCGGTGAGCTGCAGTGCGAGCCCTCCCGCGGCGGTACTGCCGATCGCCATCCGGTAGACCCAGGAGATACTTACGATCCCTGTCGCAATTTGGGCGGCGCCGAAGAGCAGCCATGCGCGCCTGGTTGCGGTACCGACGTTCGGCCGCCTGGAAGCGCCTACCGCGAGGGCCGTTGCGGCTGCGGAAAGCACCACCAGCAGTACCTGGGTAACGATCGGAACATGCGGCGCAGCGGTCCAGATACCGAGTGTATCGCCGGACGCCCAGCCGAGGAAGATGGCGAGCGCGACCGTAGTGGCCAGGAACAGGGCGCGTTCCCACGGCGTCGCCGTCGAGCGTGCGGAAATTGGCGTCTTTGTGGACGTCGGCGTGTGGGAGGCCAGCTCCAACGTCGGCCGGTTGGCACGGCGCAGCGGAGCCAGGTCGGAGACCGATGGTCCGGGTGAATCGCTCTGCAGCAGCGGGACAGCTGGCTTCATTCGATTATTGCGCCGACAGGCATACCGCGACCTGTTCCATGCCTGCGGTGTGAAGTTCGATCATCGAATACGATTCAGGTAGTATCAAGTAACCCAGCTCACAGGCGGATGTCTAAGCCGCCAAAAGTCTGCATCAGCCATGGCTGAAGCGGTTTAGCGGATTAATTAGCGGGGGGTCAAATTGAGACTGGCCGCTATAGTAGAAGCATCGGCAGTCATACGCCCGGGATTGAACGATTCCGGGGTAGCCAGATCGGGGTCCTTGAGGCCATTGCCTGTCAGCACGCAAACGGCACGCAGTGAGCGAGCGAGCTTCCCCTCGCGGAGCTGCATCCTGAGCGCGGCTATTCCGGCGGCAGAGGCGGGTTCGCAGAAAATGCCTTCCAGCTCTGCCACCTGGTGATAGGCCTCGAGGATTGCCTCATCCGGAATGGCTACGAACTGGCCACCCGAGCTGGTCACCGCGTGAACGGCCGATTTCCAGCTCGCCGGGTTTCCGATCCTGATGGCTGTGGCAACGGTTTCGGGGTGCTGGACCGGCGCTCCGAGAACCAGAGGCGCTGCACCAGCTGCCTGGGCACCGATGAATATGGGCGTACGAGTTGTTCGGTTGAGCCGGCGATAGGTTTCAAACCCCGCCGCATACGCGGTGACGTTTCCGCCATTTCCAACTGGAAGTGCCAGAACATCCGGGGCATCACCGAGCATGTCGCAAACTTCAAACGCGGCAGTTGTCTGGCCTGCGATTCGGTGCGGGTTAACGGAATTGACCAGCGTAACGCGATAGCTCTGCGCGAGCTGGCGCGCGACTGCGAGCGCGCCGTCGAAGTTGCAATCGAGTGTGACTACGGTGGCGCCAGCGACAATGGCCTGAGCGAGTTTTCCGCGGGCCACCTTTCCCGCGGGAAGTAGAACGACCGCGCGAATGCCCGCGCGCGCCGCGTACGCCGCAGCACTGGCGGACGTGTTACCCGTCGACGCGCAGATGATCGTGGAGGAGCCTTCCTCGATTGCCTTGGCGACTGCTACCACCATGCCGCGATCCTTGAACGAGCCGGTGGGGTTGGCGCCTTCGTATTTAAGGCGGAGATCAGTCAACCCGACCCAATCCGCCAGTCGCGGTGCGTCAAGCAGTGGGGTATTGCCCTCGCCGAGGGTCAGTTGCGGCGTCGATGCGGTCAGTGGAAGAAATTCAGCGTAACGGGCGAGAACGCCGCGCCCCGGGTGACCATCAGTCGAGGCATGGTGTGCTTCTGCGGGAGCGTGGGGGTGCATTGACTAGTTCGTTCGTGGGATGGAGGAGAAAACGGTGCGATCAGAACCGCATAGTGCCGGCGTTCTGGAACGCACACTGAACAGAGTCCCATCAACAGACACTTTGCAAGTGGCAAACCGATGTGAGCCATGATGTAGCAAGGTCGTGGCAGCGCCACAGAGTTACGAAGCTGGATGGCTTCCCGTTGAGGCTGCGACTGGCCATTGCCGCGACGCTACGCGTGCGGCTCAACGACAGTTTGCGGGCGGCACTCCTGGATTGCAGCCTCGTGAAACGCGTCGATGGGATAACAGTGTTCCGGTGCGGGGAAGCATGAGTTGCGGACGTCCTCTGCGTAGCTGCGGAAGACCTGCTCGATCTGTGCGCCGAGGCGTGCATACTGCTTGACGAAGCGAGGCGCGATATCTCCGACGAAATTGCCGAGTATGTCGTGTGAGATCACGAGTTGCCCGTCCACATGCGGACCCGCGCCGATACCGTACACCAGGAGGTCGACGCGTTCGCGAACGTATTCGGCCGCCACTGCTGGCATCGCTTCAAGCAGGACGGCGAATGCGCCGGCATCCTGGAGTGCCAGCGCGTCGTCGACGAGCTGATCGACTGCGGCGCGGGTCTTTCCCTGAACACGATAGCCACTTAGCTGACCGATGTTTTGAGGGGTAAGACCGAGGTGACCCATGACGTTGATGCCAGCGTTGACCATTGCGCGGACACGTGGTGCGATGCGTGCACCACCCTCGCACTTCACCGCATCGCAACCTTCTGCGACGAAGCGTCCGGCGTTCAGTACTGCGGATTCGTCTGACGGCTGGTATGAAAGAAACGGCAAATCGCCGACGACGAATGTCCGCCGAGCGGCGCGGCAAACGCTCCGGACGAACACGATCATCTCCTCCATTCCGATGCCGAGCGTGTTCGGGAGGCCCATCATCGTCATTGCTGCCGAGTCTCCGACGAGAATCATGTCGACTCCGGCGCGCTCCGCGAAGGTCGCTGTCGGATAATCGTAGGCCGTAATAAACACGGCTGGTTCCCGGCGGTCACGAAGTGCGTTGAGCGTACGAAGAGTGACTTTGCTGGCCATGCGGATCTCGCGAACAGTGATGCTGTCCCGTTCGCGGCGTGCGGTGACGTCAGACAAATCGACAGGGGGGATGTTCCCGGAAACACAAAGCCCGCGGCAGGCCGCGGGCTACATGCTTTTTAGCGATTTGTTTAACGTGGCTGCAATAGGCGGCAAATCACCACGGGACAACGATTGTGACTACAGGTTAATGCGGCATGGATCGCATGTCAACCAGAACCGGAAGGATGGCGCCGCTATTTCGAACTGACTCCGACCAGCGGGGAGCGCGATGCCGGGCTGACTGGACTCCTGGACTGGCTCGGAACCGCCGACAGCGTAGGACCGGAGAACCCTGCTCGACACAACAGAGACAGCGTGATGATGCTGAGCAGATTCTTGACGAACGCAACGGAGCTTGCGATGGCCATGTTGTGTTCCAGCTGCGGCTTCACAAGCGTGCGAACATGGAAATAATCAATTACAAAAAACACCGTCATGACGGCCAGGATGAGCGCGAAGATTCCGCAGATAGCTCCGATGACGCGTCGTATCCGGCGGCTGTCTGTCAATGCGGCGAGCGCTACTGCGAGAAGGAGTCCCAGCAGCGGAACGAGCGTGACGTTACTGAGCTGGCCTACGACTCCCCATCTCCAGCGCGCGTCCGTGAGTTGCAGCGGTAGAAGGGGGAGGGCCGAATCAGCAATCGGGATGATAACAAGCGCGGCGGCGAGCAAGTATCCTGCACGTGCCAGCGGTTTGGCGGTTTCCATGTGACAAACAGGTTGGAGTGCGGCGAAAGTACAACTCTGGTACAGGTTGCACAAGGAAAACTATCGGCAGCGCGCCGCGCCCCTTGAGCCTCCTGAGCGCGGCGGACATGGTATCTCAATGAAATGTCATGGGATCATGTCAAGGCGCTGGTAAACAATCGTTATCGTGCTGGTCCCGCCGGCCGCGTCGATCCTGCTCGGCCATGCGTCGGAAAGCCGGTAGCGACTGGTTCCACCGGTTCCTACAAGTCGATCGATTTCGACGGTTTTCCGCTGAACCGTGTCCTTATAGCCAGAATTATCGGCCTTGATCCAGGCCTGAAATGCCGAGATGAGTGCCGGATCCTCGGAGGTGAGAATCACACTTCCCTGCTGGCCCGATATGACCTGCCTGCGCGGCAGGTTGGGGTTGGAGTCCTGCTGGATCACAACGGCGTCGGTCGGTAGGTTGGCGGCGGACGTTGCAGTGCCGACCACAGCGGCATTGATGAGAACGCGGAAACTCTCCGCCTGCGTGCCCTGAGCTGAAACGAATGGCGGTACGATTGCGAACGCAACCGCGGCGAGGGCGACTGCCATTGATTTGCTGGTACCGAGTGCTGATCGCATTGCGTCTCTCCTGGATTGAGTCGCCACAATACATGGCAATCGGCGGACCGTTTCGCCGCGACAGCATCGCGAAACATGGAGCGCCGGCCATGAAATGGGCAACGCCGCTATCCCGTGACGGATAGCGGCGTTGCCGAGACTGATTGCAGTTCGGTACGCTGGCTAGCGACCCACCAGGGACCGAAGAACGTACTGCAGAATCCCACCATGCTGGTAGTATCGCATCTCTTCCGGAGTGTCGATGCGCGACTGCGCCTTGAATGTGCGGAGCGTTCCGTCCGGGGAAGTTGCCTTGACAGTCACCGAAGCATGCGGGCCCATCTTATCATCCATTCCGTCGATGTCGTACGTCTCGAATCCGGTGAGTCCGAGCGACTGGCGCGTTTCGCCGTTCACGAATTCAAGCGGAAGGACGCCCATTCCGACGAGATTGGACCGATGGATACGCTCGAACGATTCGGCTATGACAGCACGCACGCCGAGCAGGAGCGTACCCTTCGCGGCCCAGTCGCGCGACGACCCCATCCCGTAATCTCTGCCGGCGAGGATTATCAACGGGGTTCCGTTCTTCTGGTATTCCATCGATGCGTCGAAGATGGTCACTGCCTTCGCGCCGGGCGCGATGGCTGTCCAACCACCTTCGGTACCTGGTGCAAGCTCGTTGCGAAGTCTGATGTTGGCGAAAGTGCCGCGCATCATGACTTCATGGTTGCCGCGGCGCGAGCCGTAGGAATTGAAGTCCTTGGTTGCAACACCGTGCGCGATGAGCCACTTGCCGGCCGGACTCGAAGCCGGAATGGAACCGGCCGGTGAGATGTGATCGGTTGTGATTGAATCGCCGAGCATTGCGAGAACCCGCGCACCGTTCACCGGCTTCACACCGGGCGGCGTCATTGTCATTCCTTCGAAGTATGGCGGATTCTTAACGTACGTCGACGACTCGTCCCAGGCGTAGAGATCTCCTTCCGGCACTGGCAACGAGCGCCAGGTTTCGTCGCCCTCGAAGACATTCGCATACTGCTTCCGGAACATGTCGGCGCGCACGCTGCGAAGGATCTCGTCGGCGACCTCCTTCGGTGCAGGCCAGACGTCGCGCAGAAAGACGGGTCCGTCCTTGCCGATCCCGAGCGGCTCGGTATCGA
Organism: Gemmatimonadaceae bacterium; assembly: GCA_036554185.1. Classification (GTDB taxonomy): domain Bacteria; phylum Gemmatimonadota; class Gemmatimonadetes; order Gemmatimonadales; family Gemmatimonadaceae; genus Fen-1247. Next base: position 10,039 of record DATBNQ010000127.1, on the reverse strand, counting down.
AATCGATGTCCATGCGCCCCGCGATAGCATACGCAACTACGAGCGGAGGCGACATGAGATAATTGAACCGCGTCATCGGATTGATTCGGCCTTCGAAGTTGCGATTGCCGGACAACACCGACGCAACCACGAGTTTTCCGGATTCCACGGCATCGCCGACGGGCTGCGGAAGGGGTCCCGAGTTTCCAATGCACGTGGTGCAACCGTAGCCAACCGTGTTGAAGCGCAACGTATTGAGTGCTTCAGTGACTCCGGCTGCGTTGAAGTAGTCGGTTACAACCTTCGAGCCCGGGGCGAGGCTCGTCTTCACCCATGGCTTGGTTTTGAGCCCCTTTGCCACGGCGTTGCGCGCAAGCAATCCTGCGGCAAGCATGACGCTTGGATTGCTGGTGTTTGTGCAGCTCGTGATGGCTGCGATCACGACGGAACCGTGGCGAAGCGAGAATTCCTCGCCGTTCATCGTGACGCGTACCGACTCGTCTGCGTCTGTAGACTCGGTGGGTACGACAGCGGCCGACAACTGATTGGGAGCGGATGTGGCATTCGCGCTGGTCAGAACCGCTGCGGCGCCAGACGGCGTTGCGCGCTCGAGGTTTGCGTGCAGGGCTTCGCGGAACATAGTCTTCGCGGCGCGCAGCGGTATGCGGTCCTGCGGGCGCTTGGGTCCTGCGATGCTCGGCGTGACCGTACCGAGGTCCAACTCCACCGTGTCCGTGAATTCCGGATCTGGCATGTCGTCGGTGCGGAACATTCCCTGCGCTTTGCAGTAGGCCTCAACGAGCTTGGCCTGTTGCTCGTCACGTCCGGTGAACCGCAGATAACGAATCGTTTCGTCGTCGACAGGAAAGAATCCCATGGTCGCGCCATACTCGGGCGCCATATTGCCGAGGGTCGCGCGATCGGCGAGCGACAGCGAGGAAACGCCGTTTCCGTAGAACTCCACGAACTTGCCTACGACTTTCTTCTTGCGCAGCATTTCGGTGACTGTGAGAACGAGATCGGTCGCTGTTGCGCCGGCGGGGAGCTTGCCGTGGACCTTGAAGCCGATCACTTCCGGGATGAGCATCGAAACGGGTTGGCCGAGCATCGCTGCCTCCGCCTCGATTCCACCGACGCCCCAGCCCAGAACGCCGAGCCCGTTGATCATGGTGGTGTGCGAATCGGTACCGACGAGTGAATCGGGATATGCGATGGTCTCGCCGTTCTCATCGCGGGTGAAGACGCAGCTCGCGAGGTATTCGAGATTCACCTGATGCACGATACCGGTGTCGGGCGGAACGACGCGGAAATTTCGGAAGGCTGTCTGGCCCCAGCGCAGGAATGCGTAGCGCTGGCGATTCCGCTGCAGCTCCATGTCTGCGTTGATGAGAAACGCGGCCTCGGATCCGTATTCGTCGACCTGGACTGAGTGATCGATCACGAGATCGACGGGCTGCAGCGGATTGATCCGTGTTGCATCGCCGCCGAGTTTGGCGAGCGCGTCACGCATTGCTGCAAGATCGACAACGGCGGGCACTCCTGTGAAATCCTGCAACAGAACGCGTGCAGTCTTGAACGCGATCTCCTTTTCGGCCCTGTCCTTCACTCGCCAGTTGGCGAGCGCCAGGACGTCGTCGCGCTTGACGAATGCGCCGTCCTCGTTTCGCAACAGGTTCTCGAGCAGGATCTTGAGGCTGACTGGAAGTCGGTCCGAGTTTCCGCCGGACGGGGAGGAGAGTGCGTCCAGGCGGAAGATGGTGTAGTCGCGTCCGGCGACACTCAGTGTCGCGCGGGATCCGAACGAATTCGGGTGCGTCATGATGTGATTCTCGGTGCGGTCGCGCACGGCCGCGCGGGACTGCGCCGGCGGGCGGCGGTGCGCGGTGGAAAGCGGAGCCACTGCATGACGCGAGCTTCCGGCCATGCAGGCTTCCGAAATCTATACTATTTGAAGGCCGCTGGTGCGAGCGGGGTGATGCGCACCGACCTCACTCTCCGTGTCACTCTCCGCGTCAGATGCCGCACCGTGCGAGGATGCGGCGCGGTGCGCCCGCAGCTGGCAGCATGCCAGCGGCTCGGCGGGCGTAAGGCGTGGCCAGGGTGCAGCCGCGCGAGTTGAGCGCGAGAATGGCCAGCCGCAGCTGGATCCGATAGCTCCCGGGGTCGAGCATCGCGGCGCGTTCGACGCTCGTCAGCCGTTGACCCGATCCAAACGCCTGCATGGCCAGAGTCGCGCCGGTCGCGCGTAGCGAAAAGAGAAGGAATGGCACGGTCGCGGCGAGGGCAACAAGGCGCCTGCGCCTGGGCGACGGATTCCACTCCCAACGCGCGCGGCCCGGCGCGCCAATGGCGCCAAGGGCGGCCCAGACAATGAAAGTTGGAGCTGCAAGGATCAACACGGCATCGAATGCTCCGACTGCACCGGTGACAAGTACCGTCGCGGTTACAGCGACCGGAAGAAACGGATCGCGCGCCCCGGGATTGTTCGCGGTACTGCCGCGCGTGGACTGAAATGCGTTCGCGATGATCCCGATGAACGCCAGCAGGAGAGCTGCCACAGCGATCGCGCCTCGCTCCGCAATCAATGTCGCCCAATCGCTGCTCGGCCACGGGTTCGCCGTGGTTCTGTCGTCATGCGATAGCGAAGGATCATTCCGTGAAGCGAAGGCCGGATAATAGACGGGCCAGTTACCAGGGCCTACTCCGAGTACGGGGTGGGCCTCGACCATGTGCAAAGTGTTGCGGTATTGAATTATGCGGCCGCGGCCGCTGCCGCTGTTGTAGGCGACGACACCGCGAACGGAATCGAGGTACGGCGAATCGCTCGTCCAGTTGAGTTGATTGGGGACGGCGAGCGCGAGCACTACACCAGCCGCCGCGACAAGGCCGAGAAGGATCAGCCTTCGAGCCGCGTCGGCGTGCGGTACGCGCTTGGCCGCACGCCATACGGGGACCGACAGCAACAGCGCGCTGACGAGCAGTGCGAGCCATGCGGCGCGCGATCTTGAAAGCACAAGAGCCGCTGCGAGGACCGCCCCGCCAATGGCGCAAAGGAGCACGGCGATGGTTCGTTTCGCGGTGACCGCATACCAGATGAGCAGCGGCACGCCGATCGCTGCGACATGTGCGACAAAATTTCGGTTGCCGAACGTGCCACCGGGGGCGCGACTCAGGGTGAAGTATTCGCTCTCGAATCCGTATGCCTGCACCAGCGATGTTGCGGCGCCGAGCACGGTCGCGAGGATGATGACCGCCATCAGGGGGCGCTTGAGTCCAGCACTGGCCAGCGAGCGTGCACACCAGAAGACGGCCAGGCCCGACAGGGTCACCGCGACAGATCGCATGGACAGCCACCGATTCGCCGCCAGGAGTGCGGAAAGGAACGACAGCGCGGCGAAAGTGATCAGGAAGAAATCCACGCGGTCGAGCGACACGGTGCGCAGTCTGTTCAGGCAGAACACGATGGCGAAGAAGGCGGCGACGTGGAGCGCCAGTTCTTTCGGGACGAAGAAGCGGTCAAGATCGAACTGCTTGAACGGGGTCGCGGCCAGTACGACGGCCAGAACGCCGAGCTGAAGAGCAATCAGCGCAGCAATCTGTCGTGGGCCAAATCCTGTTGTTCGCGACGATAAAGGAGCCATATCCACCAGTCAAACCTTCGCGCACATACGGGCGCGCACCGTTGCGGGTAATTTATCTGTAGAAGGAAATCGTGGTTCAATCCAAACCGAGGACTGACCGTCGTGCCGAACTTCCGTCCAGTAGCTCTGGCCAGCATGGGAATCGTCTTCGCGGCCTGCGCGCCGAAGTCCGAGCCGTCGCCGCAGGCGACCGTACAGCCGTCGGCGTCGATGCCGATCTCCGAAATACGCGCGAATCTGCGCTTTCTCTCATCGGATCTGCTGGAGGGTCGTGCGCCTGCGACGCGAGGTGGAGCGCTGGCGGAGCAGTATATCGCCGCGCAACTGGAGTCGTATGGTGTGAAGCCAGGGATGAATGGTTCCTATTTTCAAGCGGTTCCGATCGATGTAGTAACCGCCAATCCGGCGACGATAAGGGTAACCGCGTCTGGCAAGGCCAGGGCGAATCTCCATTCTACCGGCGACGTCGTCGTGTGGGCCGGTTCGGCGAGTCCCGCAAGTGAAGCGAAAGGTGAAGTGGTATTCGTCGGCTACGGTGCCATCGCGCCAGAGTATCGCTGGGACGACTTCAAGGGCAAGAACCTGAAGGGCAAGATTCTACTCGTGCTTGTGAACGATCCGCCGGCAACATCGGCTGAACCGGACCTGTTCGGCGGCAAGGCGATGACCTACTACGGTCGATGGACATACAAGTTCGAAGAAGCCGAACGACAGGGTGCGGCTGGGATGCTCATAATTCACAGTACGTATGAGGCCGGCTATCCGTGGCAGGTGGTCGTTTCTTCAAACTCGACGGAGCATCGAATGCTTCCGCGGCCGGCTGACGCACCTGCGCCGATCGGAGTGCAGGGGTGGATTCAACACGATGTCGCCGCAAACCTGTTGAAACAGGCCGGCCTGAATATCGACACTCTGATAAAACAGGCCGGTAATCGCGATTTTCAACCGATTCCAACCGGAATAACGATGGACATGTCGTTCTCGAACAACGTCGCCCATCTTTCCGCAAACAACGTCGTTGGTGTTGTGAGCGGGTCCGATGCAAAACTGGCGTCGCAGTACGTGGTGTACAGCGCACATCACGATCATTTCGGCATCGGTTCCGCGATCAAGGGGGATTCGATCTACAATGGTGCTTATGACAATGCATCGGGAGTCGCCGCGGTTCTCGCCATTGCGCACACCGCCGCACTCGAGCCGGTGAAGCCCGGGAGATCGCGCATGTTCGTCTTCGTTACTGCCGAAGAGGCCGGTTTGCTCGGCTCAAAGTATTTTGGCGAGCATCCTCCTGTTCCTGCGCGCGACATCATCGCGGACCTGAATATCGACGAAGCGAATCCTGACGGTCCGGTCCGGGATATCAGAGTGATGGGCGACACCAAGAGCTCGCTTGGACCGGATATCGCCTCGATGATCAAGATCGACAGCATGCGCATTTCTCCGGATGATCATCCGGAGGCGGGATACTTTTATCGGTCCGATCACTTCTCATTTGCCCGCGTCGGAATTCCGTCAACGACGATCTCCGCTGGGGTCGATTTTGTCGGCAAACCGGCCGGATGGGGCAAGGCGCACGAGGAGGATTTTGTCGCCAACCGCTACCATCAACCGTCGGACGAATACGATCCAAAATGGCCTCTCACTGGCACCGCGCAACTCGCGAATATCGCCTACCGATTCGGGGTGCGATTGGCGAACGCGCCGACGATTCCAACGTGGAACGTGAACGCCGAGTTCCGTCCGATCCGCGACAAATCGCTGAACGCGAAGTAACGTGACCGAGACTGTGACTGACAGCCTGCTCGCGTTTCGCGAAGAATTTCCAATTCTCGCGCGATGCAATTACCTGGTATCCAACTCGCTAGGTGCGATGCCGCGTGGGGTTGCCGATCGAATGGCCGCCTACGAGCGCGAGTGGTCCGAGCTGGGGGTGCGCGCGTGGGCAAAGGGATGGTGGGACATGCCGGTCCGCGCTGGTGACAGCATCGCCCCGTTGATTGGCGCCGAATCGCGCTCGGTCGCGATGCAGCCGAACGTGTCGATCGCGCAATCTATCGTACTCTCCGCGATGGATTTCAGTGGACCGCGTGACACGGTTGTCATGACCGAGCTCGACTTTCCATCGGTGCGCTACGCTTACGAGCAACTCGTTCGCAGATTTGGCGGGCGCGTAGTAGTGGTTCCTTCCGATGACGGTCTGACGATCGATCAGGATCGATTGCTCGCGGCAATCGACGAGCGTGTGTGCCTTGTCTGCGTCTCGCATGTCCTTTTCAAGTCGGCCTTCATAATGGACGCGGACGCGATCTGTGCGCATGCGCACAGAGTTGGCGCGCTCGTATCGCTGGATGCCTATCACTCGGTCGGCGTGATCCCGGTGAACGTGGCGCAGTCTGGCGTGGATTTCATGACTGGCGGCGTCCTGAAGTGGCTATGCGGCGGGCCGGGTGCAGCATTTCTGTATGCCTCTCCCTCCGTCCGCGCGTCGCTGGAACCCGCTCTCACGGGCTGGCAGGCGCATGCGCATCCATTCGCGTTTGAGCCGGAGATGGACTACGCGGATGGAATCGAGCGGTGGTTGACCGGCACGCCGGCGATTCCAGCACTTTTTGCGGCTACTGCAGGGCCGGAGTTGGTGCTGAGGGCCGGCATCGGCGCCATCCGCGCCAAGTCGATTCATCAGACGGAATGGCTGATTGCCGCTGCAGACGAGCGCGGCTACCGCGTTCACGCGCCACGCGACTCAGCCCGGCGCGGCGGGACCGTCGCGTTCGACGTTCCGCACGGCCACGAAGTTGCACAATATCTTCTGTCCCGGGATATTATCGTTGACTATCGTGTCGGGGCAGGGATCCGTGTCGGTCCGCACTTTTACACGGGGGACGATGAGCTCGAAGCGTGCATCGGGGCGATCGACGAGTGTATCTCCACCGGCGCCTGGGCACAGTTTTCACAGGCGGCCCGCGCGGCCACAGTCACGTGAGCGACGACGGCTTGACTGCTCTGTTATTACCTGAGCGATCAAGCCGAGACTTCAATTTAATACCCCGACGCGCAAGTTGGGTTGCACGCGGCAGCGTCGGCTCGCAAAGAATTGGTGGATTTCGCTTGCACGGTCCTTACCCGATATTTGTTGTGTCAAGTTCTTGAACAAAGTGTGTGTCGCCGAGTAGAATATGACAGCACTGTATCCGATCGAATGGAGGTGTGCCGGATGCCCAACCCATTCCTATCGTCCGAAGAATATGACGAACGAGCGCACCAACTTTACAACGAAGGAGAGTACGATCAAGCACTAGCCGTACTTCGAGAAGGTCTTACACTGTATCCCAGCGCTGTCGAGCTTCACATCGGCGTGGGATACGCCCACCACGCCCGCGAGGAATTCGCATGGGCTCGCCGCGCCTTTGATGAGGCGCTGGTGCTGGACCCGGATCACGAGGACGCTCTTGCTGGAGTTGGCGAAACGCTGCTGAAGTTCGGGCAGCGAGACGCGGCGCTCCAGTGCTTCAGGCGTTCGCTCGAGCTAGGCTACGCGGACGACCTGGATCTGATGCTTCAGATCGGGCGTGCGCTGTTCCGCGAAGGAATGATCGAGCCGGCTCGCGAGTTCTTCGAAATCGCCGTCCAGAATGCTCCTGAAAGCGCCGAGGCAGTTTCCTGTGTGGGCTATGCCCAGCACAGGCTGGGAGAGGATGAGGCAGCGATAGTGACGCTCCGAGCGGCATTGCGACTTGACCCTGACCACGTCGAGGCGCGGGTCTATCTGGGCAACATCCTGTACGATCGGGGTGACTACGAAGCCGCTCTCTACCATCTCGACAAGTCCAACCCGGACGACCACTGGGACGAGCTGGGCATCTGGCGCCTGATCGAGCTCAAAAAGTCGATTTTCAAGTTGACGGATGGCGATCCGGAGCTGAAACCCTGGCAGGAGCGAGTGCGTGAGCTGGCCGGCGAGCCGGACGACATCGATGAGATGCTCGCGGAGCTCGAGGCCAAGGCGATGGAGCGCGACCAGCAGGTAACCAGGGGGCAGATCGAAATGTTTGGTGCCCTCTTGAACTCCCTGGTCGAAGGAGAACAGCAGCAGGGAGCCGATCCGCCGGTCGCCGAGGTCCAGGAGTTGCCAGTGAGTCACCACATGATCGAGAGTGGCGGACACACATACCAGGGCACCTGGGAGGAAATCGTGCAGCAGATGCGAGACCAGAAGGCCGCAGGGCTTCCGATAGACCAGTACATGGCGACCGAAGCCCGTCGTGGCTATGGCAAGACAGGTGTTGAGATTTCCTGGCGCGACCCGGAGAGCTTCATCAAGGGTAGCGCGACGGCGGGATTGCTCCGCATAGATAGGTGACGCCGTCCGACCGAGCTGCGGCCCAGGCGGCCCTGAACGATGGTCGAGCCGTCTACGGACGGCTCGACCAGATTCGGGGCCCGGAGGACGCGGCTGCTGACATCATGGAACTCTGGGTATCCACCGAGACGGCGATGCGCGCCATGCTCGGTGGCTCCACGCTGTCGGGCCAGGCACTGGTCCGTGAACTACGTCAGCGCGGCGAGCTGAATCTTGAACAGGCCAACTCGATTGCGAGTTTCTGGGACGCGCGCAGCCGCGCGGAAGACGTCGCATACAAACCGACGCTGACCGACGTTGGCTTTGCGCGCGCCGGGTACAACGAACTGGGGCGCATTGTGGCGGAGTCGACCACGCGCACCAACGCGACTGCCGGCGCTCCGGTGTCCACATTCGCGCCGGGTGGCGCGCCGTCCGGTACGCCGCGCGCTGCAGCAGCTGCTCCGGGCCCTTCAGCGGCGGCGGCTCCCGCTCCGATCGCCGCCGCTCCAGTCATCGTCATCAGGCGACCGCAATCGCGGGTGCTGATCGGCCTTGGAGTCGCGCTCCTCGTAATTATTGTCGCTGTAGCGGCGTATGTGATGCGCGGCCGGTCGAAGTTCGACAGTGAAATGGCAAACGCAATCAGTCTGATGACGACCGGTCGGACAGAAGCCGCCCGCGCTGCGTTTGGGACGCTCGTGCACGACTATCCCGACAAGGCAGCACCGCACGTGTTCCTGTCACGTCTCGCGCGCACCGATACCCCTCCCGACATGAGCACCGCACGTCAGGAGCTCCTTACCGCCATAAGAATAGAACCGACGTACGAGCCTGCGCATCGGGAAATGGGCATTTATCAACTCGCGAACCACGATCCGTCGCTGGCGCGGAATTTCCTCATTCGCGCGGTACAGCTCGCACCGAACGACAGCGCAGCGCAGGGCTACCTTGGCTGCGCGCTGATGAGTCTCAACCGAATTCCGGAAGCGCAGAAATTCCTTTCGCGTGCTGGCAACGGTTCATGGTCGTCGTGCGCGACCCCTCCAGCGCCAGGAACTGTAGCGCCTTGATTGCGCGCGGCATTCCGGCACAACGGTCCACATCGACGCTCGGCCGCAGACTTAATGCGGCCGAGTTTTTTTTCAGGTCACTCGAGTAACCAGACATGACGACGTTCTTTCAAGCCGGCGCGGTAACGCGGACGGTGCTGCCCAATGGACTCACGGTTCTCATATACAGGAATGCAACTGCGCCGGTCGTCGCGGTGAATACGTATGTGAGGGCAGGATACTTCGACGAGACCGACGACGTGGTTGGAATCGCGCACGTCCTCGAGCACATGTATTTCAAAGGGACCGCGCAGTACGGTGTCGGCGAGATAGCAAAAGCGACCAAGGCGGCCGGCGGGTATCTGAATGCGCATACCATTTACGATCATACCAGTTACTACGCCGTGCTTCCGTCGCGCGGATTTGAAGAGGGTCTCGCGGTGCAGGCGGACGCGTACGCAAACTCCGCGATCGAGGCGGATGCGCTCGCCAAGGAACTCGAGGTGATCATTCAGGAAGCGATGCGGAAGGAAGACAATGCCGACGCGGTAGCGACTGAGACGCTTTACGCCCTGCTGCACGACGCGCATCGCATTCGCCGCTGGCGGATTGGTCGGCCGAACGATTTGCGCAAGTTCACGCGCGACGATGTCGTGAGATTCTATCGCAATTTCTACACGCCATCGAATACCGTGCTCGCCATCGCCGGTGACGTGGATCCGGAGGCCACGCTCGAGCGCGTGCGGCAGCTTTACGGAACCTTGCCTGCGGGCGAGCCCACGCGCAGTCCTGGACCTCCGGAGCCGCATCACTCCGGGTTCCGGTACTCGGAACTGAACGGAGATGTGGAGCAAACGCACATCGAAATCGGCTGGAGTGGCGTGCCGAATCTGCACCCGGATCAACCCGCACTAGATCTGGCTGCGGCGGTTCTTGGGAGTGGTCGCGCTTCGCGGCTCTATCGGGCGGTTCGTGATCGCAAACTGGCAGGAAGCGTGGGAGCGTACAACTATTCCCCGGCGGAAGTC
>DATBNQ010000093.1:0-18152 GCA_036554185.1 Gemmatimonadaceae bacterium | reverse complement strand
ACGAGCAGCTGCGGCCTGACAGATCGGAGCCGCGAGAGGACTCATCGCGCAGGAGCGGCCGATGATTCCGAGTCTGATGTTGTATCTGCTGTTGGTCAGTACTTGTATCGCTGTTGCCGCCGCTTTTGTCGAGAGCGCGCTTCTCCGGATCCCTTTTGCCTCGCGCGCTGTCTGGTGTGTGGCGATGTGCACCGCTGTGCTATGTATCGTGTGGCAACCAACGCTGAGGCCGGCAGTGCAGCGGCAGTTGGCTGCGCCGTCGCAGGCGCGGCCAGCTGAGATATCCGAAACCACACTTCTCACGCGAGCAGCTGCACAGGTTGCGTCGCTCGATCGCACGATCGATCGCACGCTGGCCGGTGCAGTCGCCCCAGATTCGAGCACCGGATTCGATGCCGTGCTGTTGCTATTCTGGATTGCCGCATCTGCGGTCACGCTGTTGCGGTACTGTGCAGGAGCGTCGCGCCTGCGCACGATTGCTCTCGCTGCCCGACATGCCGAGCTCAACGGATTGCCCGTTCTGGTGACGCCATCGGCGGGACCGTGCACCTTTGGAGTGATCCGCCGGCAAATTCTCCTGCCCGAATGGCTGTCCGAGTTCGATGCCGATGCGAGGCGAGTCGCACTTGCCCACGAGGAGCAGCATCTTCGCCATGGAGATCCTGCAATGCTGGTGTTCGGCGCCGCAATGAATGTCGTGATGCCCTGGAATCCGGCGATGTGGTACATGCTGGCGCGATTGAAACGAGCGGTCGAAGTCGACTGCGACCGTCGCGTATTGCGCATCTACCCCGACCGGCGCGCGTACGCAGGGCTGCTTCTGTCGATAGCTGGCAGGGGCAGTGTCGGATCGTTCCCCGTTGCCGGACTTGTTGTCTCACGCTCAACGCTGGAAAGGAGGTTTCTGCAGATGAAGACGAAATCAGCTCGATTCAGGATCCCGATGATCGTGACCTTCGTGACTGCTGCAGCACTTGTCGCAGCTGTGCCGTTGACGATTCAGCGGCCGCAGATGCGCCGCTCGGTCGCGCCGTACTCCGCGACTGTGTCACCGCCGACGCGAACACGCGCGACCGGGCGTGTGCATCTCGTAGCCAAATCGGGCTACGAAGCTTATCGTGTCTATTCGCCTCGCGGAGCGTTTGCGAAATTCGGCGAGCCGCCTCGAGTCCGTGCAGACACGTTGAGTGGAGTTGTCGGACCGGGCCTGGTTGGCACAGGCCTGATTCTGGACGTCGACGTCACTGACGGTCCAGTGCACATTCTCAGCTCCGATTCAGCAGGAATTCACGTCGACGCTGCAATGTCCGGCACAAGCCCGGTCGGCTGGGTTACGGCTGAAGGGACGGATTTGATCATCCAGAGCAACGGGATCGGCTTCGGACATGCGCACGGCCAGAAAGGATCGCGCTGACGGATAGCGTTAACGGCATCATATACTACGGTCGCACGGTGCAGCCTCGTCCACTACGCCGTGCGATGCCGTCGATTGCGCCGCTCCCGCGCTGTCACAACACCCTAAGCACATCCTCCGCCGGCCCTGCGTCTCCACTTCCAAGCAACTTCCTGATCTCCGCCAGCGCTTGCGCCGCTCGCGGCCAGGTAAATCGGGCGGGTGCGTCATCGATGCTGAGCCACGCGTACTCGGCGTGCTCCGGCCCGAGCGTTACCGCCTCACCGCTGTCGACAAAGGCGCAGAATACGACCGCAACTTCAATTCGCGCGGTCTTGTGCAGGTAAAACGCATGCACTGTCACGTTGTATAGACGCTGCGGCGCCAGTCCGGTCTCCTCGAGGACTTCACGGATCGCAGCGTCCTGCGCGACCTCCTCCGAGTCGATCTTCCCGTGTACGGCCTCCCAGGTGCCGCCGCGGCTGGTCCCGGGCGCGCGATGCAGCGCCAGGACGCGCCAGGGCTCGATCTGGGGGTCGACCAGGTAAACATCCACTACACCAACTTCGATACGTGTCATTGAGTTCGCTCGTGCACGCGCAGTGATGGGACTGAACCGCGTGTCGTGCTCTGAATATGGCGGATTGTCGCTCGGAATGATCCCCGCGCTCTGCCATTCACGCTGTTCCTCGAAGCCCGCTCCGCCCGCGCCTGCCTCCTCATCTCCAGCCGTATTCGATTCGGAGTCGAGCACCCGGGCGACTTCTGCGGGTGTCGTCTCTCCACTCAAGACCCGCGCCACTCCGCTCGACCAGAGCGATCGCATCCCTTCCGCGCGAGCCGCAGCGGTGATGACCGACGCCGGTGCGCCCTCGACAATGAGGCGCGTGAGACCGGGTGTCATCGTAAGCAACTCCACCGCTGCCATTCGACCACGGAACCCGCTTCCCGCGCAAGCGTCGCAGCCGGCACCAGCGCGGAGGCGGGCGCCGTTCGGGATGCAATCCCATAGCGAAGGGGGGATCGGATCAGAGGTGTCACGGGCGCACGCCGAACACATTCGTCGCAGTAAACGCTGCGCAATCACGCCCTTCAATGCGGTACCGACCTTCCCTGGATCGACACCGAGATCTGCCAGCCTGGCGATCGAGCTGGCGGCATCGATAGTGTGGAGCGTCGCGAACACCAGATGCCCGGTAAGCGCCGCCTGGATCGCAACCGACGCTGTTTCGGCATCCCGGATCTCGCCGACGAGAATTACATCGGGATCCTGGCGCAGGATCGACCGCAGCGCCGCCGCGAAGCTGAGGCCCGCCTTTTCGTTCACCTGCGACTGTACGATCCCCGGAATTCTGTACTCAACCGGATCTTCGACGGTGATAACGTTCAGCCCGCGCGAGACGAGCGCATGCAGCGCTGAATACAGGGTCGTCGTCTTTCCGGAGCCAGTCGGACCCGTGACGAGGATGAGTCCATCCCGCGTCTCGAGTAATCGAATGAGTCGGGCCGCATCGACTGAATCGAAGCCGAGCGCGTCTAGTGCGCGCACGCCGCCGCGCGCGTCGAGGATACGAATCACGACTTTCTCACCGTGCGCAGCCGGTAGGGTCGAGACTCGCAGGTCGACTCGCTCGCCCTCCACCATCACAAGTGCGCGACCACCCTGCGGACGAAGTCGATCAGCGATGTCCATCCTCGCCATGATCTTGACCCGCGACACCAGCGGAGTCCCGATCGAACGAGGCAGCGTCATCGTCGTGCGCAGCACCCCGTCCACACGGTATCGCACGAGCATCGCATCCTCCTCGGTCTCGAGATGAATGTCGCTCGCCCGGGCCGCAATCCCCTCGGCGACGATGTGGTCGACAAGCCGGACGATCGGCCGCTCGCGCGCGCCGTCAGCGAGTTGGGTCGCGCTCAGTTCCTCTGCCTCCTGGTCGATGTGATGCACGGATACGGGGCCGACCGACGCCAGCAATCGGTCCACAACGGAGGCCGGACGGTACACTTCTTCAAGTCGTTCGGTAATACGAGCCGGAACGGCAAGCGACATGCGCACGCGGCGGCCGGAGGCGAACGCAACTGCCTGCTCGCAGTCCAGATCATATGGATTCGCTGTAGCCACATCGATCGTTCGCGCGGAGACGGATAACGGCAGGATTGAATATCTGCGCGCGAGCCGCTCTGGTATTCTCGCCAGTGCCTGCGGCGACGAGTTCAGCGTTCCCGCAACCCGCATTCTGGTTCGCGTCGCAATCGCGCGAAGTATGGCCTCGTCAGTGGTGAACCCATGCGAGACCGCGGCCTTCCACTTGTTCGCGGTGGCGTCCTTCGCGAGCACGCCAAACTGGACTGGCGTCAGCAGTTCACGCAGAACAGGCACGATCCACTCGTCGCTCGATTGTGTTGCACGATCCATTCCGGCCTCCATCTCCAACGTAGGCCCGTGAGCCGTGCGCGGCGAAAGCCGGAACCGTACTACATCATCAGGCTATTGCAGCACCGGATACCCGCTCGGCGCGCGATCCCAGAGCCCGCAGGACCATCTCCGCGATTTCGCGCATCGCCGTGGCGCCGCGATCGCGCGCATACCACTGCCTCATGTAGTGATACTTCTCCGGCTTTGGGAGCAGGAGTCCGGCCGTCATGACCCAGCTCTGCAATTCTGTCGGCCGCGGCCCCCACCAGCCAAGCTCGGTCCAGTCGGAATCGTAGGCGATGATGACGGGAATGGATCGCGTGCCGTTGGTGAGGTGCGAATCCATGAGGTCAGGGTTCGCGTCGCGGCTGAAGCTCCGGAACTCGATCAACGGGTTCATCGCGGCAAGTTTCGCGAGATATGGAACCGCGCCGACGGCATCCAGGCACCAATCCTCGTTCAAGGCGACAAAACGAAGCGGTGTCGCAAGTGTCGCGAATATCTCGACAACGTCTGCGGGCACAGTAGCGCGGCGGGCGCCGAGCGTCCAGAGTTCCTGGTACTTCTGCGCAGATGCAACGAAATCGCTGAAAGTCTGCCCCGTTGCGAAGCGGGCCGCGTCCATCATGGCTTTGTCGGTTTGATCGTTGTCAGATGAAAAACTTCGGGAGGCGCGTTCGGCTTCACGCGAATGCTCTTTGCCGGAATCCCGACATGAACATGATATGGGCGCACATCCTTGGTAGCGATCGCGCCGGCTCCGACCATGCCATTTTCGCCTACGTGAACTCCGGCGAGTACCGTCGCATGATACGTGATTCGGACGTCGTCATCGATTCGTGTGACCGCATCAGTCACGTCGCGCTGGTCGACGATGCTGTGCGTGTGGCTATAGATGTTGGCGTAATCACTGATCGAGACGCGGTCACCGAGCACGAGGCCGCCGCGATCGTCAAGGAGCACGTGCCGGTGGATCACGACGTTGTCGCCAACTTCGAGATTGTAGCCGAAGGAGAACTCGACGAACTGGAACGCCTTGAAGTTCTCGCCGCATCGCTTGAAGATGCGCGGTGCGAGCAATCGTCGAAAACGAATCCCAAGGTCCACATTCTGGCCGCCGAGCTGGGTGCGGTCGAATGAGTACCAGAGCCACAGGAGCGGTTTTGTGCGCGCGAACGCGACCGGATCGCACTCGGCATAGTATTCCGGCTCGAGAGTGACATTGCGCGGATCGAGTGCGAGGAGCGCGAGTCGTGTGGCGCTCGGAAGCGACTCGTCCTGGACTGCCGTCTCCCACGCGTCTGCGTATTCGGGATACAGCAGCGAGCAAAGAATCCTGCGGCAGATGTCATTTCGATCGTCCGACGAATCGAGCGAGTTCTCGACCTCGTCGAGAAATGCACGCTTCAGCGGCTCGATCGGGGATTCCGCCAGTTTTCGGAGAGGAAGTATGGCCATGATTTGAAGAAGCTAATTCGGTTTGCCGGAGCGGGCACGAACCATCGTGCGCTCTCGCTCGATCGTCTGGAGCGTCTGGTCCCAGCTCGCGTCGATCGAGCCCGCGTATGAAATGGACATCGGCTGATTCACCTGCACATCGCCATCGTAAACGTAAAGCGCGCTCTGAGTCTCGCGTTGCCGCAGCCGGTTCTCGCCGAAGCCTACCGTGAGCGAGAGGATGTCATAAGGCCGGAAGTCGCGGCCGCCACTCGTAACTATCAGATCGCCCGGCGTGAAGCGCGCATTGGGCTCGACGCCGTAGAACGAAACCAGCCAGACCGAGACCGGCCTTCCGCCGTAACGCCGCGCGATCGCATCGAGCTGCGTGCGGCTTCCTTCCTTCAGGTCGTGGAGCGCGCGGTACGAATCCGGAGTGAGCAAGCGGATCAATGATTCGTCGATCGGCAGCGCGCGCACCAGCACCGTGCCTGCGTCAATGTGAAGCGAGATGTCATCCTGGCGGAGCGAACCGAATCCAGGCGGCAGCATCGCCAGGCCGGCTGTATCAGCCTCCGGAACGCCGGTGACGGGAACCGATGCGTTTGCCCCCGTACCGCCGGCCGGAGAGGTTGCACACGCCGCGGTGGAAAGCAATCCGACCGCGACTGCGACCGTGCGGATCCGGCGACTGTCGGTCAAGCCGCGCGCTCCGTTGCAAGCAATCCAGCTATCGCCTCGGCCAGCTCGTCGCGGCCAACGCCGGTCTGCGCGCTGAATGGGATGATGTGATCCTCATCCACCTGCAGGATGATCGCGAGATCCTGCACACGCCGCTCGGCAGCCGCGCGGGAAATCTTGTCAATCTTGGTTGCGACGAACATTACTGGAACGCCCACATCCGCAAGAAAGTCGAGCATCTGCCGATCCTCGTCGGTCGGATCGTGCCGGACGTCGAGCAGTTGCACGACACCGCGCAGATCCTTCGTGCTGCGCAGGTACGATTCGATGAGCGGCCCCCATTCCGCCGATCTTTCCTTGGAGACACGCGCATATCCATAACCCGGGAGATCGGCGAGAAGAAACGCGTCGTTCACCTTGAAAAAGTTGATTTCGCGCGTTCGGCCCGGTGTCTTGCTGACGCGCGCGAAGCTGCGACGCTTGAGAACCTTGTTCAGAAGTGATGACTTTCCGACGTTCGAGCGGCCGGAGAAGGCGATCTCCGGCATGTCGAGTTCGGGTCGCCAGCCTCCGACGCTCGCAAGCCCGCCGACAAACTCGAGCGAGCGAATCACGAGCGGATCCTTGCTCACCGGTGCGCTCGCATCATCAGTGCGCACTCACAGCCGCCTCGGCGCCGTTCCGCTGAGCCTTGCGCGAGCGTCGCTGCACCGGGACGGCGACGGTGGCACCGCGAAGCGCCAGTTTCAGCACCTCGTCCATCGTCTTCACCGGATGGAAGTTGATTGAATCGCGCACTTCCTGTGGCAGCTCCTCGAGCTCTCGCAGATTTGCGTGAGGAATGATCACGTCGACGACGTGGTTGCGGTGCGCGGCAACGGCCTTTTCCTTGAGGCCGCCGATCGGAAGCACGCGACCGCGAAGTGTGATCTCGCCCGTCATCGCCAGGTCGCCGCGTACGGGAATCCCAGTGAGGGCGCTTGCGACAGCAGTCGCGATCGCGATTCCGGCACTTGGGCCGTCCTTCGGGGTCGCGCCGTCGGGTATGTGAATGTGTATGTCGCGAGTGCGATAGAAGTCAGCGGCGACGCCAAGTTCATCAGCGCGGCCGCGTACGTAGCTCATGGCCGCGGACGCTGATTCCTTCATGACGTCGCCGAGCGTGCCTGTGAGCGAGATCTTGCCACGTCCACGCACGACGCTAACCTCGATCTCCAGCGTTTCGCCACCGGCCGTCGTGTACGCGAGACCGCGCGCGACGCCGACCTTGTCTTCCAGAGTGGCGAGATCCGCATCGTACCGCTCGACACCGAGCATGCCATGCAGATCGGCGGCGCTCACGTGCTGCGACGCGACAACATCGCCATCCTTCGCTTCAGCCTGGCGGCGCGCAAGCTTGCGCGCGAGCTTCGCGATCTGCCGGTCGAGCTCGCGCACGCCGGCTTCGCGGGTGTACGATCGGAGAATTGCCGGCAACACATCGGAGTCGAGCGTGACCTCGCTCGCGTCGAGCCCATTCGCCTCGAGTTGACGCGGGACCAGATACTTGCGCGCGATCGCCAGCTTCTCCTGATCCAGATAACCCGGAACGCGGATGATCTCCATGCGATCGCGCAGGGCATCGGGGATGGTGGCAAGCGAGTTTGCCGTCGTCACGAAGAGCGCCTGCGACAGATCGTAATCCACTTCGAGATAATGATCGTTGAACGCGACGTTCTGTTCCGGGTCAAGCACTTCAAGAAGAGCGGCTGCTGGATCTCCGCGATAATCCAGGCCCAGCTTGTCGATCTCGTCGAGCAGTATGACCGGGTTCACCACTTCGGCCTTGCGCATCGCCTGAATCACTCGGCCCGGCATGGACCCGATGTACGTGCGCCGATGGCCGCGGATCTCCGCTTCGTCGCGCACGCCGCCGAGCGACATGCGAACGAATTTGCGGCCCAGGGCGCGGGCGATGGAGCGGCCGAGCGAAGTCTTGCCGACGCCCGGCGGCCCGACGAGGCAGAGTATCGGCCCGTCGATACGGCCGACGAGCGACAACACTGCAATGAAATCGAGTATGCGCTCCTTGACGTCCTGCAACCCGTAGTGATCCTGGTCGAGCACCTTCCGCGCGTGCGCGACGTCGAGCATCTCGGTCGTGCGCTCGTCCCACGGCAGTGCAAGTATCCAGTCGAGAAAATTGCGCGACACCGTGTATTCCGGTGACGTTGGCGACATGCGACGCAGCTTGCGCAGCTCACGTTGCACCCGCATCCGAACGGGCTCCGGAAGCGCCTTCGCCTGAAGCGACCCTTCGAGCTCGCTCACATCGTCCACATCGTCCTGTCCGAGCTCGCGATGGATGAGCTTGAGCTGTTCCTGCAGATAGAACTCGCGCTGCGTCTGGTACATCGCGCCGCGAGTGTCGTCGTCCAGCTTGCGCTCGATGCGGAGGACTTCTATCTCGCCCGTCAGCAGGATCGTGATCGCGCTGAACGCGTCTTCGAGCGTTTCCGATTCAAGAATGCGCTGACGGATCTCGAGAGCCGCTGGAACGTGCGCGGCGATGCCGTAAACCTGGCGCTCCGGAGTCACCGCGCCCTGCACGAGTGCGATGACCTCGCCCGGGATGCGGCGCTGCAGCTCGACGTATTCCTCAAAGAGGGTTACCGCGCGACGTGCGGTGGCGTCGGTGAGACGGGCGTCGTCGCCCCCGGAAGCCGACAGCGGATCCGGGCGAACAACCGCGCGTAGATTCCCGCCGCGTCGTCCCACGAAGCGTGTGACGCGTGCGCGCTCGCGACCTTCGAGCAGCACCTTGGTGCTGCCATTGGGAAGTCTGCTGAGCTGGATTACCCGGCCGATGACGCCGGTGCGAAACAGGTCCGCGCCGCCCGGGTCCTCTTCACTCGCGTCGCGCTGCGCGACGAGAAATATGTCACCGGCGCCCGCTGCGGCCTCTTCGAGCGCCCCGAGCGAAGCCTTCCGCCCGATGAGGAGCGGCATGATGACGTTCGGGAAGAAGACAACATCCCGGAGGGCGAGCACCGGCAGCGTGGTTGGCGCCGCGGCGGTCGGATTGACCGCCGGAGATGCTGTGGCCGGGCCCGCCGGAGTGGCGCGAGGGCGCTTTTTGGTCGATGGCATTGAGGGAAAGCTATCGCGAAGGCCGGCACGGCGGGGGCCGGTTTCGCGCGGCTGGCATCGCGTGAACGCCGCGGTAGCCGACGTCTCAGCTTTGGTTCTCGGACAGGCGGCCGCGCCAGCCCGCTGCGGAAGGAGGCTAGGCCTCTTTCTTACGCCGGGAGGGGCTGAGCTCGAGGAGGGGAGGCGTCTTGTTTGTGATGCAGGACTCGGTCACGCGGACCTCGACCACATCGTCCCGGGCGGGGATGTCGAACATGATGTCCATCAGCGCCTCTTCGAGGATGGCGCGGAGGCCGCGAGCGCCCGTTCCGCGCTTGAGCGCCTTGGTGGCGATCGCGGTCAGAGCGTTCTCCTCGAAGCTGATCTTCACGTCTTCGAGAGCGAAAAGACGCTGGTACTGCTTGGTCAGCGCGTTCTTCGGCTCCTTGAGGATGCGAACCAGCGAAGGCTCGTCGAGCGCGTCGAGCGCGACAGTCACCGGGAGGCGGCCGACCAGCTCCGGGATCAGCCCGAAACGCAGCAGGTCATCGGGCTCGACGTTCGAGAAAGTGTTCTTTGCGGCCGTCTTCTTCGCGTCGCTGTCGCCGAAGCCGATCTGGCGCCGGCCCATGCGCGACTCGATGATCTTCTCGAGACCGTCGAAGGCGCCACCGCAGATGAACAGGATGTCCTTGGTGTTGATCTGGATGTATTCCTGCTGCGGGTGCTTGCGGCCGCCCTGCGGTGGTACCGAGGCCACCGTGCCTTCTATGATCTTGAGCAGCGCCTGCTGGACACCTTCGCCGGACACGTCGCGCGTGATGCTCGGATTTTCGGACTTGCGCGCGATCTTGTCGATCTCATCGATGTAGACGATGCCGCGTTCGCAGTCGTTGACGTTGAAGTCTCCGGCCTGAAGCAGGCGGACGAGGATGTTCTCGACGTCCTCGCCTACATAGCCGGCTTCGGTGAGTGTCGTGGCATCCGCGATCGTGAATGGAACGTCGAGGATTCGCGCGAGGGTCCGGGCGAGCAGGGTCTTGCCGGTGCCCGTGGGACCAATGAGGAGGATGTTGGACTTGTCCAGCTCGACGTCATCATCCTTCACAGCCGCGGCGTTGATGCGCTTGTAATGATTGTACACCGATACGGCGAGCGCCTTCTTGGCCTGCTCCTGCCCGATCACATACTGATCGAGTACGTCCTTGATTTCCTGCGGTGATGGGACCTGGGTGATCGCATCCGCTACCTCGCGCTCCTCATCCTCCTGAAGGATCTCATTGCAGAGTGCAATGCACTCATTGCAGATGTATACCGAGGGGCCGGAGATGAATTTCCGGACGGAGTCCTTGGACTTCCCGCAGAATGAGCAGCGTAGATGTTTATCGGTGGACATGTCTTTAGGAAAGCAAATACGCGGGGAAGGCGCGGTCAACCATCTTATGGGGTATCGGGCTTGTGAAAAGATTCACAAGTCGAGCGCGACCCGATCGGCCGTCGTCCTGGGCCAAATCTACGAGTCGTAACTACTCGGCAAGGATGGATTCCAGCGAGCGCTGGAATCCATCCTTGCCGCCTTCGCGCAGGCGCCGACCGGCTGTCCTGGCTAGACCGTAACCTGCGGCTGGCTCGACACCTCGATCATCTCGCCGCGATGAGTTATGACCTGATCGATCAATCCATATTCCTTGGCCTCTTCAGCCGACAGGAAACGGTCGCGATCAGTATCACGCTCCACCCGCTCGAGCGGCTGGCCGGTGTGCTTCGCCATCAACGTGTTGAGCTTCTCGCGCAGGAAAAGGATCTCCTTCGCCTGAATCTCGATGTCCGAGGCGGACCCGCCGCCACCGTTCTGCGACGGCTGGTGAATCATGATCCGTGCGTGCGGGAGAGCGAAACGCTTGCCCTTGCGGCCGGCCATGAGCAGAAATGCTCCCATGCTCGCCGCCATCCCCATGCACGTTGTGTTCACGGGACTCTTCAGGTACTGCATCGTATCATAGATCGCCATGCCGGCCGAAACCGAGCCGCCTGGCGAGTTGATGTACATGTGGATGTCGCGCTCCTGATTGTCCGACTCCAAAAACAGGAGCTGCGCGATGATGACGTTTGCAACGTCGTCAGTGACCGGTGTTCCGAGGAACACGATGCGGTCCATGAGCAGACGCGAGAAGACGTCGTAGGTGCGCTCTCCGCGAGAAGAACGCTCGATCACGTATGGTGCGTAAATCGACATGACTAGGCCTCGTTCACAATGTCGTTTCTTTCTACCAACCACTTAAACACCTTGTCTTCCGTGATGGTCCGCTCCATGTCCTTCAAGCGCCCACCTTTCTCCAGAGCCGCGTACAACTGGCCGGGCTCCACTCCACGCTCGGTCGCCTGTTCCGCGATCTTGTCGTCGAGATCCCGCTCGGTCGCCGCAAGCTTTTCCTGCTCCGCCAGCGCCTCAACAATGAGATCGCGCTTGATCTGGCGCTCGGCGACCTGCACAAACTCTGTGTCGAACTGCGCGCGCTGATCCACCGGAACCTGGTAGGTCTCCGCGTAGTTGTCGACCAGCTGGCCAACCCAGCTGCGAGGAACATCGAACGGATTCGCTGCGACAATCTCATCAACGAGTCGCTGGCGCACATGGGCTTCCGCCTCACGCTCTGCGAACTTCTGCATGTCCTCGCGGACCGCAGCGCGCAGCGCGTCGGCGGAATCAAAATCGCCAACTTCGCGCGCGAACGCGTCATCCAGTACGGGTAGCGACTTGCGCTTCACTTCGTGTACCGTAGCGCGAACGGTCTTGGTCTGGCCGCGCTGCGCCTCTTCGGGAAAGTCTTCGGGCCAGCGCACGGGACGCTCAACCGTCTGTCCCGGGGCCGCTTCCATGATCAACTCCTCGATACCGGCGATCGCCTTGCCGTCGCCCAGTACGAGCGAGACGTCGCGCGACTCCGCGAGCTGCCCGTCAGCGTCTGCAACCGAAAGGCCGACGCTCACCATGTCGCCCTCGATCGGCTTGCCCTCGATCGGCCCCCATGCGGCGCGCTCGTCACGCAGGCGATCGATCTGTTCCTGAACCTGATCGTCGGTAACGGCGGCGGACTCTCTGCGGATCCTGAAACCGTTCGTGCGCGAGAGCTCGACGGTTGGACGGACCTCGTAGTGGAATTCGAATGTGAGCGGCGAGCCCTCCTCGAACTTGAGGTCGTGGATGTGCGGCTGGGATGCGACCTGGATGTTGTCCTTTTCGACGATCTCCTTGTACGCCTCGCGCACTACCGTTTCGATGGTCTCGTTGCGTATTGCCTCAGCGAATTTCTTGCGCACAACGGCGGCCGGAGCCTTGCCGGGCCGGAAGCCGGGCAGGCGAGCCTGGGAAGCGTATCGCTTGGTGGTACGCTCTTCCGCGGCCGCAACTTCGGATGCCGGAACCGACACTTCAACGGCGCGCTCGACGCCGGTAGTGGACTTGGGGGTGAGTTGGATCTCCATCCCGGCAATTTAACCACGCTCGCCACAGTTCATGCGGCGGGACGGCCAAGTGCGAGGAGGGGGACTCGAACCCCCATGGTGTTAACCGCCAGCTCCTAAGGCTGGTGCGTCTACCAATTTCGCCATCCTCGCGGGGTACACCACGAAAATAAGCGGCCGCGATGCGATTTAGCATCCCGGCCGCTTAGTCTGTCCAGCTAACCAGCGCCGCTACACTATTGGCCCAATCGGATATTCACGACGCTGTTTACGGCGCCGCCCTGTCCGTCGGGCTGCGCAACATTCAGGCTGATGTAATCGCCCGCCTTCAGGTCTTTCAATACCGCCTGAAGATCGGCGACCGAGTTGATCGTCTTGCGCGGTGTGGGATACAGGACTTCGGTGATGACCATACCGGGCGAAAGCTTTCCAGCGCCATATGACGGCCCGAGACTCACGACGTCGGTTACGAGCACGCCATGATTCGGGAAGCCTTTCGGTCGCTGATCGGCTGGTGGCAGCGGCGCGAGTGTCGCACCGAGCTTGGTGCCCACCACACCCTCGGCGCTAGCGGGTGCTGAGCTCGCGATCGCAGCGGTGGAATCGGCCGGCCGCGGCGCGAGTTTCACGTCGGCCGTCATCTTCTTGCCGTAACGCACATACTCGAGCTTGACGATTTCACCAGGCGCATGATTGCGCACCACGCGCTGCAGTGAACTCACGCGGTCGGCGGGTTGCCCATCGGCACTGATAATCACATCGCCTTCCTGCAGTCCTGCCCTGCGCGCCGGATTGTCGGGCGTATCGGGATTGAAGCCCTGCACGAGCACGCCGTAGACGTGATCGAGTTTCGCGACAGCGGCCGCATCAGCGTCGACTTCGGTAATTGCCACGCCGAGGATGCCGAAACGCACATGGCCGTGCGCGATGAGGTCATCCATGACCTTCTTGGCGAGCGTTATCGGGACTGCGAATCCGTAACCCGCGTAATAACCTGTCTCGCTCGCGATCGCGTTGTTGATGCCGATGACCTGACCGCTTGTATTGATCAGTGGGCCGCCGGAGTTTCCGGGATTGATCGCCGCATCGGTCTGGATCAGATCCGAGATTGCATATTTATCGTTGCCGAGGAGGCCAGGTAGCGAGCGATTCTTTGCGCTCACGATGCCCGCGGTGACGGTGAAGTCGAGCACTCCCAGCGGATTGCCGATCGCGAGTACCCAGTTGCCGACGCGTTCCTTGGTGTCGTCGCCCAACGGGATCGTCGGAAAATTGTCACCGTCGATTTTGAGAACTGCGACGTCGGTGCTCGGGTCGTGTCCCACAACCTTCGCGTTGAACACGCGACCGTCCATCAGCTTCACGCTGATCCGATCTGCGACGGTCGTGTGGTCCATGCCGGTGATGACATGGTTGTTGGTGAGTATGTACCCGTCTTTAGTGACAATGAAGCCCGAGCCACTTGCTTCCTGAACGGACGGACGCTGTTGCTGCTGCGGGCCGAAATTGAAGAACTGCTCCATTCCCGGGGGTATCATGCCGGGTGGGATGTTCTGGCGGATTCTGGCTGCGGGGGCTTTGGTCTTGACGTCGACCTGAATCGATACGACAGCGGGTGTCGCGCGGTCAGCGATCGCGGAGAAGCCCTCCGCCGGCGCGCCTGCGGGGGCGATGGAGACCAGCGATTTGTCCTGAGCGAAGCCGAGGCGTGTCCAGCCTTTGCCGGACGCCAGAAGAACGCCACCGACGAATGCCATCGCGACCGCGGTTCCCCAGCGGACGCGCGAAGATAAGGGAGGCATGTAGTGAAGGGTGAAGAGGAATCGTTAACAGGAATGCCTGCCGGCATTCCTTTAATTTTAAACCCCGCAAGAGTCGGTTCGTTTCGAACATAGGCGCGGGAACGAGCGACTGAGGCTGGCTGACGAAATGGGGAGCCCTGTTGGGACTCCCCATTTTTTGTCCGCTACCGTGCAGAGTCTATTTCTTGTTCTCGTCGACGATCTCGTAGTCGGCTTCGACCACGTTATCGTCGGCTGGCTTGCCCGGTTCGGATGCTGCCGGCGCCGGCTCACCCTCGGGCGGCGCCGCCTGGTTCTGCGCCTGGTAGAACGCCTGACCGGCCTCGCTGTACAGCTTGCTCAGCTCTTCCGATGCCGCATTGATCGCGGAAACGTCATCGCTACGGAGCGCGGTACGTGCCTTCGCGACGGCTTCCTCGAGTCGCTTGCGCATGTCGTCGCCGAGCTTGTCGCCCCATTCCTTGGAGTTCTTCTCGACTTCGTAGGCGAGCGAGTCCAGGCGGTTGCGCGCGTCGATCTGCTCGCGACGAGTCTTGTCCTCCGTTGCGTTCTTCTCGGCGTCCTTGACCATGCGATCGATCTCGGTGTCGCTCAATCCACTTGACGCTTCGATGCGGATCTTCTGCTCCTTGCCGGTCGCCTTGTCCTTTGCGGTGACGTTGAGGATTCCGTTAGCGTCGATGTCGAATGTGACCTCGACCTGCGGCACGCCGCGCGGTGCGGGTGGAATTCCGGTGAGCTGGAATTTGCCGATGGTCTTGTTGTACGTCGCAAGTTCGCGCTCGCCCTGCAGGACGTGGATTTCGACAGTCGACTGGTTGTCGTCCGCGGTCGAAAACGTCTCCGACTTCTTGGTCGGAATTGTCGTGTTGCGCGCGATCAGCACCGTCATCACGCCACCGAGTGTCTCGATGCCGAGTGAGAGCGGTGTCACGTCGAGCAGCAGAACATCCTTCTGCTCGCCGGTGAGAACCGCACCCTGAACCGCGGCACCGATTGCAACGACTTCGTCGGGGTTGACGCCCTTGTTGGGTTCCTTGCCGAAGAACTTCTTGACTTCGTCCTGAATCTTCGGAATGCGTGTCGAACCGCCGACGAGCAGGACTTCATCGATCTCGTTCGGCTGAATGCCGGCATCCTTCAACGCCTGCTGCATTGGCGGTATCACGCGCTTGATGAGATCGTCGACAAGCTGCTCGAACTTGGCGCGCGTCAGCGAGTAGTTGAGGTGCTTGGGTCCCGTCTGATCCGCGGTAATGAACGGCAGATTGATGTCGGTCGACTGCGTGGTCGACAGCTCCATCTTGGCCTTCTCGCCGGCTTCCTTCAGGCGCTGGAGGGCCATCGGATCCTTGGACAGATCTATGCCCTGATCGCGCTTGAACTCGGTAACGAGCCAGTCAATGACGCGCTGATCGAAGTCGTCGCCGCCGAGGTGCGTGTCACCATTGGTGGACTTGACCTCGAACTGACGCGAGCCGTCGACGTCGTAGAGCTCGAGTACGGAGATATCGTAAGTACCGCCGCCGAGATCGAAGACTGCGACCTTTTCGTCCTTCTTCTTGTCGAGGCCGTACGCGAGCGCTGCGGCCGTCGGCTCGTTGATGATGCGGAGCACGTCGAGTCCGGCGATCTTGCCGGCATCCTTGGTGGCCTGGCGCTGGGAGTCGTTGAAGTAAGCCGGGACGGTGATAACGGCCTTCGTCACCTTCTGTCCGAGGTAATCCTCGGCGGTCTGCTTCATCTTCTGGAGGATCATCGCGGAGATTTCGGGCGGAGAGAACTTCTTGCCCTGAACCTCGACGACGACCATGTCGTTGGCTCCGGATTCGACCTTGTACGGAACGCGGGTCTTTTCCTCGCTGATCTCATTGAGCTTGCGGCCCATGAAACGCTTGATGGAGAAGACGGTATTTTGTGGGTTGGTAACTGCCTGACGTTTGGCGATCTGACCTACGAGGCGCTCGCCGTCCTTCGCGAATGCAACGACGGATGGAGTCGTCCGTCCGCCTTCCGCATTGGGAATAACGACCGGATCTCCGCCTTCCATGACTGCAACGACGGAGTTGGTGGTGCCGAGGTCGATGCCGATGACTTTTTCTGCCATGACTTTATTTTCGGGTTCGGGTGAAGAGGGAACGCCAATCACTAGAGCAACCAGGATGCCCAAGTTTCCTGCCAGAATGGCGCAGTCGCGGATTAGCGAATGATTCCAGTGGGAACGAACCTGCCGACTAGGCGGGCACCGTGGATGACATACGCGATAATCCTCCTGACCCTGGCTGTCTGGCTGGTAGTTCAGGGCGCCGGTGAGGACCCTGTGTTGCTGGCCACGACGGTCTGCAATTTCGGGATGGTACCGGGTGAGCTCACGCGGTTGGCGCCGGTTGGCCTGACCGTCCCGCTAGGCTACGGAATGGGCTGCTCGGTCGATCATAACGCGATCAACATCCTGACCCCGTTGTTCTCGATGTTTCTGCACGGGAGCTGGGCCCATATCCTGGGAAACATGCTGTTTCTGTGGGTGTTCGGGCGTGACATCGAGGATACGATGGGTCACTTCAGCTTCCTCGGCTTTTACCTGCTGTGCGGCATCGTGGCTTGCCTCGCGCAGATAGCCTCGAGCCCCGGTTCGCCCGTTCCGACGGTCGGCGCTTCTGGCGCGATTTCGGGAATCATGGGAGCGTTCCTGCTGCTCTATCCCAATGTTAGGGTGAAGATGTTTTTCTTCATCATCCTGGTGAACATTCGCGCCTGGATCGTACTCATCTACTGGTTTTTACTACAATTGTTTGAGGGGATCGCAACGGCGGGAATGGTGGGGTCTCAGGTTTCCGGTGGAGTTGCGGTCTGGGCCCACGTCGGTGGATTTGTGACCGGAGTACTGCTGATCAACCGATTTACTTCCCGGCGCGTGGTGGCTCCGCCCGTCGTGAGAGGCTAACTTCGTACACTCGCGCGCGGCTCGTCGTCGGTGATGGGGGCGAATGTCCGCGACGAGTATTGGAGCTATCCGATTCGGAGAGAAGTGTGCGGCTGATTCCCCGCGACGAGCAGTTTTACGACCTATTTACGCAGCTCGCCGAACGATTGTCTCTGGCGGCGAGATTACTGCATCAGCTTTTCAGGGAGCCGGAGCGGCATTCCTTCCACGTTCAGGCGATAAAGACCGCCGAGCATGAGGCCGACGAGATCACGCGCGAGATCATCGACCGGCTAGACCGGACGTTCATCACGCCCTTCGATCGCGAAGACATTCACGAGCTGGCGTCCGCACTGGACGAGGTCGTAGATCTGCTTGACGGGGCCGCGCGTCGCGTGGAGATATTCCGGATCACGACGGTGCATCAGGCTGCCGTGACACTGTCGGAAGTAATGGTGCGCGCGGCTGCTCAGGTCGAGGACGCAGTGCGCCACATGAAGGATCCCAAGATCGTCAACATCAAGGCGCAGGAACTCAAGAAGCTCGAAGAGGAGGGCGACGCCATCTACCACGAATCGATGGGCGCCCTGTTCGACGGTGCGCTTGACGCGATCGAAGTGATCAAGTGGAAGGAACTGTACGACAAGGTCGAAGACGCGCTGGATCAGGCGGAGGACGTTGCAAACGTCCTGCAATCGATCGCACTCAAGAACGGGTAGCGTGTGATTGGTTACGTCGTAGCGATCATCATAATCGCGTTCGTCTTCGACTTCAGTAATGGGTTCCACGATTCCGCCAACTCGATTGCGACCATAGTCGGTACCCGTGTATTGAGTCCGGTCGCGGCGGTAGTGTGGGCCGCTTCTTTTAATTTTCTCGCGCTGTTCACGGTCGGCACCGCTGTCGCAAAGACAGTCGGCAGCG
>DATBNQ010000133.1:0-4400 GCA_036554185.1 Gemmatimonadaceae bacterium | reverse complement strand
GGATCCCGACCTTCGGCGGGATGACGGGGATGACGGTCTTCCCCGTGGCGGGGGGCATGACCGCACCGCATACTTGACCCGTCCGATAATCCGGTTTCCCAAGAAAGAGGACTTCCCGAGTGGGTAAAGAGTCTTCCAGAGCTCGCGTCACAAAAACGCCGCGGCGCGGGACTGTCGCGCACCGGCAGGCGGCGTTGCTGCGACTGGCCGTGGATGTCGTCGCGGCGACGGATGAGGCGCAGGTCTGTCAGCGGCTGGTGGATGGGCTGCATGACGAGGCGCTCGGCTACGACTTCCTCGGCGCCTTTCTACTGGACGAGACCGGAGATCGCGTTCTGCGTGCGAGCATGGGATGGCCAGGTGTGCCGAAAAACTGGCGCGTGCATCCGGGACAGGGGCTCAGCGACCGTGCCGTGAAGGATGCGAAGCTTCACTACACGCCGATGGTCACGCGCGAATCGAATTATCTGCCGAGCCTCAATAGCGGGTCGGAAGTGGATGTCCCACTGCACGTCGACGGCGAAGTGATCGGCGTGCTCGTAGTGGAGAGCGCAGAGCCGAACGCGTTCACGCCGTCGGATTTCAAGGTGCTCACCGCGGTCGCCGATTTTGCGAGCCTTGCAATTGGACGGGCGCGGTTGCTGGTGAGTGAGCGTCGTCGTGCCGACGAGCAGAAGGCCCTGCTCGACACGATGGCTGATCTGTCATCCGAGCGTGAACTCTCCAAACTGTTGCAGGCGGTACTCGAGCGCGCTGTCACGTTGCTTGATGTTACAGGCGGCGAGCTTGCGATCTATGACGAACAGGCGCGCGAGCTCGTGATCGTTGCAAGCCACCATATCGGAAAGGATTCCACAGGCGTACGACTCGGACTCGGCGAAGGCGCGATGGGAACCGTGGCCGTTACGCACGAACCGCTGATCATCCCGGAATACGACGAATGGTCAGGCCGCTCACGTAGTTACTCCGACGTGCGGAGCACTGTGCGAGCGGTGATGGCGGCTCCGCTGCTGATCGGCAAGAGACTGGTTGGCGCAATTGCGAGCGTACACTCGGATCCCGAGCGCCAATTCGGGGCGGCGGACCTGCGACTCCTGAATCTGTTTGCACCGCAGGCTGCGATCGCGATCGAGAATGCACGACTCTACACTGAAGCACAGCGCCAGAAGGAGTACTTCGAGACGGTCGTCGTCAACAGTCCCGTTGCAATCGTCACACTCGAGACAAGCGGGCAGATCACGTCGTTCAATCCTGCATTCGAGAGGCTTTTCGGCTATTCGCAGGAAGAGGGAGTGGGTCGCAATCTCGATGAGCTGATCAATACCGAGGAGACCAAGGCCGAGGCGCTGGCGTACACCAGTCAGGCAACGAGCCATACCGCGCGGGGAATTGGCAAGCGTCGTCGCAAGGACGGATCGCTGCTCGATGTGGAGCTCGCCGGCGTTCCCGTTGCCGTCGAAGGAAAAAACGTCGGCATCATGGCGCTGTACCACGACGTGACCGACCTGTTGAGTGCCAAGCGCGAAGCCGAGTCCGCGAATCAGGCGAAGAGCAGATTCCTCGCGAACATGAGTCACGAGCTGCGCACTCCGCTGAACGCAATCATCGGATACAGCGAGATGCTGAAGGAAGACGCCGAGGAGAACGGCGACACAGCATACATCGCCGATTTGATCAAGATCAGGTCATCGGGCAAGCATCTGCTCGCGCTGATCAACGATGTACTGGATCTCTCGAAGATCGAAGCTGGAAAGATGGAGCTGTACATCGAGACATTCGACCTGCGTTCGACGATCGACGATGTGGTGACGACTGTCGAGCCGCTCATCGCGCAGAATGGCAACACGCTCGAGGTGAAGTGCGACCCGAATCTTGGCGCGATGCGCGCGGACATGATCAAGGTTCGGCAGGCCTTGTTGAATCTTTTGTCGAACGCGTCGAAGTTCACCGACCATGGCGTGGTGCGACTGGAAGTTGTGCGCGAGCATTCGTTGGGCGGTACTGGCGATGACTACGTGTTCCATGTGTCGGACACCGGGATCGGGATGACCCCGGGCCAGCAGGCGAAGTTGTTCGAGGCATTTTCGCAGGCCGAGGCGTCGACGACGCGGCGGTTTGGCGGGACGGGGTTGGGACTCGCGATCACGCGCCGCTTCTGCGAGATGATGGGTGGACGCATCGACGTCGAGAGCGAGCACGGACGCGGATCCACGTTCACGATCCGGTTGCCGGCGACAGTGGTCGAGGAAGGTGCGGCAGACGCGAAGCCGGCGCAGACAGTACAGGCGACGAGTAGCGCCGGTCGAGTGCTGGTGATCGATGACGAGGCGTCGGTGCGCACGATAATGCGCAGATTCCTGTTGCGTGAAGGGCTGACAGTCGACGAGGCCGCGAGCGGCGAAGCTGGTCTTCGCATGGCGCGCGAATCCAGACCCGATGCGATTACGCTCGACGTGATGATGCCTGGAATGGACGGCTGGGCCGTGCTCGCAGCGCTCAAGGCGGATCCAGAGCTCGCGGACATTCCCGTGATTATGCTCACGATCGTCGACGACAAGCGAATGGGGTTCGCGCTGGGCGCCGCGGAATATCTCACCAAACCGATCGATCGGGAGCAGCTGCGGCGCGTGTTGGCGAGATATCGTCACGGCGCAGTTGGAAGCTCCGTACTGGTTGTCGAGGACGATCCGGCTGCGAGCGAGCTGCTTCGGCGCACGCTGGAGGGCGAAGGTTGGCAGGTTACCGTCTCTCGCAACGGTCGCGAGGCGCTCACGGAGATGGATCGCGCGGAGCCGTCGATAATTCTGCTCGACCTCATGATGCCGGAGATGGACGGTTTCGAGTTCCTGTCGGAAATTCGCTCGGCTCCGCGGGCAAGCACCGTTCCCGTGATCGTAGTGACGGCGAAGGAGCTTACGAGCGACGAGCGCAAGAAGCTCAACGGACACGTCACTGCCGTTCTTCAGAAAGGCAATCATTCGCGCGACGAGCTGCTCTCGGAGATCGCCTCGCAACTTGGCAATCGCATCAAGCGAAACGCGCAGAACATGGAGATCCACTGATGTCGAGAGTACTGCTCGTGGAAGACAACGAGATGAATCGTGACATGTTGTCGCGTCGTCTGAAGAAGAAGGGATTCGAGGTGGACATGGCGCTCGACGGTGGCCAGGGAGTCGAGATGGCGCGGAGCGGCGGCTACGACATAATTCTGATGGACATGAGCCTCCCGGTGATCGACGGATGGGAGGCGACGCGACAGCTGCGCTCGGTCCCCGAGACGCGCGAGGTTCCGATCATCGCGCTGACTGCGCACGCCATGTCTGGTGACCGCGACAAGGCGATGGCCGCAGGTTGCAGTGACTACGATACCAAGCCCGTCGAGATCGATCGGCTGTTGCTCAAGATGAACACGCTTCTAGCGGGCTCGTGACGATCGCGCCGGCGAGAGTGCTGTCCGTTGATGAGGTCGCAACGCTGCGTCATGATCTTCGCACGCCCGTAAACCACATAGTCGGCTACTGCGAGCTGTTGCTCGAGGACTCGACGGGACCGGAGCACGCCGAGCGACGCGCGCGGCTGGAAGGATCGCTGCGCGCCGTGCGCGAGGCACTGGAGATGATCAACACGTCGCTTGCTCCGGGCAGTCGTGCCGTCACGCAGCAGGACGTCGATTCACTGTATGAGCGGTTGCGTGGCCCGCGCGCGCGAATCATGGAATGCATGACGGCGCTTCTGCTTCCGAAGGAGAGCGCGGACGACGACGAGTTCATGTCGGACGTGAGCAGGATCCAGCACGCGACGGAGCAACTTGCCGCAACGACACGCGCGCATGCAGCGGAGTTCATCAGGGAAGCGGCGGCAACGGCTAGCGCGCATGAGCCGGGCGAAAGCGTGTTTCTGGGCGACCGGGGCACGATCCTGATCGTCGACGACGAGACGAACAACCGGAACGTGCTGGAGCGTCACCTGAAGCGGCAGGGCTACGAAGTCGTGTGCGCCGGCGATGGTGAATCGGCCTTGAACAGCGTACGCAGCGGTTCATACGACGTCGTTCTGCTCGACGTCCGGATGCCCGGGATGGACGGTCATGAAGTACTGCGCAGGATGAAGGGCGACACCGCGACTCGGGACATCCCGGTCGTGATGATCTCTGCGGCTGATGACCTGTCAACGATCGCCGCGTGCATCGAGGCTGGTGCGGACGACTTTCTGCCGAAGCCGTTCGACCCGGTGATTCTGCATGCGAGAGTCGGTGCGTGTGTCGAGAAGAAGCGATTGCGCGATCTCGAGGTGGATTATCTGCGACAGGTGGAGCGAGTCGCCGATGCCGCGACGGCGGTGGAGCGTGGAACGTACCAGGCCGGCTCGCTCGTCAAGGTCGCGGAGCGTGACGACGCACT
>DATBNQ010000108.1:0-4924 GCA_036554185.1 Gemmatimonadaceae bacterium | reverse complement strand
TGCGAAATGCGGACGCGATACTCCCGATGCAGAAACACAAGAGTGGTAACAAAGAGAAACATCGGCGCCGACAGAACCGCGATGCCCGCGCCCATGAGCCCAAGGGTGGGGATGGCCAGTGCGGCAGTCCCGGCGAGGAGCGCCTGCGCCGCAAGATTCTGAAAGACATGGAAGCCCATCCGGTCGTCGGCTATGATGAGCGACTGGTAGGTACCCGATAGCAACGTTATCACCTCTGCAGCGACGAACCATGGAACGAATGCGGACGCCGTGTGGAATGCAGGCGCGTACAACACTCGTAGTGCGATGTCTGAAAAGAGCAGCAGCGGCGGGAGGGTAAGCGCGAATAGCAGGCCCGTGGTTCGCTGGAACTCGTTGGCCCACACCATTCGCGAAGCCGACTCCGCCTTGCGGTTGACGTTCGGAGTGAGGAAGATCGCGTGTGCGGCTCCGAGTATGGTCCGCACGGAAAGAGAAATACCAATGGCACCCTGCAGAATTCCGGCAGCGGCAACTCCGTAGAGCTTGAGCGTCGAGTACTTGACGAACCACGCGGCGTACGGCGCCAGAAACGTCAGAGGCATCAACCATGCTGCAAATCGCCACATCGCCGGCGGCAGTCGGAACGCGTCCCGCAGTCGAAGTCTCTCGCGATCTGCTTTCGGAGCTCCCGCGACGTGAAGCCGACTGGACGCGACGACGATAAGTGCAGTGCCGAGCAATGCGTACGTTGCATAGAATCCGTCGACACCGAGACCGGCCGCCGCTGCGAGCGCAGCGACGACCATGGTCGCTGCGTGAGCGACGGTCAGTCGCATCGCCTGCATGTAGCCCATGGCCCCGGCATACGCGTTGATCAGAAACGCGATGATGCCAATCACGGGCAGGCCAGCAAATGCAAGTATGACGGTGCGCTGGTACGGCATGAGCGCTACGCCCCATACCCTTGGCGCAAATACGGAGACCCCTATGCACAAGACCATGGCGGGTACGAACAGCGTAACCAGAACCGTGCGCATCTTGCGGTACAGCAAGTCCGTCTCGGATGGGGACTCCCGCAGCGCGGCCGGAAGGAATCGAAGCGCCGCAAACGAAAGCGACAGCGACAGCGTCTGCATCACGACCGCTGTCGTGCTGTCAACAGCAGAGATGGTACCGACACCCGTCACACCGACACTGATTGCGAGAATTTTTGTCCGTGCGAGCAGCAGGAGCATCGTCACGAACTGCAACAGGCCGATACCAACCAGAGCGCGAATCATCGTCTGGGTGGACGCTTTACATGCCAGCGATCGTGCATACGCGATGCGAGTGGCCCGATCCGAGGCAACCTCAGGAACATCCACATTCCGGCGGTCAACGTCAGCAATCGCCACCTCTGCACGTACGGTGAGCGCATGATCGGTCGCACGTCCACCTCACGTAATGCACGCCGTCCATCGGGAAGCTCGTCCTTGATGTA
This sequence comes from Gemmatimonadaceae bacterium, assembly GCA_036554185.1. Classification (GTDB taxonomy): domain Bacteria; phylum Gemmatimonadota; class Gemmatimonadetes; order Gemmatimonadales; family Gemmatimonadaceae; genus Fen-1247. The sequence goes on along the minus strand of DATBNQ010000108.1, from coordinate 3,462 downwards.
ATGGCTGATCGCAGCCATGAGACGGTCCTGTGAACGATGTGCTTCATAGGCGACAAGAGCTTCCGGTGTGGCGAGTGCGCGATCTCCGCCAGCAAGATACTCGTCCAGTATGATGAAGTAATTCTCGGGTGTCGTTCGTAGACGATGATAACGCTGCGATGAGTTGCCGTGGAAGTGGCGGTACCGCATCAGGTGCGATTCGAGTATCGCGATCGGATAGCGTCGGGAAATCCGCAGCCACATTTCCAGATCGGATGTGTTTCGATACCGGTCCTGTCGATAGTTACCCACCTCTTTGTGTACTGCCGTACGAACCATTGCGGTCGGGCACACCAGGAATTTGTTCTTGTACTTCAGCAGCGCGTTCAACACCGTTGGGTGGTCGAGCGGTTTCTCGCCGCGTACGTCCAGCGGAAATACGTTTCGATGATACTCGCGGTTCTGCGCATCCACGAGGATATTCGCGGTGAATACCGCACCGACTTCCGGATACGTCTCGAAGTATGTGACCTGCCGCTCGACGATCTCGGGCAGATAAATGTCATCTGCGTGATACGTTGCGATCAGGTCGCCCCGCGCCATCTCGATCCCGACGTTGACGTTGTCGTAGATCCCCGTGTTGCGCGGCTGGCGGACGTACGTGATCCGATCGCCATACTCCGCCGCGATGTCTGGTGTTTCGTCGCTCGAGAAATCGTCGAGCAGGATGATCTCCAGACTCGGGTACGTCTGTGCCAGAATGGAGTCGAGCGCCTCACGAAGGTAGGCGGCGCCATTGAAGCTCGGGACAAGAACCGAGACGAGCGGGCGGCCAGCATGGCTCCCCTTCAAGGTCGGCTGCTTCTCGATCATCGCATAAGCTACACAACGCTCCGCAGTCCGAAATGGTACAAACCCGGCGATGAGGCCCTGGAGGTCCGAAGCGGCAATTCCGCCCATCCACGCTCTCACGCCCCCACCCCGGCTCGGTACGATTAGTTCTGGTGCCAATCCCCCCGCGAGTGCATTTTGGGCCGAACATCGCAGCAGCGATCCGTCAATCCAACCGAACAAATCCCGAACAAATTCCGAATGCCTGAATTCGCCTGGAAGGGACGCCCCGTGCTGGTAACCGGAGGTTGCTCGTTCATCGGGTCGCATCTCGTCGATAACCTCGTCGATCGCGGCGCGTCAGTACGAGTGGCCGACGATCTCTCGAGTGGAAGGTTGGAGAATATCAGCTCGTGGATCGAATCCGGAACGGTCGAGATGTTGGAAGTAAACCTGCTCGATCCCACCCAGGCGGAACGCGCCGTGGATGGAATGAGCGTCGTCTTCCACCTGGCCGCAAACCACGGCGGGCGGGGCTACATCGACATGCATCAGGCGAATTGCTCCACCAATCTTGCTCTCGATGGGTTGATGACGCGCGCCGCATACCGGGCTGGCGTGGATAAGTTCGTCTTTGCGTCGTCGGGATGCGTGTATCCAGAGCACATCCAGCGTGACCCGTCCGAGGAGCTCTACCTGACCGAAGACCTCGTAAAACCACCCTACGACGCGGACAATCTGTACGGTTGGGCGAAATTGATGTCCGAGCTGACGCTGCAGGCGTATCACCGCGACTACGGTTTCAAGTGCGCCTCACTCCGTTACTTCACGGCCTATGGTGAGCGCTGTCTTGAGAATCACGCGGTGATCGCGATGATTGCGCGTGCCTTCGTGAAGCAGGATCCGTTCATTGTGTGGGGAACGGGCGAGCAAATTCGCAACTGGACGTACGTTAGCGACATCGTGGAAGGTACCGTCCTGGCAGCGGAAAAAGTCGACGACGGCACCGCGATCAATCTCGGGACCATGGAACGTACCCGTGTCATCGACGCCGCCAGGATGATTCTGGATCGTACCGGCGTCAAGGCGCGTCTCCAGCCAGATCCATCCAAGCCAACCGGCCCGTACAACCGCGTCTGCGATAACAGCCTCGGTAAGCGCCTCCTCGGCTGGGAACCAAAGGTGCCTTTCAGCGAAGGCCTGGATCGGACGATCAAGTGGTACTACGAATCCAAGCAGCGTGAAAACGTTGAACGGGACTTCGACCGGCTGCTCACCGAGCGTTGAGATTGACGTTGACCCGACGCATTCAGCCGCTCGTAGTCGGCTGGCGCCAACTCGGCGGGCCTGCCGGAACCGAAAGTTGACACCTGCGCGCGACACAACTACGATTCACGCACAACTGATTTCGTGGTGATTTGCCGCCAATTGCCGCCACGTAAAATAAAGAGCTAAAACGCGAAATAGCCCGGGCGACAATTCGTAGCCCGGGCTTTGTCGTAGCCAGCGGTGCGGTGCGTTCCTGCACCTTCTGCTGGCAGTTTTTGCGAGTCGTGTTGGCGGCTCCATCGGAACAACCGCCATGCCAACGACAGACTCATTTTCACCAAAGCCCATCGCGATTTACCACGAGCACCCGGACTGGTTCCGGCCACTGTTCGCCGAGCTGGATCGCCGCGGTATCCCCTACGTTCGCCTCGACGCTGCGGCTCATTCGTACGACCCCGCCGAGCGCGCCTCGCAGTATTCGCTGATCTTCAACCGCGCGAGTCCGTCGGCGTACCTGCGCGGCCACACCCAGTCGACCTTCTACACTCTTCACTGGCTGCGACACGTCGAACGCCTCGGCGTGCCTGTTGTGAACGGGAGCGAATGTTACGGATACGAGCTGTCTAAGGCAACGCAACTGGATCTGCTCGATTCACTTGGCCTGCCATATCCGCGCGCCCGTGTGATCAACGATCCAGCTCAAGCGATCCAGGCCGCGGAACAGTTGCGTTACCCCGTACTCATCAAAGCAAACATCGGTGGGAGCGGCGCTGGCATCGTAAAATATGAATCACGCTCCGCACTCGAGCGCGAAGTTGCAAACGGAAACGTATTTCTGGGCATCGATGAAACGGCGCTTGTACAGGAAGCAGCGCCGCTCCGCGATGGCCATATCACCCGGGCGGAGACGCTCGGGGGTAAGTATCTCTACGCGATCAACGTGTACCCGGCAGTTGGTTCGTTCGACCTCTGCCCTGCCGATGCGTGTCAGACTACCAACGGCGTCGAATTGGTGCGCGGAGCATGCGCGGTTGACGCTCCCAGAACGGGGCTCAGGGTCGAGGCGACGACGCCAAGCGCGGAAATCATTGCGCAGGTCGAGGAGATCGCCCGCGCCACTCATCTGGATGTCGGTGGGATCGAATATCTCGTCGACGACCGCGATGGCAATCACTACTTCTACGATGTCAACGCGCTATCGAATTTCGTAGCCGACGCCGAGAACGTGATTGGGTTCGATCCTTTCGCGCGGTTGGCCGATTACCTGGCATTGCGCGCCGGTTTCGTCACCGAAGGTGTCTTGTAATGCGATACGGATACTGGATGCCGGTATTCGGCGGCTGGCTGCGGAACGTCGCTGATGAGAACATGGAAGCATCATGG
>DATBNQ010000104.1:0-25942 GCA_036554185.1 Gemmatimonadaceae bacterium | reverse complement strand
TATCCAGATTCCGCGCCCGTGCGTGCCGAGCACCAGCTCGCGCTGTCTGTAGGACAACGCGAACTTCTCAACCGGCACCGGCGGAAGGTTGTGTCCAAATCTGCGCCACTTCGTTCCGCCATCGATCGATACGTATGCACCTGTCTCCGTGCCGACCCACAGGAGGCGCGGGTTGTACGGGTCCTCGAATATCGTGAGACTTCCGCCGTCGGCGGGAAGCCCAGCGGCGATTGACGTCCAGCTCTTTCCAAAATTGGTGGTCTTGTAGACGTGGGGCGAATAGTCGTCCGCGCTGTGGCAGTCGTACGTGAGATACGCGGTGCCGTCGTCGAAATGGCTCGCGGCTATTGTCGAGACAAAGCAATGCGTCGGTGCGCGGGCCGGAAAGCTGGCGGTGAGGTTCGCCCAAGTCTTCCCATAATCGCGCGACAGCCATACCAGTCCATCGTCACTGCCAGTCCAGATCATGTCACGCGTGCGTGGGCTCTCCGCAATCGAGAACAACGCATGATATGACGTATTCGGTCCTTCAGCTTCTGGATGGGAGCGCGCCGCGCGAGTCATGTCCGGACCCACGGTCTCCCAGTCAATTCCCTTCTCGCCGCGATCGTGAATGCGGAAGAGATGGTTGCCTCCCACATATATCGTAGCTGTGTCGTGCTGGGATAGCTGAATCGGCGTGGTCCAACCCCATGTATATCCGTAACCGGAATCGCCTCCCGCGTCGAGCGCCAGCGGTTGCATGCGATCGCGCTGCCACGTCCGCAGGTCGAGCCGCGACATGCTCCCGAATTGCGATTCGGAGTAGATGATATTCGGATCGGTGCGCGATATCTGCACCCACATCCCGTCGCCACCATTGACGCTGTACCAGTCTGCGTCGGTCACGCCAGTAGAGTCGCGTGTTGCGCTCGGGCCGCACCAGACGCCATTGTCCTGCAATCCGCCACAGATCCGGTACGGATTGGATACACTGTCAATCGCTACGGTGTAGAACTGTCCCACCGGGATCTGCGCGTGCTCCCACGCCTTCCCGCCGTCGAATGTCGTATACGCGCCACCGTCGTTGCCGAGTATCATGTGCGCGCTGTCGGCCGGATCTATCCAGAGAGCGTGATTGTCGACATGCACGTTGTACAACGAGTCCACGGCGAATGAATGACCGCTGTCTTTCGACACGAGAAGTGGCGAGGCTAGCATGTACACATGCTTGTCGTTCGTTGGATCGCTTACGATCTCATCATAGTAGTAATGCGGGTTTGCCGCGACATCGTTCACCCGTGTCCAGTGAGCGCCTGAATCTTCCGAACGGAAGAGTCCGCCAAACGGAGCAGCCGACGTATTCGTGACTCCGCGATCCACTGCGATCATCGCGTACACGATCGCCGGATTCCGCGCCGAGATCGAGATGCTGGTGCGACCGATGTCGGCCGTGGGGAGGCCGTTGCTCAGCGCTGGATCGGTTAGCCTCGTCCAGCTCTGGCCTCCGTTGACGGTCTTGTAGATCCCGCTCCCGGCCCCGGTACCCTGCATGTGCGAGCCGCCCTCGCGGATGCGGTGCCACATCGCGGCGTAGAGTACCTGTGGATTCGACGGATCCATCTTCAGATCTATCGCACCGGTTGTGTCATCGACAAAGAGAACCTTTGTCCATGTGGTGCCGCCGTCGGTCGTCCTGAAAACGCCGCGCTCCGCGTTCGGTCCCCACAGATGCCCGAGCGCCGCAACGTAAACTGTGTTCGGATCGGTAGGGCTTATCACGATTTTCGCGATAGATCTCGTATCTGCAAGACCCATGTGCTTCCACGTGCGACCGCCGTTGGTGGATTTGTGCACACCATTGCCCCACGATTGTGAGCGCGACGAATTCTTCTCTCCAGTTCCGACCCAGACGATATTGCTGTCCGATGGCGCGACAGCAATGTCGCCGATTGACTGCACGCCGAGTGAATCCGAGATCGGATGCCACGTGATGCCGGCATTCGACGTTTTCCAGACACCACCGCCAGCCGAACCGATGTAGATCGTCTTTCTGTAAGGTTGTGGAACGGCGATCGCCGTGATCCGTCCACTGTATGCGGCAGGTCCGATGTTGCGGTAGGAGAACTTGTCGAGGAATCTCGTAAGCGAGTCGCCAGTTGGCACCTTGCCGGCGCTGTCCGCTCTGGCTCGACCGTTGCCGCGCCCTGTGTCGCGTCCGCTCGGCGATGGCTGGCGGAGAATCGTGTCGCCGCGCGCCTGTTTGGTGGGACGGGGAACAGCCTGCGCGCCGAGTGGCGCGGTGACGACGACTGCCGCCGTGATGACGCTGATGATCGTGGAAATCGTGGATTGCTGACGGGTCATGGTCTTGCGAGTGAGGGAGTTACAAGTTTTCAGGGATTGCTGAGTCGATACAGCAGAACGGCCACGCGTTTCGTGACGACTGGCAGCATACGAATGTCGGCGGTCTCTTTTGCGGTATGATCGTCGTGTCCTGACAGGCCAAGTCCGTCGATAGCCATCGGAACCAGGTTCGCTACGAACGACACGTCCGCCGCACCCGCACGCGATGGATCGACCGCGACAACGGGTCCGAAACCGAGATCCTGGCTCACTCTGTCATAGATCGACAGCAACTTTCGATTGCCTGCCGTCGGCGCCATCGGTGGGTAGCCATCCTCGAACGTGATCTCCGCAGTCGTGTGGGGCAGATGGTTCGCGACGATGTCGCGCATCGTCTGACGCGAGCTTGCAAGCTGTTCGGGTGAAAGTGTGCGAAGATCTCCGCTGACGAACATCTCCTTCGCCACGACATTCGCCTTGCCGGCCGCGCTTCCTTCGGTTCCGCTCGAATCGGGCTTCACGTCCGTGCCGCCCAGTGCCAGGCCCGCGTTGAAGGTGAGATACGGCTCTCCGGAAAGCTTCTGATAAAATTGATCAAGAATGCGCGATGCTTCGTACACGGCGCCTGCGCCGACATCGGGGGTGAAAATCTGTGAGGAGTGCGCTGGAAGCCCGGTCGTGCGCAACGTCCATCCGTCATCTCCGCGGCGCGAGATTACCGCGGTGCGCGGATCACCGGCGCCATCTTCAAGACCGATCGCAGCCACCGCGCCCTTTGCGGCGTCGATGAGTGCGCGACGCGCCAGATTGAGCGGCGCACCTGATTCCTCCTCGTCGCCGTCGAAGACCACAATGACGTTCATGCGATCGAGCAGCCCGGCGTCCTTGAGCGCGCGGAGCGCATATAGCGCAATGACATCACCGCCCTTCATGTCGATGACGCCGGGACCGGTAGCGGTCGAGTCATTGACCATTCGGAACTGCTGGAATGGACTGTTTGGCTCGAACACGGTGTCGAGATGTCCGATCAACAACAGTTTCGGTCCGGGGCCCGGATGCTCTGCAACGAGATGGCCGGCTCTGTGGAATGCGGTGCCGTCCACCCAGTGCGTGGTGAACCCAAGCGAGTCGAATTGCGCTCGAAAGACGTCGCCAACCTGACGTACGCCGGCGAAGTTGAGCGAGCCGCTGTTGATGTTCACGACACTTGCCAGCAAAGCGAGAGCCGCCGCGTTGTGCGAGTCTACGGCGTGGACCACCGCCTGCTCGTGAGCGCCTACGGAACCTGCCGGCTTCTGGGCGCCGGCGACGGCAGCGATCGACCCAAGGACGAGTACACCGAGCGTCGGCAGCGCGACAAGGCCAGGGAGATTGTAAAATTTCCGCATTCGCTTAATGTAGCTCTGCCAGCCGCTCGCGCGACCGGCGCGCGTCACTACATTTCGCGCATCATGCTGCTCGCATTACTTGGGACGTTTCAGATCGCCGCCGCCCAGCCCGGTCCCGTCTACAACGGTCGCGCCGGCCAGATTTCCGCTCAGATTCCGCGTATTGATACATCAATAGTCGTTGATGGAAATCTGGACGAGCCCGTGTGGAGCCGCGCCGCAGTGCTCACGGGCTTTTCGGAGTACGCACCAGCCGATAACCGTCCTTCGCCAGATTCCACTGAGGTGCGAGTCTGGTATTCGCCCGATGCGATCTACTTTGGCGTCCGCGCCTACGAGCCGCACGGCCCCGTGCGCGCCACGCTCGCGGATCGCGACAACGTCAGCTCCGACGACAACACGGAAATTCATCTCGACACCTACAACGAGCGAAATCGTGCTCTGGTGTTCGTCGTCAACCCGCTCGGCGTGCAGGCAGACGGCACGCGCAACGAGACCGGCGGATTCATTCCCGGCTCCAACGTGATGCCGGGCCAGATCGATCTGAGCGCGGACTTTCTCTGGGAGTCCAAGGGACACGTGACACCGTGGGGCTACGAAGTCGAGATCCGGATTCCGTTCAGCAGCCTGCGCTACCCGAGCGCCTCCGTGCAGGACTGGGGAATCCAGATTCAGCGCAACGTGCAGCACAGCGGCTACAAGGAGACATGGACGCAGGCACGCAGTGGGGCCGCAAGCTTCATAAATCAGGAAGGAGTGATGGTCGGCATGCACGACATGCATCACGGCCAGGTCGTCAGTCTGAACCCGGAGCTCACCAACACGGTAAGCGGCAACCCGTGCTGCGGATCGACGCTCACGGGCTGGAAGTACAGCTCCAAGCCGCAACTTGGAGGCAACGTCCGCTGGGCGATGGGCAGCAATTTCGTGCTCAATGGCACGATAAAGCCCGATTTCTCCCAGGTCGAGGCCGACGCTACGCAGATTGCCGCCGACGAACGCTTCGCTCTGTTCTATCCGGAAAAACGCCCCTTCTTCGTGGAGGGAAGCGATCAGTTCAACGTTCCCAATACGCTCGTTTACACCCGAACCATCGTGCAGCCGACGACAGCCGTAAAGCTCACCGGCAAACTCGGACGCACCGACATCGCGGCGCTCTCGGCGCTCGACGCGTCGAGCACGACAGCGAACGGAGATCATCCACTCGTCGACATCCTGCGTCTCAATCGGGGCTTCGGAGCGCAGAGCGTTGCTGGATTCCTTTACAGCGACCGCGTTGGCGGCGGTCGGTCGAACCGCGTGGTGGATGGCGACGTACATTACGTGTTCGGTCGACTGTACTACGCACAGTTTCAGGGCGCGATCAGCAATACGAGTCAGAGTGGAATCACGAGAAACGCACCGATGTGGGAAGCGGTCGTCGATCGCACCGGCCGCGCGTACGGGTTTCACTACAACGTGCTGGGTATCAGCCGGAATTTTGCCGCCGATAACGGCTTTGTGCAGCGCACGAACATCGTCCAGCCAAATATTTCGAACAGACTCAGCCTGTACGGTGCGCCCGGTGCCGCGCTCGAGAAGTTCAATCTCTTCGTGACCAGCAGCGGCATCTGGAATTACGACGACTTCTTCGCGCACAAGAGCCTGCTCGAAGACAAGACATCGGCGAATTCGCAGTTCACATTCCGCGGCGGCTGGTCAGTCGGAGTATCACCCGCAATTGCGAGCTACGCGTTCAATCCTTCGGCGTACACCGGATACTTTGTCGCGAACGGTGGCGGAAACCCTGTGCCATTCGTACCATCGCCGCGAATCACGACGTTCGTCACGACGTTGAGCATGTCGACTCCGCGCTTCGCGAAGTACGATGGCTCGGTCGGATTTACAACCGGCAACGACGTGGATTTCCTTGAAACGTCGCGTGTGAGGCGACTCGACTACAGTGCAAGCCTCAATCTCCGGCCGACGCAACAGCTGCGAATCGGCGCGACGTACGTCAGCAGTTCATTCACGCGACGCGCCGACGGTGTGCGCTCCACTTCCACGCGAATTCCGCGTGTGAAGGCGGAATTTCAGGTAACGCGTTCGATATTCGTGCGCGTGGTGACGCAGTACACCGCGACGGACCGATCAGCACTGCTCGACCCACGCACTGGTCAGCCGTTGTTGATCCAGGGTGATACCACGTATTCGCCAACCAGCGAGAGCATCGCGAACGGCCTGCGGACGGACTGGCTATTCTCGTACAGGCCGTCGCCGGGCACCGTTTTCTTTGCCGGTTACGGGAATTCGATGACTGAGCCGGCCGCGCTTGCGTTCAGGCGGCTGCGGCGCACAAACGACGGTTTTTTCGTCAAGCTCAGTTATCTGTTCCGGGCCCTGGGCGGACGCTGACCCGATCAGGCGCTACCTAACGCCGCAGCGGCTTCCAGAAAACCGCGCGTACCTTCGGGACCGGTGATATCGAGTTGAAATGGCTTCCCGCCGGGCGGAACGGTCAACACGAACTGAAGGAACCGGCAACACTGGCGCTCGCGGTCGATCACTTCGATCATGTCCCGAAGCGTGTCCGCAGCTGCGTCGAATTCCAGCCGCACTCCGTCGTCCAGTTGCGTGAGCGCCGGCGCTCGCTTGAGAAGGCCCGGCATCAGGCAATGGGCATCACGCTCCAGCTCGGCTCGAGAAAGCGTGCAGGCGATCGGGAGAATGTCCATTCTGGAAGCGTAGCAGAAGATGGACGCGTTGCGCAAGCCGGAGCTCCCAGCGGGGGCGCCGAACGCGGCGGTGCCGTTTGACGTATTTTCTGTTGGACCCTAGCTCAATCTGGAGTAGTCAGTGCCGAAAAAACGCGCGACACCCGAGTCTCCGAATACCGATCTCCTCAACGCCGGCGCGGAGGCGGAACAACGTGCTCTTTCGCGACGTGGCTTCTTTGTTCGAGCCACGCAGGTAGGCGCCGCGCTTTCGGTTGCCTCACCGGGCATCAGCCGGTTCCTCCAGACGGCCGGCGCGCAGAGCCCGCTACCGCACGCTCCGATCGGGCTCGGGGGGTCCACGGTCGACAGTCCGCAGAATTACGCGAATCTCTATTCCGGACTTCGCTGGCGCATGCTCGGCCCGTTTCGCGGTGGTCGCACCGATGCGGTCACCGGTGTGCCGGGCCGCCCCAATGAGTTCTACTTCGGATCGGTCAACGGCGGTGTCTGGAAGTCCATAGATGCGGGCCGAGTCTGGTTGCCCGTGTTCGATTCGCAGCCGGTAGCGTCGATAGGGGCTATTGCGGTTGCACCATCAGCGCCCGACGTCGTGTATGTCGGCAGCGGCGAGTGCACTCTGCGCGATTCGACTGGCTACGGCAACGGAATGTACAAATCAGTCGACGCCGGAAAGACGTGGACGCACATCGGCCTCGACAACACGCAGCACATCGGCAAGATCGCCGTGCATCCTCACAACCCCGACATCGTTTACGTTGCCGCCATCGGCCACTTCTACGCCGGCAATCCGGATCGTGGAATCTTCCGCTCCAAAGACGGCGGCAAGAGCTGGGAAAAAGTCCTGTACAAGAACGAGGACGTCGGCGCCATCGAAGTGGCTATCGATCCAACCAATCCGGAAGTCGTTTACGCCGGATTGTGGAACACGCGCCGTCCACCGTGGTTCGTGTACGCGCCGAGCAATGGTCCTGGCGGTGGTATCTACAAATCGACCGACGGCGGCAATTCCTGGAAGCAACTGACGAACGGCCTGCCCAACGAAGGAATGGGCAAATCGGGAATCGCGGTATGTGCATCGAATCCGCGCCGCGTCTATGCTGTGATCGATAACCTGACCCCGGATCCATCCGCGCCCAAGCCGACCGGTCCGGTCAGCCCGTTCGCGTCCCCCGCGGGACTTGGCGGCTTCTTCCGCTCCGATGATGGTGGCGAAACATGGTCGAAACTGTCGTCCGATCAGGCGTTGTGGGGACGCGGCTGGTACTTCGAGCACATCGTCGTCGATCCAAAGGACGCCGACATAGTGTACGTCTCGAACGTGTCGGTGTCGCGATCGATGGATGGTGGAAAGAGCTGGGTCGCATTGCGTGGATCCCCGGGTGGTGATGACTACCATCAGCCGTGGGTTTCGCCGGATGACAGCAACACCATGATCGTCGCGAGCGATCAGGGCACCATCATCACGCGCAACGCAAAGACCGAAGATCCACGCGACGTTACGTGGAGCTCCTGGTACAATCAGCCGATCGCGCAGATATATCACGTGTCAGTCGATTACAGGTTCCCGTACTGGGCGACCGGCGCGCAACAGGATAGCGGTGCAGTCGCAGTGCGCTCCCGCGGCAAGTTCGCGGAGATTTCGATGCGCGATTGGGAGCCCGTCGCGGCTGGCGGCGAGAGCGGCTATACCGCGGGCGATGCGCTCCATCCTGGCATCATCTTTGGCGGTACCGGTGAGCGATTCAACATGGAAGAGAATCGAACCATCGCAGGCACGACCGTTCCGAAGTCACCCGACACGGGACGCAAGGACTGGACGCAGCCACTCGTATTCTCACGCGCTGATCCGCGCGCGCTCTACTACGGAAATCAGTACCTGTTCAAGACTACCGATGGCGCCGTAACGTGGGCGCAGATAAGTCCCGATCTGACGCGCAAGGACCCAGGCGTTCCGCGCACACTCGACGCGGCAGCGGCTGCGGATGTCGGGAACGACAAGCGTGGCGTGATCTACACGATCGCACCGTCGCCGTTGCTCGTTCCGATGGTCTGGATTGGAACCGACGATGGCTTGATTCAGCTCACGACGAACGACGGCAGGACGTGGACCGATGTCACGCCGAAGGAGATGACATCGTGGAGCATGGTCACGATGATCGAAGCGTCGCACTTTGACTTCAACGTCGCATACGCCAGCGTCGACCGGCATCAGCTGCAGGATTTCACTCCGCACATCTACCGCACGCGGGATTCCGGCAAGACGTGGCAGAAGATCACCGCCGGCCTTCCGTCGAACGGTTACGTACACTCCGTCAAGGAAGATCCAAAGCGGCAGGGCCTTCTGTTCGCCGGCACGGAGCTCGGCGTACACATCTCGTTCGACGACGGCGAGAACTGGCAACCGTTCCAGCTCAATCTGCCGGTCACGTCGATGCGTGACTTCGAGATCTACGGGAACGATCTCATAGTCGCGACGCACGGTCGCGGATTCTGGGTCATCGACGACATCAGTCCGCTGCGGCAGATCAACGACACGATCGGAAATGCAGAGGCGTATCTGTTCAAGCCGGGCGATTCGATCAACATGATTGAAGACGGCGATAATGGTACGCCGTTGCAGAAGGACGAACCGCAGACTCCGAATTCGCCGAACGGCCCCGCGATCGACTACTACCTCAAGTCGACCGCAACCGGTCCGGTGACGATCGACATCATCGACTCGACTGGTGCCGTGTTGCACACGTTCACAAACGAGCCGCAACGCGCAGCATCCGCGGCCGGCCGGCGTGGCAATGCCGGTGGCATCCCGAATACGTCAGCACTGTGGCGCGAGCCACCTGCTCCGTTCGCTACGGACGCAGGCATGCACCGCGTTTACTGGGATCCGATAAAGGTCGATACCGGAGCCGGTGCAGCAGGAGGCGGCTTCCGTCGACGCGGAACTCCCGTGTCCGGAACGTTCACGGCGAAACTCACCGTCAATGGCAAGAGCTACACGCAGAACTTCCTGGTAAATCCGGATCCGCGAAGCCCGACTGCGCCGACGCAACCGTACTTTGAAGGGTAAGCGCTAGGCATTCCCGCGAAAGCGGGAATCCATGTTATCGATCTCTCTGATGCAGTAGCATCGGCAAGCGCATCGGTAACAGATGGATTCCTGCGTTCGCGGGAATGACGACACCTGCACAGCTCTCCAACGATCGACGAACGAGGAACACTTTCTTGAATAAGCACCGCATGGAAGCGTTCAGCGATGGTGTCGTCGCGATCCTCATAACAATCATGATCCTCGAGCTGCACTCGCCCGCGGGTTCCGATTGGGCTGCGCTGCGGCCGATCATTCCGTCTGCACTGGCGTACGTGCTGAGCTTCGTACTTCTCGGGATCTACTGGAACAATCATCATCACATGCTCCAGGCCACGGATCGAATCAACGGTGCGATCCTCTGGGCGAACCTGCACCTGTTGTTCTGGCTTTCGCTCATACCGTTCGTCACTGCGTGGATGGGGCGCAATTACCAGGAGTCGGTGCCGACGGCGCTTTACGGATGCGTACTCATCATGTGCGCGTGCGCGTATACCATCCTGCAGAACGGAATCATAAAGGAGGAAGGACACGACTCGCGTCTCGCGGCTGCAATTGGCGGCGATCGAAAGGGCCTTGCATCTCTGGCACTCTACGCCTCTGCAATTCCGCTGGCCTTTGTGCGACCGTGGATCGCAGACGCACTTTACATGACTGTCGCTCTGATCTGGCTGATTCCCGACCGCCGGATCGAGACGCGACTGCACGGCTAGCGCTGTACTAGCGTTTCTTCCTGCGTCGGCGCACCGATACCCCTGCGAGTCCAAGCAGTCCTGATCCAAGCATCGCGATCGTACCCGGCTCCGGCACGGTTGTCGGCGGCGGGATGACTGGTGGTATCGGTATCGTGTCTATCGGAGGCGTTACCGGTACTGTATCAACCGGAGGCGTCACAGGTACTGTATCTACCGGCGGTTTGACTGGTATCGTGTCGGGCGGCGGCGTGCTGCCGCGGTGTCTGCCGCCACTGTGAATGAATGGAATGAACAGCGCAGGGATCACAGCAAATGGAAGCCATGATCTGCCGCCACCTGCGGTGACGACTGGCATTCCAGGAGCGGTCGACACGAACAACGGCGGTCCTTCTTCCGCGACGGGCACCGGCGCTGGCGCGGCCGCGGGTGCCAGACGCGGCACCGGCACGACTGATTGCTCGGTGGGAGTTCCACTGGCGAGCGGTGCAAGCGGTCGCACGGGTCGGCACATCACGATCGTGGTGGTGTGGGCAGCGGTTCCGCTCGCAGGCTTCGGTGTTACACGTCTTGCGCGCCGCACGACGGGGCGTCGCGCACCCGTTGCGACCTTTTTCGGCTTGACCGTGGCAACCGCTTTTTTCGGCACCGCGGCCCGAGCCGCGGTCGTACGCCGACGTACCACCGGCTTCACGGGTGCGGCCACTGGCGTACACTCGACCAGCGAGTCGACGGACGCGTTGCGAACGACGGGCTTCTGCGCGCCACGTGGCGTGGTATCGCGCCGAACCACCTGTCCACCCGCCGAATTGGGTGCCGACACGCTTACGACGATCAACGCCGAGAGTGCCCCTAATATGAATTGACGCTGCGTCATGATGGCTGGGTTTTCGTACAGGTGCGCGGCGTCAGGATGGAACAGGAATGCAAACGCGGGACCACAAGGGAAACAGATGTACAGGAAAAATAGTCTCGTGCTTGATTGAAAGTCACGCAGATTTTTTCGAATCTGGTTCCCAGTATGTCAGATGGACCGAAAAAACCACACCAGCGGAGAGGACGGTGCCCTGTTTCCCGGCCTGATCACACGACCACCCACCCTCCTTGGCTCACCGCGCAGGGGCGATTTCCCCGGGATCTCGGGCGGCCATCCCGTCGGTTAGCTTTGAGCCCATGGCCATAAAGCACTCGGCATCTCCGCTCTCCGCCTGCTTCCGCATTACCATGATCGCCCTCCTCGGCGCGACCATGGTAACTGTCTCTGCCACCCGGCTTGCCGCGCAGTCGGGCGGGGCCGGCAGAGGGAAGGCAGCCACCGATCAGGCCGACGCCGTGCGCTGGGCCGACTCGGTCCTCGCCACGATGAGCCTCAGAGACCGCGCTGCACAGATGGTCTGGCCCAATATCTACGCCGACTACGTACCCGGCGACGCCGCCAGCTGGCGGCGTGTCACGTCATACGTGAAGGATCAGAAAGTCGGTGGAATCCTCATGTCCATCGGATCGCCCATCGAAATGGCGGTCAAGCTCAACGCCCTCCAGCGGCTGAGCGAGCTGCCGTTGCTCGTAGGCGCCGACCTCGAGACCGGCGCCGGAATGCGCGCACGCGGGGGCTACTTCGTCCCAAATGGAATCGACCTGGGCGGCGCTACGGTATTCCCGTCCGAAATGGCGTACGGCGCGGCCAACGATACGGCGCTCACATACACAGAGGGCCGAGTCACAGCCATCGAAGGCCGCGCACTCGGCATCCACGTCGATTTCTCACCGGTGATGGATGTCAACAACAATCCCGGGAATCCCGTCATCAACACGCGGTCCTACGGTGAGGATCCGCACGCAGTCGCAAAACTCGGCGCCGCATTCATAAATGGGCTACAGAATAACGGCATGATCGCGACAGCAAAGCACTTTCCCGGGCACGGGGATACTGAGACCAACTCACACCTGGCTCTTCCAATCGTCAACGTGAGCCGAGCACGGTTGGATACCGTCGAACTGGTGCCCTTTCGCTCGGCGATAAAAGCTGGCGTCGGCGCGGTAATGACCTTTCACGGATCGATGCCGGCGCTCGACAGCAGCGGCGCGCCAGGTACTCTTTCGAGCAACGTCGTCACGAAGCTGCTCCGGAACGAGCTTGGCTTCAACGGACTCGTCATATCCGACGCCATGGACATGAAGGGAGTCACCGACAAGTACGGCGTCACCGAGTCGATCAAGCGAGCTGTCGCAGCAGGCGTCGACGTGCTGATCCAACCACTGGATGTGCCCACCGCGATCGATGCGGTTGTGGACGGAGTGAAGGAAGGACGCTACAGCGAGACCCGCGTGTCCGAATCCGCGCGACGCATTCTCGCTGCCAAGCGAATGCTGAGGCTCGATCGTGATCGCTACGTCGATCTCGATTCGCTCCGCGCTACAGTCGGTGACAGCGCCCACGTCGCGCTCGCCCAGGCGGCAGCGGACCGATCCATAACCGTCGTGCGCGATTCGATGCACATCCTCCCGCTCAAGGTCGCACCCGGCGCCAGGGTCCTCTCGATCACCATCGCGCGGCGAGCCGACCTGGGCGCCAGCTCGGCGTTCAATGCCGTGCTGGGTAAATCATTGCCAGGACTGCAGCAGGAGTTCGTCAATTCGGACGACCCCGCCGTCAACTATCCGCGGCTCGAGGCGATGGCCGACTCCGCGGATGTCACGATCGTTTCCTCCTACGTCGGTCAGAGCTGGAACGTTTCGAGTGTGGATGCACCTCAGGCATTCGCAGACTGGATCGGACGGATGGTAAGGAACCGTCGAAAAGTGATCGTCGTCGCATTCGGCAATCCGTACCTGTTGTCGCAGATCCCATCGGCGGGCGAGTACGTCGTTGCATGGGACGGCGCACCGGTGAGCCAGCAATCGGCCGCCCGCGTCATTCTGGGACTGACGCCGGCATTGGGTCATCTGCCTATCACAATACCGCCAGTCGCAAGACGCGGCGACGGGTTGACCCTGACGCCATGAAGTCGTATATCAACAACACTGCAGTCGCTGTGATTCTCTCGTGACATGTCCTTGACATTAGTCGCATTATGTGACTAATATGCTTCGTGAGCAGAGAGCCCCGAGGGAAACGTCAGCCGTACAGCGTTGACGTAGTCGCACTTACGCCGAGAGACAACGAACTCGCCGTTCTGCTGGAGCGACGCAATGAGGGCACCGGACGCGACAAGTCAGTGCGGTGGGTAATCCCGTGGACCGTGTCGAAGAGTGGCGAAGGACTCACTGATCTTTCACAGCGCGCACTCACAAACAGCATCGGGCCTGCGACAGTCTGGACTACACAGGTCGGCGCGTTCAGCGACGGACCACATCCCGGTGGATCCGAGCTCTCGATTCTGTACGTTGCGCTGGTGCCGATGGGTCAGGCGACCGTTGCGAGCGAAAACTTCGAGTGGTTTCTGTTGAGTGAACTACCACCGCTCGCTGAACGCCAGAGCCAGATGTTGCAGGAGTCCGTTGCTGCAGTGCGCGATCGTCTCGACCTGTATCCCGTCGCGTTCAAGCTGCTGCCAGCAACGTTCACCTTGAGTGAATTGCAGCACATGTACGAGCTCTTGCTTGGCCGGCGTCTTCACAAGGCGAGCTTTCGTCGCGCGCTCACCGCTGCGGCGCTGGTCGAGCCGACCGATGAGTGGCGGAGCGAAGGGCGCGGTCGTCCTGCGCAGTTGTATCGTTTCGGTCCCAGGAAACGCCGCCGCGGCAGACGCGGAGTAAGGTTCGATCTGCTGGGATGAGCGCGCTCGCGGAATGGAAGGAATTCGACGCCAACCAGCGCAACGCGCTCGTTGCGAGCTTTCTTGGCTGGACTCTCGACGCATTCGATTTCTTCCTGATGGTGTTCATGCTCGGCGCCATCGCAAAGGAATTTGGCTCCGACATCAAGGCTGTTGCGTTCGCGCTCACGCTGACACTCGCCGCCCGTCCACTCGGCGCGCTCGTCTTCGGGATGCTGGCCGACCGGTTTGGTCGCAGGCCCGTGTTGATGATCGACATTCTGCTCTTCTCGATCATCGAGTTCGCGTCGGCTTTCGCGCCGACGCTCATCGCACTGCTGGTATTGCGCACTGCGTTTGGTTTCGCGATGGGGGGCGAGTGGGGACTCGGTGCGTCGCTGACCATGGAGACGATTCCGGCGAAGGCGCGCGGCGTTGCGTCGGGGATTCTGCAGACAGGGTATCCCTTTGGCTATCTGCTTGCGTCCGTCGTCTACGGCCTGTTGTTCGACCATATCGGCTGGCGCGGAATGTTCATGGTCGGAGTGTTGCCCGCGTTGCTGGTGTTGTTCATTCGCCGGAATGTGAAGGAATCTCCTGCGTGGGACAGCATGCGGAAGCAGCCGAGGCAGAGTCTCGCCGCCGTGTTGAAGAAACGATGGCCGCTGTTCGTTTACGTGGTTGTGTTGATGACCGCATTCAACCTGTTCAGCCACGGCACGCAGGATCTGTATCCGACGTTCCTGCAGGTTGAGCACAAGCTTGCAACGCACACTGTCAGTCTCATCGCGATAATCGGCAACGTCGGCGCGATCACGGGTGGATTGTTGTTCGGCGCGCTGTCGCAGCGTGTGGGTAGGCGAAAGGCGATCGTATTTGGAGCGCTCATCTCGCTGCCGATCATTCCGATATGGGCGTTCAGCGCGACGCCGGTGCTGCTGGGCATCGGCGCGTTTCTCATGCAGGTTGCGGTTCAGGGTGCGTGGGGCGTGGTGCCGGTGCACCTGAACGAGCTGTCACCGGATGAAGTGCGCGGGACGTTTCCCGGATTTGCGTACCAGCTCGGCAACCTGCTCGCGGCTGGCAACGCCACGATTCAGGCCGGCTTCGCGGCGGATCACGGTGGGAATTACGCACTTGCACTCGGTCTGGTCGCGGCGATTGCCGCCGTCGTGATCGCGGCGCTGACCTACTTCGGACCGGAGCAGCACGGGGTGAGGTTTGGCGGCGCGAATGATTGACTAGTCTGGTCAGACTATATAGCTTGGGTGCATGCGCGATACTTATTCACTCTACGACGCAAAGGCCCAGCTCTCGGCCATCGTGCGCCAAGTGAGGGAAGGACAGCCGGTGATTGTCACGGTTCATGGTAAACCGGCGGTTGAGATCCGGGCAGTGCCGAGTGTCAAGGCAGGAATCGACGCCAGGCTCTCGCAGATGGCCGAGCGTGGCGTGTTGGTTCGGTCGAAGACCCCGGGTGGTCAGCTTCACGCGATTGCACGACGTCCCGGCGCCCTTGACCGGTTCCTGAAAGAGCGTGGCGAATAAACGGCCGACTACGTCCCGGATTGCCTACGTCGACACGTCGTGCGTAATCGCGATTCTATTCGGAGAGCGCGGAGGAGCAGCTGTCGAGCGGCGAGTCCGGGCCTTCGATGAGATTATCAGTTCGAATCTCATGGAAGCAGAGTTGCAGGCTGCGCTCGCGCGGGAAGGCGTGGATCCCGACCCTGATTTACTAGGGACCATTTCGTGGGTACTTCCGGTTCGGCCGTTAAGTATGGAGATCGCGCGCGTGCTCGAAACCGGTTATCTGCGTGGCGCGGATTGCTGGCACGTTGCCGCCGCATTGTACGTAGCCGGTGACCCGGCCGACATCACCTTCCTGACGCTCGATTTAAAGCAGCGCGACGTTGCCCGGCGATGCGGTTTCGTTGTGTAATCGGAGCGGCGCCGATCAGCAGCTAACCCGCCTTTCGGACTCCGAATCTGATTTCCATCTGCGGCTTGGGCTCGGCTCGTTCCGGCTCGTCGAGCTCGGTGGACTCGTCAACCAGGTGGCTCAGTTTGTAGAAGAGGTGGAGCGCCTGGATGGGTGCGATATGGCTGGTGGGGCCGGCCTTGGCGATGACTGTCGCTTCCTCGCGTACGACCCGGGGAAGCTGCCTCGCCTGCGGGAGTGCGAGCAGGCGGTATATCTCTATCGAGTGCCGCGCGAGCAATGCGGCGCAAAGGGCGTCCAGGTAGGCAAGCACAGGTCCTCCATTCAGATAGGTCTTATATGTACATATTGCAACTATTATCGGCAGAATGGAAGGGCTAATTAATCACAAAGTGGTAACAATTCGAGCAGGATTCGGCTTCTTCATGGCCACTGCCCAGAGGTCGCCCGCCTTCTTCAATCGTAGGGGCAACGTCCGGACCGTGAAGTCGCGCGGGTCGAGACTCGGCGTGAGTTCGGTCCATTTGAGCGGGGTCGAAACTGAGGCTTCGGGGCGGGCCCGGACGCTGTATGCCGAGGCGACCGTCTTGCCGCGGGCGTTCTGGCCGAAGTCCACGTAGATCTTCGAAGTGCCTCGCTCCTTGAGAGGGCGAACGGTTGTCGCGGAGCGAGGATGCGCGCCGGCCACGGCTTCCGCGATGATTTTTGGGACGCGTTCGGCAATGGAATCTGTGGATTTCGGCGGGAGCGGGATGACGATGTGAAGCCCGGTCGCGCCCGACGTCTTGATTCCGGCATGAAGTCCGAGGTGATCGAGCGCTTCCTTGACCCAGAGCGCAACTTCGATGACGCGCGCGAACGGCGATCTGGCGCCAGGATCGAGGTCGATCACGGTGAAGTCAGGATTCTCGAGCGATTGTGCGCGAACGTTCCACGGATTGCACTCGAACGCGCCGATCTGCGTGCAGTAGAGTGTGGTAGCGAGAGTTCCGCCAACGATGCGTTGCTGCTTGTCCCCGCTGACCGACGTGATCGTCTCCACGCGCACGACGTCTGGCGGATTCGATGGCGCTTTCTGTTGAAAGAAGAACTCACCATTCACGCCGTCGGGAAACCGCTTCAGGGATAGTGGTCTATCACCAAGAACGGGTTGCAGATATGGCCACACGCTCGCGTAATAGCGCATGACTTCTCCCTTGGTGACTTTCGGTTTCGGGAAGAAGATCTTGTCGAGGCTCGAGACCTTGATTGAGCTGTTGCGCGCGAGCTGAACCACGCCATCGCCCGAATCGTCCTCGATCGATTGCAGTTGAGCGATGACCTTGTTCAGTGCAGCGGTGGTTGGTTTTGTAGGCGGCATCGGGATCTGTCGAGGAAGGCGTGGGTGAAGAAGTGTCACCCCGCGCTGTCATCCCGCCGAAGGTCGGGATCCATTGACGAAGAGGCGTGTGCGACTTTCAGGTAATAACTGCTGGTCGGTGGGCTGTCGAAGACTCCTGCGAGGCGTGGGCAACGTCATCGTCGCGTCGTCCGTGGATCCCGACCTTCGGCGGGATGACATTTCTTGGGCGGGATGACATTTCTTGGGCGGGATGACCAACGCCGATGCTTTTCATCGGGACGAATGCCAGACTTTTGATCCCTTCGATATCTGATCCATGGTTCGCGCAGTGGTTACCGACTTCAGGTATTTCTCGGTGAGGGCCGACTCGCTCTCGGGGTGCGCGAGCTTGTCGCGGTGTTTGATGAGGAGCCACGATGGTTTGGATGCGTTGCCGCCAAACCCTTTGGTGCGCACGAGTGCGTAGGAGCCTTTGATGCGCTTGCCGTGGAAGACGATCTTCATTTCACCGCGTGCGTATTCGTCGTGCGCGGCCGAGTTCGGGTCGTCGTCGGGAGCGTCTTCGATCTCGTAGGTTCCGTTATCCCAGAGCATGACCGTACCGCCGCCGTATTCGCCGGCGGGGATTGTGCCCTCGAAAGTGTTGTACTCGATCGGGTGATCCTCGACCTGCATCGCGAGGCGCTTTACGCTCGGGTCGGCTGAAGGGCCCTTCGGTACGGCCCAGCTCTTCATCACTCCGTCCATCTCCAGGCGGAGATCGTAGTGGAGACGGGTTGCATCATGTTTCTGAATCACGAAACGGAGCTGATCGGACACGGGAGTACTGGATTTCGATCGTCCGGTCGAGCCGGATGGTTCCGCGGTCTTCTTGAAGTCGCGCTTGCGCTGATATTCCCTGAGTTGCGCAGCCGCGCTGGAGCTCGAAGCAGTCTTGCGTGCCGGTCTGGACGCGGCTTTCGCCTTGGACTTTGTGCTTGGCTTTGCGGTTGTCTTTGCGCTTGTCTTTGCGCTAGTCTTTGCGGCTGTCGCGCTCTTCTTTTTTGTCGTGACGGCTTCCTTGCGCGCGGCCGCTTTTTTCGCGGTGGTCTTCTTGCGAATCGCCATCGTCACGCGGGAAAGGAAATTGGAGTCACGCAGGAAAAAAGGTCGGACGATGCAAGCTGCATCATCCGACCTTTACCACATTCGCGGCCTGAGGACCCTTCTGGCCCTCGACTATCTCAAACTCGACCTTGTCACCCTCTGCGAGCGACTTGAAGCCTTCCGAGTTGACTGCGCTGTAATGAACGAACACGTCAGGCCCGCCTTCGCGAGAGATGAATCCAAAGCCTTTAGCGTCGTTGAACCACTTCACACTTCCCTTGATTCTTTCCATGCCCGGGTTCTCCTCCCGAAAGCGTTCCGGGGCAAGTTTTGTGCACCGTTATGCGGCGCCAGCGATGTAGCGCGCGATTCGGCCGCATTTGACGCAGCGGAGTGTCACGTGTGACTGGGGCGGTGGCGGAGTGATATCCGGCTCACGCTCGATGTTCGCGGCTCCGCACGCGGGGCAGCTCAGAGGGTCTCCCGTACGATCTCGGCTCACCAACGCCAGAACCTGTGCGGGATTGTATGTGTTTGGTCGGGGTTTGCGCATACCGTCCTACGATATGTCGAACGACTGTTCGACCTGGTTGGCTGTAATGCTGGAGACGTGCATCTGGCACGCCGGCGTACCACCAGCTCAGAAAAAGTGACCGTCAGTGGCTAAGTAATAGTAGTCCCTCAGGCCACGGATGGTTCTCCGCTCGTCTTATACAGGGGATGGAACTAAAGGTTCCGGGGGTAGGCAATGTCATCCCGCCGAAGGTCGGGATCCATTGACGTCATCCCGCCGAAGGTCGGGATCCATTGACGAGGCCAGGATGATCTCATCCAAACCCACCACTATCCTCGATCCTCGAATGTACGTGTATTGATTGTTTGTGAGCGGTAACGGCGAGAGTGACGGTGCTCGATGCCACAGTAAAAGCATTCGGTCATGCAAATGCCGAGAGTACGCGTCGTGTATGGGTTGGTACGTTCACGTGTCCTCGTCAATGGATCCCGACCTTCGGCGGGATGACAGCATGGATCCCGACCTTCGGCGGGATGACGGCATGGATCCCGACCTTCGGCGGGATGACGGCATGGATCCCGACCATCGGCGGGATGACGGCATGGATCCCGACCATCGGCGGGATGACATCATGGATCCCGACCTTCGGCGGGATGACGGCATGGATCCCGACCTTCGGCGGGATGACATTCCCGACTTCAGTCCCAATTATGGCCGCGGCGATACACGTGGCGTCTTACGCGCCATGGTTTCCCGTCGCTGGTGTCGCGGCCGGAGAGGAAATTCGTTGCGTCTTCTATCGAATCGCTCATGTCGGACGCCTTGGCTGATGCCTCATCGGACCAGTGAACGATCTCTGCTTCCACCGTCATTGGCTGCACCGGGCTTCCGAATTCCAGGCTGCCGTGGTGTGATAGGATCATGTGCTGCAGCTCGAGTATCTGTCCGTCGCCGCAGATGGGTGCGTCGAGTTTCGCCAGTGCGCGCTCGAGCATGAGCGCGCCGAGTACTACGTGGCCGAGCAGCAGGCCGCACGTTGTGATGGAAAAGCCGGTGGCGGAAACTTCGTAGGCTTCGACCTTCCCGATATCGTGCAGCAGAGCGCCTGCGAGAACGAGATCCTGGTTTGCGCGCGTGGTGCGCGCGGTGGCGCGCGCGATCGACGCGACTTCGAATGTATGCAGCAGGAGGCCGCCGACTTTCGCGTGATGGCTGGATGGGGAGCCGGGAGTCTTCTCGAAGCGCACGCGGAACTGATCGTCGGCGAAGAATAGATCGACGACGCTTCTGAGAGTGCGCGACTGCATTGCGGCGCGCTGCTTGTCCATCCAGTCCCACAACTGCGTGCAATCGCCGACGGATTCCAGAAATGACTGCACGTCGACCAGGTTGTCGGGGATCACGCGAAGCGGCGCGCTGAGCGCGAGCTGACGTTTGGCGGATCCATTGCGTCCGTACATCGCGATGTCGCCGATCGCCTGAACAACCTTGCCGCGGATTGCGCCGTCAGCCCAGTCGAGCTTGTCGGACCAGATTGGTGCGGTGTCGATCCGGCCCGACGAGTTGCCGAGTGTGAGGATGGCGAACGGATCGCCGCTGGCGGTCTTCTTGTCGGCGCGCTCGAGAACGAGGAAATCATTCTGTACGCGCTCGTGTTCCTGAAGCAGCGGAATGTTGACTGGAGGCATCGCACTCAAGGTGAGTGTGGGCGGCTATTCAGGCAATAGCGGGGAAGCCAGGATCCATGTTGCTTCTGGGTGTGGTGACCATGGATTCCCGCTTTCGCGGGAATGACGCGGGTGGGTCGGCTTGCTTTCGGGTTTTATTCGGTATATGCTTTCTCTCCCAACTCGCCGGGAGCAGTATGCCGAAAACAGATGTGTGGTTCGATCCCAGTCGCTACGCGACGGTCGCGGAGCGGATAGCGCTCTTCTATAGAAGTCATCCCAACGGCCGGATCCAGACGGAGCTGATCAACCGGGATGCGACGTCGGTCACGTTCAAGGCGCTGGTCTATAGAGGTGAGACCGACACGGTGCCGGCGGCGACCGGTTGGGCGACCGAGCGCGAGGGTGACGGTGACATCAACACGGTCGCCTGTCTGGAGAACACGGAGACGTCGGCGATCGGCCGAGCGCTCGCGAATCTTGGATACACTGCGGCGAAGGAGCGGCCGAGTGTGGAGGAGATGAGGAAGGCGGCGCGTGCGCGCGGGAATCGGACTGGCATGGCGGCGGGTGAATCTGCGGTCGCCGAGCCGGTGCCGGAATACAAAAACAATCGATACGCGACTGCCGATCTGCTGGAGCTGCTAATCGAAGCAGAAGAGGCCGGGCTCAAACGGGAGCGTGGCCTTCGCCTGCGGCGCGAGCTGCGGCGTGAGCCGGCGCCCACTCAGGCGCGAATTGCGGAGCTGGAGCGATCGCTCCGCAACTGGTTGCACCGGCGAGTCGATGTCACCGGTTCCCGTCTATCCCCATGAGAGAAGAAATCCGAAAGGAATTTCGAACATGGCGTGAACTGGGGGGACGGATCGGTGGCGAAGCTGAACGAGGAAGATGCCCTGCAGCGAGGACGCCGAGAGGCTGACGCCGAGCTCCTTGGCGGCATACGGCGGAACGAGGCGCGCGCACTTCGCGAGTTCGTGCTTCGATTCGAGCCGGTTCTGCTCGACCAGGCGCGGAGGCTCGACGTTGGCGCGAGCGAGCGCAGGACGGTCGTGACGGGCTTTCTCGACGACATTCTCGTGAAGCTCGCCAGCTCGCCGGCGCCACGGTCGTTGCCGTCCTTCGTGCTTACGTCGTTCCGGAATTGCGTGACCGACATGCATCGCGAGACAGCGCTGCGTGCGCGTCACTCGGCGGCGCAGGATGATACAGGCGGCGACGAGCGTGTGGTGATCGCCGGGTGTTCCGAGTTCATGCTGCGTGCGGCTGAAGGGCCGGCGGCGGAATATGGGTTGACGGAGCTGAATGCCGGTGCCGAGCTGGTTCACGCACTGTTCGCGGAGTGCACGCGGGAAGACAGGCAACTGCTCGTGTGGAGCGCGCATCGCGTGCCGCTGCGAGAGTGCGCAGAGTGGCTGGGAATCAGCTACGACAGTGCGAAACAGCGGTTGACTCGCTTGCGGGCGCGACTGATCCGCAGGAGTATCGCGCACCTGTCGGAGCTCTCCGAATCCGATCGCGCACACTGCGTCCGGTTGCTCGATCGCGCCGGAGTGAGGATGGATGATGACCAGACAGAGGGATCTGCCGCATGACAAGAGAAAACCAGATATCCGCAACGGAATCCACCGGGCTCGTTCGCCTGATGGGTCGATTGCTGGACGCGAGCGGCGACTGCGCCGCGTACGAGGACGGGAATTTCGCCGCGTGGCTCGAGCGGGAAATACAGGGGAGGAGAATTGTGCCAGATCACCGGGAGAGTGAACAGCGAGACGAAGTCCTGGCGCGAGAGGTTGTGCGTCGTGCGCAGGCGCGCATTCGCGCGGTGCGTGTGGGGGAATCACTTCCGTTGCGGCCGTTCCGGCTGCGTGCGGCGCCGGTGGTGGGCAACGTGAAGCAGGTTGCGCGCGACGCTGCGGAATCACGTTGCGCTCCATGGGTCGAGTCGCTCGCGGTTGCCGCCGGTCCGGGTCGCGAGATATGGGACGAGCCGTGCGAGCAATGGGTGGAGCTGCCTGCTGAAGCGAGAGCGGGTGAATATCTCGCGCTCACGGTGGCGGGCGACAGTATGACGCCGTGCCTGCACGGCGGTGATGTGATTCTCGTGAACCCGCGCAAGGCGGTAACGCGCGATTGCATCGTGGTGGCGCGGCGTGCGGATGACGGATATGAGAACGGCTACGTGGTGAAGCATGTGACGCGATGCGGCAAGTCCGTGCTGGAGCTGTCGTCGTTCAACAGCGAGTATGCGCCGTTCACGATCGAGCGAACGCCGGGTGCGGTGGTCGGAGTGGTGGTTGCGCGACTGGTGCGCGGTGGAGGTGCGTCATGACTGTACTTGCTGCCTGGCTCGACAGTTCGGTCCCGGAGCTGGAGCAGTCGATCGTGCGTCGTGCGATGCGCGACATCGGAATCGTCGAGATGCCGCCGGGATCGAATCGCTCGCCGACCATCGACGAGTATGTCGGTGCGGTGGGATCTCCGGTGGGATCGCGCTGGTGCGCGGCGGCGGTTGCAGCGTGGTGGCGGGATTGTGGTGCCGGTGTTCCTGGCATCGATGGGGGGAGCTGCAATGCGTGGAAGGCATGGGCGGAGCGGGAGAGATCGTGGAGTAACGAGCCCTATCCAGGAAGCGCGGTCGTGTATGGCCGGAACGGAGTCGCGGTGCACATCGGCGTGATCGTGCGTGTGTCGCCGGTACTGCTGAGTGTGGAGGGTAACACGAGCATCGCGGGCGACTTCGACGCTGACGGACTGGCAGTCGCGCTCAAGCGCGTCGATGTGGCGCGGGTGCTGGGATACATCGCGCCGCGTGAATGACGGGTGGCGGAGATAGCGTTTCGCAGAATTCAACCGGAGGAACAATGCAGCAACAGCAGGAGCAACAGCAGGAGCAACAGCAGGAGCGACAATCGGGGCGACAGCAGCAGGACATCTCGCCGCAGAGCAGGATCACGAACGCGGTCGCGACGACAGTTGCGATAGCGGGAGCGATAGTTGCGTCGCCGGCGGCGATGGAGAAGTTGCCGGGTGCGGTCGTGACGGTTCTCAAGACGACGACGACGCTCGGGAATACGACGCAGCCACTTGTTGTGACTGTGATCGGGATCGTCGTGGCGGCGATTACGCATCCGCCGAAGTGGTTGAGCAACGTGGCGAACGGGATTCGTCATGCGTTGTGACATGCGGATTTTAGCGATGACGGTTCATGAACGGCCCTTCAGCGATGAAGGGCCGTTTTGATTGTAAGGTGTCACCGGCTCCCGTCTATCCCTGTGAGAGGACTGATGCTGAATACATCGGCTCTTCGCGCATCAGATGTGCTGGTGCGATTCACTATGCAATAGGGGAATCGGCTTATGTCGTACGCCAAACTGTATTTCGGGTTGTATCGCGGGTCATGTCGCGTGCTGCGCTCTGTATTGCGGGCATCGTTCAGGTGCAGCCGAGCGACCGTTATCGTCTCAGCCGTAGTCGGACTGTGTCTGTGCATCACGCTGGGCGCAGCCAGCGCATATACGGGTAGCACGGTGAGCTTCGGAGGAGCGCGACTGCTCGCTGGCCACGGCGGCATCGCCGGGCGATCCGGGCGATCCGGGGGATCCTTCAAGCATGCAACGGAACATGTAGCGAAGCTGGTAGCGAACTCGAACGCGCCGGCATCTGCTGAAGCACCTGTAATGACGGCATCAACGGTAATGGCGAGGCGTGAATCGAAGCGAGCGCTCTTCACGCGCTGGTGTACGACGCCGAGCGGGTATCAAGCCATTACGCCGTGCAGCGGAACATCGAGCGCGCCGTCGGGTGTGGGCGGCAGCTTCGACTTCACCGTCACGAACACTGATCCGGTGAACGACGTCAGCTATGTAGCTGTAGTCACGTGCACGGGGTTGAGCGTCAGCTGTTCGGCGAGCGATCACGCACCGTATGTGGCGTCAGGGGGAGGGACAGCGACGGAGACCGTGAGCTGGACGGCGCCGTCGGGTACCGGTACGCTCAACATGACCGTGCTCTTGAAGCCGTCGAGTGGGACGACGGATACGCTCCAGGCGGCGGCAAGCATAACGGTGTACACGCCGCCCACGTACACGGTGTCGGTGACACCGGACGGCAGCAACGTGACGGTGAGCCAGCCGATCGACACGTCGTACCAGTTCAGGGTATCGGATAACGGCAATGCCGATGCGACGTATACGCTGGGCGTGAGCTGTCCGGGTCTTTCCTGCAGCGCGCCATCGACTGTTGCAGTGACGCATGGCTCGTACTCGATGGTCACGGTCAATTTCAACAGTGGGAGTCCGGGTACCACGGGCACGGTGACGCTCTCGGCCAGTGCGACGGGCACGTCGGACAACGGGTCGATAAATGTGGTGCCACTGACGCGCACTGTTTCGGTGACGCCCGTGAGCCAGGGTATCACGGTACGGGCGGCAGCCGATACGACGGCTCCATTCACGGTGACACTCACCGGGACAGCGAGCTCGGTGACGTACGATCTTGCGGTGACGTGTACGGAGCCGGTGTACAACTGTACGGGACCCGCGACTGTGGGAGTGACAAATGGGACGCCCCAGCCGGTCACCGTGTCGTACAAGACGCGGACCGATCTACATGGAGGCGTGGGGAGCCTCTCGCTCAACGCGTCGTCGGTGTACGGCACGACGTACCAGAGCACGGGCTCCTACAACATTACGGTGCCGAATACCACAGATCTATATACCGTGACGGCCGCGTCCAGGACGACCACGATCGCACGTGACAGGTGTCTCACCGTGTCGGCGGGAAGCGGTGCCGCATATGAGTGCGGCGATCTGAGACTGGTGCACGCTCTGCCGTCTGTGCGTACGATGGCGAAGGAGCGGACTCCCATACTGCTCTACTCGAGTCAGACAGCGCACGTCGCGCCGTACGTGCCAGCGAATGTGTTGCTGCAGAGTTTCGCGACAACACCCACAGGACTTACGGGCACGCTCACCATAAACGGCGGTACACCGTGCAATGAAAGCTGGAGCACGAGTGGCTGGGCGCCAGGGGCCACGCGCCGTATCGTTGCTACGTGCGGCGATCTCGCTCTGACTACTGGTGTGTATCCGTACACGCTCTCGCTGACTGCCACATTCACTGGTGGCGGGACCATGGTCGAAAGCATGAGTGGCTCGCTCATCATCGTGAACAGGAGCGCGAGCGCGTTTGGAGCTGGGTGGTGGATTGCCGGCCTGGAGCAGATCTACTTTCCGAGTGATGGATCGCTGAGACTGTGGGTGGGTGGGGACGGGAGTGCGCGCGTGTATCGGCAACGTGGCAGCAGCAACGCGTTCTACGCGGACTCTGTGGATCGCCCCGACAGTCTTACATACGACTCGGGTACATCGACGTACACGAGATGGGCGCCGCACGGGACAAAGGTGCTCTTCAACAGCTCGGGT
>DATBNQ010000094.1:0-18787 GCA_036554185.1 Gemmatimonadaceae bacterium | reverse complement strand
CGAGCGGGGTTGCAGCGTGAGTGGTACGCCAGTCGTCGCTCTGATCGGGCGCCCTAATGTTGGAAAATCTGCGCTGTTCAACCGGATAATCGGTGGCCACACTGCCATCGTGAGCGAGGAGGCCGGCACGACGCGCGACCGGCACTTCGGGCGCGCCGAGTGGAATGGGCGATCGTTCTGGATCGTCGACACCGGTGGGCTTCCGGAGAACACGCGCGAAGCGATCGACGGCGAGATTCGCAAACAGGTTCTCGAAGCGATCGCTGAAGCTGACCTTCTGGCGTTCGTGGTCGATGCGCAAACCGGCGTGCATCCGAATGATGCGAAAGTACTCGACCTTCTGCGCGCGACAGACAAGCCATGGATGGTCATCGCCAACAAGGTCGACGATCCAGCCAGCACCGATTTCTATGAGTTTTACCGGCTTGGCGCGGGAGAGCCGCTGCCCGTTTCCGCGACCAATGGCAAGGGTTCCGGCGACATGCTCGATGCGATGGCGGCACTCCTTCCGGAGTCCAACGAGGAAGAGACCGACGCGATTCGCGTTGCAGTCGTCGTTCGGCCCAACGTCGGCAAGTCGTCGCTCGTCAACCGCATGCTGGGCGAGGAGCGTCTCGTTGTGAACGACGTTGCCGGAACGACGCGCGACGCGATCGATACACCGTTCAAGTATCACGGTCGCGATTTCATCTTCATCGATACGGCCGGATTGCGCAGGCAGGCCCGGATCGATGATGGCATCGAGTTCTATTCCTCATTGCGCACGCGGCGCGCGATCGAGCGCTCCGATGTCTGCATTCTCGTGATCGACGCGGTCGAGGGCCTGCACAATCAGGATCTCAAGATTGCCACCATGGCGTGGGACTCCGGTCGCGCGCTCATAGTAGTCGTCAACAAGTGGGACCTGAAGGAGAAGGAGAACAACACCGCCGCGAAGTTCGAGAAGGAGATAGTCGAGAAGGTTCCGTATCTTGCTTTCGTGCCGTGGGTATTTACATCGGCTCTCACCGGACAGCGCGTCACGAAGCTATTCGATCTCGTTCTGCAGGTCGAGGCGGAGCGCGAGAAGAGAATCTCGACATCAGACATCAACGACACGTTGCAGAGTCTCCTTGCTCGCCGCCAGCCGCCGCAGGCTGCCGGCCGGGAGATCAAGTTGAATTACGCGACTCAGGTCGAAACATCGCCGCCGACGATCGCCGTCTTCGGCAACCACCCCGAGCTGGTACAGGAGCACTACATTCGCTTCCTGCACAACGGCTTTCGGGCTGCATATGGGTTTACCGGCAATCCGTTGAACATCGTGCTCCGGCGCAAATCGGCCTAGATGGAGTCAATCCATCTTCCCGTTGTTGTCGCCATAGTCGTGGCGTATGTGGCGGGCTCGATCCCGTCCGCATATCTCGCTGGAAAGTGGGCCGGTGTCGACCTGAGGCAGCACGGCTCCGGCAACCTTGGTGCGACGAACGTCGTGCGTGTGCTTGGCATCAGGACTGGCGCGCTGGTCTTTCTCGTCGATACGCTGAAGGGGTTTCTCCCCGTCTTCTTTCTGCCGCCACTCACGGGCACGCCGCATCCTGAAATCGTGAGCCTCACGCTTGGTGCTGCTGCGATCCTTGGCCACGTTCGTCCTGTCTTTCTGCTCGGCCAGAAGGGAGGCAAGGGAGTCGCCACGGCGGGTGGTGTTTTCCTCGGTGTCGCCTGGCTTCCAGCGATTGTGGCGTTCGCGGTCTGGATCATCGTGTTCGCGACTTCACGGTACGTGAGCGTTGCGTCGCTCAGCGCCGCGCTTGCGCTGCCGTTTGCGTTTCTGCTCACTGGCAGGCCGATTTCGGATGCGTATTTCATCGCGTCCGTGATTGTGGCCCTGTTCGTGTTCTTTACGCATCGCTCGAACATCGGCCGCCTGCGTCGCGGAGAAGAGCACCGGTTCGCGAAGCGCCGCGCCGCCGCTTCGGATCCGCAATCATCGCACGTGGCAGCGAAGAGCGCCCCGCGATGAATTGTGCGGTCCTTGGCGCCGGCGCGTGGGGCGCAGCGCTGGCTGACCGCCTTGCGCGCAACGGTCACCAGGTGCGGATCTGGGCTTACGAGCCCGAGGTTGCGGACTCCATCAACAGTTCGCACACCAATCGATTCCTGAACGGAATATCGCTGGCTCCGTCGCTCACTGCTTCGACCGATATCAGGGAAGTAGTCGCTGGCTCCGCGTTTGTAGTTCTTGTCGCGCCATCGCATGTCACGCGCGCAGTTGCGGAGGCAGCGCAGCCGCATCTTTCACGGGACGCTGTAATCGTCGTCGCGTCGAAGGGGATCGAGCAGCACTCTCTCGCACGAATGAGTCAGATTGCCGAGGACGTCTTCGACAGAACGGGCGCGGTTGCACTCTCGGGTCCTACGTTTGCCGTGGAGGTCGCGCGCGGGCAGCCGAGCGCTATCGTCGCCGCGTGCGTTGACCGCGGGCCGGCCGAGCAGGTTCAGCAACTCTTCCACGGACCTGCGTTCCGCGTGTACACTCAGCACGATGTGGTCGGTGTCGAGCTGGGCGGTGCCGTGAAGAATGTGATGGCGCTCGCCACGGGAATCGCCGAGGGACTCGAACTCGGCTTCAACGCGCGCGCCGCGCTGATTACGCGAGGGCTGGCCGAGATGACGAGGCTTGGAATCGCTCTTGGCGCCGATTCTGCTACATTTGCGGGGCTCGCCGGAGTTGGCGATCTGGTGCTGACATGCACGGGTCAGCTCAGCCGCAACCGTGCTCTAGGTGTTGAGATCGGGCGCGGCAAGACGTTGGATGAAGCCCTCGCCGGCCGCGAGACAGTCGCGGAAGGCGTGATCACAACGCGATCGGCCAAGGCACTGGCCGAGCGTGTTGGAGTGACGATGCCGATCGTTGACGCAGCATTCTCTGTCCTCTTCGACGGGCAGTCGGCGCGCGACGCGATCGTAGATTTGATGAACCGGGATCCGCGCCCCGAGCGCGACGAGTGAAGGGAGATATCGTGGCCACCATACCAGTCCGTGAGTTCTTCTCGATCGGCGATGTGTGCGACCTCACCGATCTCAAGCCGCACGTGTTGCGCTACTGGGAAAGTCAGTTTCGCTTTCTGCATCCCGCCAAGAATCGCTCGGGCAATCGAGTGTACCAACGGCGCGAAGTGGAGCTGATAATGCTCGTGAAGGATCTGCTGTACGTGGACAAGTACACGATCGAAGGAGCGCGAGCCCGCGTCGATGAATACCGCAAGAACGGCGAGTTGAAGGCCGCTTCCCGGAGTGCCCTGGAAACCGCGACGGTCGATTCTCTCGAGGTCGACTTGCAGAAGATTGTTGCCGCCCTCGACGGAGTGGATGTGGAAGACACCGGCCCGGAAGATGAGCAGGGTGAGCTGGGAGTAGGCGAATGATCTCAGGTACCGATACGCCGCGAGTCACTGGCGTCCCGGTGTGCGTGCTTCCCGCGTTGAATGCCGGCGACACGGTCGCAGAAGTAGTCACATCCGTGCGGCGGCACGTCGGCGATGTTTTTGTCCTGGGTGTGGACGATGGCTCGACCGACGCGACACGCAGTATTCTCAAGCGCACTTGCGATCACGTGCTCTGGTTCGACAGCAACCGCGGCAAGGGTGCCGCGCTTCGAGCCGCGTTCGAGTACGTCGCCGACCGGTTTCCGCGCAGCGCCGTCATCACACTCGATGCCGATGGCCAGCACGACCCGGCGTTCGCTCCGCGTCTGCTCGAGGCGCTGGACCTCGCCGACATCGTAATTGGCACCCGTGAGATCGGGTGTCCGTCCGTCCCGCCACACCGCCGGATCGCCAACAGGATCTCCACCGCGGCGACGTGTGCGGTGACACGACTTCGACTGACGGACAGTCAATCGGGATTCCGCGCGCTGCGCGGCGAGGTAGTCGCAGCGATAGATGCGCATGGCGACCGGTATGAATATGAGACCGACTTCATCGTGCGCGCGTCGCAACGCGGATATCGCATCTCTGAAGTTGCGGTGCCGACGATCTACGGACCGCCGAGCCATTTCCGGGAGCTGGCCGATACGTGGCGTGTCGCGCGCGTGTTGTGGAGTCATCGCGCTGCCGCTTTTCGTTCATGACAACGTTTGCTACATGAGAATTCTCTGCAGCAATGATGACGGCGTCTTCGCCGCCGGACTCGACGTACTCGTGCGCGCCGCATCGCAACTCGGCGACGTAACCGTCGTAGCGCCGGACCGCGAGCAGAGTGCAACGAGCCATTCGCTCACGCTCCATCGACCGTTACGGCCGGTCCAGCTTGGGGAAAAACGTCATCAGGTGGACGGCACGCCGACCGACTGCGTCATGCTCGCCATCGAAGGCCTGATGCCTGACCGCCCCGACTGGGTGCTCAGCGGAATCAATCACGGCATGAACATGGGCGAGGACGTGCTCTACTCCGGCACCGTGGCTGCGGCGATGGAAGGGCTGGTCCTCGGCGTTCCGTCGATCGCTCTGTCATTTGCAGGTGGCGAGATGCGCTCGGAATCCGAAAAGCTCGAACGGCATCTTGGTGCAGTCGTCGATCTGCTCGGCTATCTCACGTCCCTCGAGGTTCCCCGGACGACACTTTTCAACGTCAATCTTCCACCAGTTTTCGGCGCCGACGTCAAGGGTGTGAAGCTCACACGATTGGGCCGACGCCAGTATACCAATTCGATCCGGCCGATGAGTGACCCGTGGGGTCGGCCGATGTACTGGATTGGCGCAGGCTCCATGTCGTGGACCGGTGGCGCGGATTCGGATTATCGCGCGGTTGCTGACGGCTACATCTCCGTCACTCCGCTTCATCTCGACCTCACGAACGGCGCGATGTTCGATTCAGCGGAGAGCTGGTGGCACCAGCAGTAGATAACGAGTTTCGCGGAGCGCGAAGACACCTCGTAGAACTGCTGCAGGAGCAGGGCATTCGCGATCTTGCCGTGCTGCACGCGATCGACGAGGTGCCACGACACCGGTTCATTCCGACCGGCGTGCGCCATCGTGCATACGAGGATTCGCCCCTTCCGATCGGGAACGGCCAGACTATCTCGCAACCGATGATCCACGCGCGGTATCTAGCGCTCCTTCATCTCACCGGGAATGAGAAAGTACTCGAGATCGGGACCGGATCCGGCTATCAAACCGCCCTGTTGGCGCGGATGGCCGCGCAGGTGTTTTCGATCGAGCGGATCGCCCCGCTCCTCGATCGCGCGCGTGACGTTTTGGGCGAGATCGGCGTCCGCAACGTATCCTTCCTACTCGGCGACGGAACGCTTGGATGGCGGCAGTATGCACCGTTCGACGCGATTCTCGTAAGTGCGGCGGCACCTACGGTGCCACCCGCTTACACCGAGCAACTTGCGGAAGGTGGGCGTTTGGTGATCCCCCTCGGCGATCGTGACGAGCAGATGCTGAACGTGATAACCAGGCGCGGAGACGTGCTTACACAGGTGGAGGCGGGCCCGGTTCGGTTCGTGCCTCTGCTGGGCAAAGAGAGCTGGGAGAGTTAATTTGGCCGGAATGCTACCACCATTCATACCGCCGTCGGCGCGTGCCCCGAGCGAGAATCTTCCACTGATTACGGAGTTCGTAATCGACCGTGTCGAACACTCGTTCGGAAGTTCGTTCAGTGTTGGCGGCGGAGTAGAGGAAGGCGGCGTTGCGACGCTGCCGTCGATTCAGGAATTCGTCCGGGATGGTTCCGGGGTGCCGGCTGCGGCGTCCGCTGATGCCGAATTCGTGCAGCGGACATCGCGCAGTCCGTGGGGGACTTACGAGGCCAAACACGAGGTAGCAGCAGGCGCCGAGAGCTCGTTGGCGGTTCCGGTACGGCCATCACTCGAGCCCGATCTGTTGCTGGATGGCCACACTCCGCACTCCGGTTCCGAGGACGCGGTGGTAAACGAGGTCGTGGAACCGGCCGATGCTTGGGCAGCGTCCGCGGCTTCATCGCGGATCGACTCAGCGCCGGCCAGCACTGTCAAGGAGCCAGTCTCCGCAGGAACGCCGGCGCCGTCCACGGCGGCACCGGAGGTGTGGGTGGCGGAGGAACGAGATGCTTTCGATTGGCATGCTGCGGCGAACCTTGCCGTACCGCCGGCTGAGGCCCAACGCGCCGCGGACGAGTGGTCGTCCACCGAGTGGAATCGCTCCGGCGGCTCCATTCAGGATCATATCGCGACGCTTCTGGTTCAGCTCTCCAGACGAGTGCGGTCCGGCGAGCTGGAGGTTCAGGGGAGCAAGCAGATGGGAACCGAAGCGGCGCTGGTCGCCGCACTGAGCGCCCTGCTGGCGGAGTCGGCAAGGAAGTAAGCGGGGCTAAGACGACGGCGTGTTCGTGTGGCGGGGCGCGTTATTATTCTGTCGCAGTTGCCAGCGCCCCCGTAGCTCAGGTGGATAGAGCAGCAGTTTCCTAAACTGTTGGCCGCGTGTTCGAGTCACGCCGGGGGCATCGTTATCACGCGTTGCCACGTACGGGTTTACCCAGCTCAGCAGACCGGTGACGAGACCCCGGTCGGGTTGGACAAAATCCTGGACAGATTTCCCTGTACCGTACTTTGCGGCGTTCGCCGGTGTTGTTCGGCAGCGAGATAGATCATCCGTGAGCGGGAGTTCGTTGAGGGTGATCGTTCCGGTCGGGTCGACAAGGAGAAGTAAAGAGTCGAGGTCGCTGCCGCAATGAGCAGAAAGACACGAACAGAGACACCGTGAACTCTTGTCGCCGCACTCGTGCGAGCCACGTGCAAGGGCCTTCCAGATTCAGCCACTCGCGGCAGTAGCGAACATTCAATGACTTGCGGAATCCGCAGCGCCGACGCGGTGCCGGAACATCCAGTACAGATAGCCGAAATACCCTACGACGAGCATGGCGCTCATCGTCCACCACACAAGCCCTATACGGAGCCCATATGCACCGGTCGCGCTGTTTGCGATTGTCAGGCTGTACGCTGGATCGGTCGTCGCGGGAAGTAGCGTTGGATACATTCCGAACGCGATTCCGCCAAGCATGCCTGCGATGTAGAGACTGGATGAGATGAAGGCGAGTAGGTCGTTGCGG
Organism: Gemmatimonadaceae bacterium; assembly: GCA_036554185.1. GTDB lineage: Bacteria > Gemmatimonadota > Gemmatimonadetes > Gemmatimonadales > Gemmatimonadaceae > Fen-1247. The sequence continues at coordinate 11,716 of DATBNQ010000094.1, read as the reverse complement.
CGCGCGCTGAACAATGCCATACCGGCCAGCCCGCCGAGCGCGATCACTGGAATCAACCAGCCGACGCCGGGCGTGCGGTAGTTATCGAGAATCGCCGGACGCACCCAGACCGTTGCAACAAATCCCACAACGGTAACGATCGCGACAAGCCACCAGAGAATGCTCGCGATGTGAGTTGCTCGCCCGCGCAGCGGCTCTTCAGTTTTGAGTGTGAGCCAGTGTGCGCCGTGGTTTGCCAGCGTAACGAACGACATCACGCCGATCAGCGTGGTGTACCAGTCCAGAATTCCAGGCCGGCCGGTGACGCGAAACGTCGTCCAGAGCGGCTCGAAGAAGTAGCCGTCGGAATTCAGCGGCACGCCGCGGATCACGTTTCCGAGCGCGGCACCGAGGAAAATGGCGAGGAGCGCGCCGGATATCGCAAACACGAAATCGTAAAAGCCATGCCAGAGCGGATCGTTCACATGGGATCTTACCTCGATGCTGATACCGCGCAGCATGAGCAGCCAGAGCACCATTGTGAGCGGAAGGTAGAAGCCGCTGAAGCTCGATGCATAAAGTGGCGGAAAGGCGAAATACAGCGTCCCACCAGCTGCGATGAGCCAGACCTCATTACCGTCCCACACAGGACCGATCGCGCTGAGCACGAGCCGACGCTCCTCGCTGGTACGGCCGACCAGCCAGTGAATTGCGCCGACACCCAGATCGAAGCCGTCGAGCACCGAATAGATCAGTAGCATCAGCGCAACTATTACAAAAAAGGCCGTCGCCATGTTTGTTGCCGCCTAGGCTGCCACCGGTCGAGCAACAGGGGCGGGCCCGTGCTCGATCTCGCGGTGGATGAGGAACAGAAACAAAATCGTCAGCACGGTATACATCCCCATGAAGCCGAGAAGGGTAAACAGGCCGTTGCCGGCTGACACTTCGGGGGAGAGACCGTGTGACGTGCGCATGAGCCCGTAGACAAGCCACGGCTGGCGACCAATCTCCGCCGTCAACCATCCCGCCGTGTTCGCGATATAGGGGAATGGCAGCATGAGCATCAGTATCCAGAGCATCCACCGGTTCGTATCGAGAGTGCCGCGCCAGAGCAGTAGCGTACCTACCAACAGAACCGCGATCATGATTGTGCCGAGCCCGACCATGATGTGATAGGCGTAGTAGAGAAGCGGGACGTTGTCAGGCCACGTATCGGCGGGAAAGGCGTCGAGCCCCTGCACAGCCGCGTCCCAGCGCCGGTAGGTCAGGAAGCTCAGCATCCTGGGAACCGTGATCGGATTGTCCAGCGACATGTCGCGCATGTTGGGCTGACCGACGATCACCAGCGGTACGCCCGGGCCCGTCGTGAATACCGCTTCCATCGCCGCGAGCGTAACAGGCTGATACTCGGCGACCATCCGCCCCTGCCGATCTCCTGTCGGAAAAAGTTGCAGCACGGAGAACAGGCAGCCCGCGAGAACTCCGACCTTCAAAAACTGCTGACCGTGCTGGATCGCACGGCCTGAGAGGACGTAGAACGCTCCGACGCTCGCCATCACCACCGAGCCGGTAATCGCCGCGCCGCTCATGGTGTGTGCATACTGCCAGAGACCCCAGGGATTGGTGAGGAGCGCAACGAAGCTCGCGAGCTGTACGCTTCCGTCTCGCATCACCTGATGTGCGACCGGATGCTGCATCCAGGCATCCGTCACGACGATGAAGTAACCCGATAGCCACGAGCCGAGAAAGACCAGCAACGCCGCAACCCAGTGTCCCAGTGGCCCGAGCCGGCGCTCGCCGAATAGGAAGAGACCGAGGAAAGATGATTCGAGGAAGAACGCGAACATTCCTTCCATTGCCAGCGTTTGTCCGATCACGCCGCCCGCGAATCTCGAGAACGCAGCCCAGTTCGTGCCGAACTGGAATTCCATCGGGATGCCAGTGACCACGCCAAACACGAAGTTGATTCCGAAGATCCGCGCCCAGAAGCGAGCGGAATCGCTGTATCGCTCATTTCCAGTCCTGAGCGCGAGCGTCTTCAGCACGAGGATGAGGAGTGCCAGCCCCATCGTCAGTTGCGGAAAGAGATAGTGATACGTAATTGTGAAAGCGAACTGCAGGCGATCTACAACAAGCGCACTGTCCATCGCAGCCTGTGGGTTGAATCTGGCTTGGAAGATACAGCTTTGGCGCCGATCGGCGCCGCCGCGGGTCCAGCTCGCTGTGGAGTCCACCCACTCGGGTGGAGCGCTTACCTGTGACCGCTAGAACGCCACGCCGAGCACCAGGCGAACGGTAGGAAGCCCATCGGCAGAACCGGAAGTCTTGCTTCCGAAAAGGCGTTTTGCACCGAATCCCGTTCCCACTACGAACCTTCTTGATGGCCCGAGCAGCCAATTGTAGTCCAGCTCGAAACCGGCGGTGGGACGGTTCGTCGTGCCGGTATTGCACACGTCGAAACACAGAAGGTCGCCGCTTACGTGCGTCATACCTGCGGACAGGGCGACGGAAAAGCCCTCTGGCGCATGCTCCGACGGATAGTACCGCAACTTGACTTCACTGGTGACATACTTGAAATCGCTCGGAGCGTAATATGTCCCGGCAAGTCCAACGCTCGCGCTTGGCGACAGCGCGTGCTCGTATTCACCGCTGAAGAAACTGAAGACGACTCCAAATGGATTGATCACGGCGAGATTGTTTCGCGCTGTATCCGGAGCGACACTGGCGTCGGACGCTGCCTGCGCTTGAAGCGCGGACGAAGAGACGACTACGAGTGCGACGAGCGCGAGACGCGCGCAGAGGTTCGAACGCATGGATCTCCGTGATGAGGAATGAAGCATGATGCGAACGCATTCGGGCTGATATCCCGCGCTGGTGCGTGAGTCGCCCGAATATAGCAGGCTGCCACTGGAACGGTAGCAGGAACAAAAGAGACGCCCGATGCGTCGTGCCAGCTCTCGAATTGTCGATTGTTCCTCGAAATACGACCTTGGCAGCTACGTCAGGAGGGTAGCTGCAGCCGCCAGCTGCTTACGCTTCAATGCGTTGGGCTCGGGATCGTTAGAGGCAACGACCAGGTCACGAACGTCTCGCCGTCCGCGGACCGGGCGAGGGATGTGGATGCGGCAATTCGCTCGACGACCTTCCGGCGGTGACCCGCATGCGCGCGGTTTTCGATGGTGAGTCCGGCCCAGGTACCGATCGCGGCCGCGAGAGGAAGATCACTCACCCAGTGGACGTTCTGATACAGTCGCGCAAGTCCAACCGCGGTCGCTGCGAGATAGGACGCCGGTCCAACATAACGCTGCAAACCGGGGCGCCAGTACGCGGATTCTCCAGTGAGTGCGGATGCCATCGCAAATGCCGCGGCGGTATGCCCTGACGGGAATGAGACGAACGGGCCGTTGCCATGGTGGAAACCGCGAGCCCATTCGAATTCCTCTGTTGTCTTGACTCCGGGAAGCGCTCGGCCGGCGATTCCCTTGCCGAGTGCAGTGACAGCGGCCGCGAGGAGAACCGACTCCGTTACATGCGCGCCGGTGCTCGATAACCCGTCAGATCGGGCAACCTTGCCCACGGCGTAGAATCCAACTCCCACTATGAATGGTCCGGGCCCGCCTCCAAACGCGAGTGCTTGACTGGCGCTGTGGAGGGCCTCGTTATTCTGCCACCCTGATTCACGTAGCTCTCCCGATATCGGTCGGTCCAGCGGGGCGACCGCAACCGTGGCAAGGATTGCGATTCCAGCGCCGACGGCGTCACGCCGCGTCAGCCAGGACTCCCGGGAATCGGTGCCTGTCGCTGCTTCAACAGACAGCTTTGGCGCGAGCTTGGCGGAGTCAGTCCCCTCGGCGATCGCGGTATCCAGTTGCGCAAAGTAGAGCGCTGTCGAGCCCTGGCCCATCGCATCCCGTGGCAGCGTGGTAGCCGCCAGGCTGACGATGCTGGCTGCAGCGATCAGTCTCGATGCGACGGCGATTGGGACCATTCGCTGGAATTAAGCGACTCGGCACGGCGGCGTTGGCGCAGAGCTCCGAATTAATGAAAATTCTTCGCCGCGGCACTAGGCCGGTACGGAATCCAGGCTGGGATAGTCGATGTAGCCATGTGGCCCCGACGTATAGAACGTCGCCCGATCGGCCTCGTTCAGAGGCGCACCAGCACCCACACGCCGGACAAGATCCGGATTCGCGATGAAGAGTCGGCCGAATGCGACAAGATCGGCGTAGCCCTTCTGAAGGGTCCGCTCTCCGCTTTCCGGCGTATACCCGCCGGCGGTAATCAGTGTGCCATTGTACGACTCGCGAATGAGATCGGTGGAGCACACCTGGCGCTCGTCCGGACCGTTTGTGCCAACAGGCGCTTCGACGACGTGCATGTAGGCGAGGCCCCGAGCGTCCAATACCTGCGCAACGTGCGTGAACGTCGCGACTGGATCCGCATCGTGAATACCGTTCGGACCACCTGCTGGAGAAACGCGCACTCCAACGTGCTCGCTCGGCCACACAGTCGTCACGGCGTCCAGGACCTGCAGCAGGAAGCGCACACGGTTCTCCGGGCTTCCGCCGTATTCATCGGTGCGTTGATTAGTGCCGGACTCCAGAAACTGATCTATCAGATATCCGTTTGCGCCGTGCAGTTCCACGCCATCGAAGCCGGCCTCGCGCGCGACCTGCGCGCCACGCCGAAATTCATCGACTACGCCGGCGATCGCTGCAACTGTCAATGCAATCGGTGTCTCATAGTCTTTCATACCGTCAGGCGTGTACGCCTTGCCGGTTGGCGCAATCGCAGACGGTGCAATCGGTAGCTTGCCATGATACCATGAATGCGACACGCGTCCAACGTGCCAGAGCTGTGCAAAGATCCGCCCGCCGGCATGGTGCACCGCGTCGGTGACGATGCGCCAGCCATCGCGCTGCTCATCCGTGTATATACCTGGAGTATCCTGATATCCCTGACCAAGCGGCCCGACCTGCGTACCCTCCGTGATTATCAAACCGGCAGTTGCGCGTTGTGTGTAATACGTGGCCATCAGTGCGTTGGGAATTCCGCCCGGAGCACGATTGCGCGTGAGCGGGCACATTACCATCCGGTTGGGGAGCGCAATGCTGCCGAGTCGGTAAGGTTCGAGAAGGAGCAACGGTTGCGTGGACGCTGACGTCATATTCCGGCTTCCTGGCTGTAGAATTGTTTGTCCTCGCGCCAACCGCCCTGTCCGGCGCCGATGTGCCGGTAGTCTTCCACGAATTCCATGCGGTGAATGTATTTCACCATGGCGAACCCAAGCTGACTCTCCACCCGGAGACGCAACGGTGCGCCGTGCGGCACCGGAAGCGGCTTGCCGTTCATTTCGTATGCGAGGATCGTCTGAGGGTGTGACGCCAACGCAATGTCTATGCTACCGTAGAACATTCCGTCCCCGGCCGGCTCCGGCTCGGAGGTCGATTTGTCATCCATCGCGTAGAAGATGATGTATCGCGCCGTCGGAGATGGATGGCACCGGGCCATGATCTCACTTAGCGAAACGCCGCCCCATTCGGCAACCGCGGACCATCCCTCGATGCAGTTGTGTTTTGTTATCTGAACCTGCTTGGGCCAACTTCGCAGATCGGCCAGCGTGACGTGCAGGGGATGCTCTACCAGCCCGTCAACGTCGAGTACGAAAGTTGCGAACGCCTGGGATGCCATTTCCGCGTACGTCGCTTCCGCTGGTGGACGGCCGTTAACACGAAAGTACGGAGAAATGTCAGCAGGGGTGTAGCGTTGCGCTGACAACTGATGACCAAAAAGGAATTTACGCAACGGATCGGTGAAAAACTGGGTGCTTCTCTGCACAAGGCGCGGCTTGCGCAGCGAGAATTGCGTCGCTAGGACGTGAATGACGACCACGCCAAACAGACCCGCCAGTCCCACAAGCAGTCCGAGCGATCCGTTAGTGTTGCGCACGTCTCCGAGAACGATCAGAGCCATCTCGGGGATCTCTCCGTGAAGGATCACCATCGTCAGATGCGCCGCGGAGAATCCGAGGAACGCGCAGAGACAGAGGAAGTGAATGCTTCGTGCGGACTGACGACCGTGAAAGATCCGTATGTACCACGGATGCTGTGCGGCAATCGCCGGCGACATCGCGAGACCGGTCGCGATCGCAAGGGGTGCCACGAGGAAGACTATCGAGAAGTACGCCAGCTGTTCGAGTGGGTTGTATCTGCCGGGCGTCACAACGAGATGAAAGCTCAAATAGCTCGTCAACGCATGCCACGCGCCCGGAAAGATCGACCATGAAGTTGGCACCAGACGTCGCCATTCTGCCGTGGTGAAAAGCATCACGACATAGCCGACGCCGGTGAGCAGCCACGCAGCGTCGGTTAGAAAGTGCCAGTGTCGGCCAAGTCCCAGATTTCTGTGGCCGGGAAGTGCCAGCCACGATGAGAACGGCTCCTCCTCATCACGCGATGTCCACAGCCGGTCAGCCGGCAGCTTCTTGCGTGTGAAGCGGAGCCACTCCGAACCGGGGGTACAGTCGTCGTTCCAGTAAAGCTTGGGGTGCGCACTGAGGATCTCGAGCCCGCTACGGACCAGCAGCGAGATGAAGAGCAGATTCAGAAAGTGAGTAGCGCGGAGCCAGAGAGGAAAATCGAGAATAGCCATTCGGCCTTCGAGAGATGCATGGACCGTGCGAAGCCGGCCGGAGGCCCCATCTCTCCAGCCTTGCCGCTGACGGCTGTATCTTGTCCCTGTGAGATCTGACAACCATGCCTGACGCACGAGAATTCGCGCGGCCGCTCATTGCGCGGAACGTCATCCTGCGGTACGGCGACATCGTTGCACTCGACGGAGCCAGCATCGACGTTGCTTCGGGCGACACCATGGCGCTCGTCGGTGAAAGTGGGTCGGGCAAAACGACCCTGTTGCGCTGCTTCAACCGAATGGTCGAGCCCGATTCCGGACTCGTGGAGGTCGGAGGCATGGACGTGCGCTCCGAGTCCGTGACCGGGCTGCGCCGCCATATCGGGTACGTGCCGCAGAATGGTGGCCTCTTACCGCACTGGCGCGTGCTCAGAAATGTTGCACTCGTGCCCACACTACTGGCCATGCGGGACGCGAATGCCCTTGCGGCTCGTGCCCTCGATGTGGTTGGCATGCCCGCGACTGTCTTCGGTAGCCGCTTTCCACACGAACTGTCAGGTGGCCAGCGCCAACGCGTCGCGCTGGCACGCGCACTGGCGGCACGACCGGGCGTCATCCTGCTCGACGAGCCTTTCGGAGCGCTGGACGCGATAACGCGATCGGACCTTCACGAAGCATTCGAGAACGCCAGGCGTGAATTCCCCGTCACGATGCTGCTCGTCACGCACGACCTCGCGGAAGCGGCCCGCCTTGCGGACACGATAGCGGTGATGCGTGCAGGCCGAGTCGAGCAATGCGGACCCCTCGACGACCTTTACGCGTCTCCCGCAAGCAACTACGTCGCGGCGCTGATCGATCGCGCACTCGCCGCCTCGGCGCAACTGAAGCCACGATGAGATTCTCAGGCGCTTTACTTGCTTTGATCCTGTCCGCTTCCGCACCATCGGCGGCGCGGGCGCAGGGAGGACCAGCTGGCAATGCTCCGGGATCGGTGCGAAATGCGGACGCTACCCGTCTACGTCGACCGATCATTGTTGCATCCAAGCCGTTTGGAGAATCGTATCTCCTGTGTGAGATGTTTGCGCAGCTTCTGGAGGCGCACGGCTTCACCGTTGTGCGGCGACCAGGTCTGGGCGCGACGGAAGTTGCGTTCGGTGCGCTGCGCCGCGACGCGATAGACGTGTATCCCGAATACACCGGCACCGGTTTGCTCGCGATACTGCACGACTCTCTACCAGACTCACTCGCGAATGATTCACGCGCCGTGTACGAACACGTGGCGAGAGAATCGGAGCGCAGGTACGGCGTTCGTTGGTTGCCGCCGCTTGGCTTTCAGAATACCTACGCGATCGCGGTGCGTCGGGAGACCGCGGAGAAGTATCACATCCGGAAGCTGAGCGATCTGGCGAGAGAAGGGAGCCATCTCGTCGCTGGCTTCACGGCCGACTTCATCGGTCGCGCCGACGGTCTGCCGGGACTCGAGCGCGCTTATGGGCTCCACCTCGCGGCCGTGCGACCTCTTGCACCTGCGGTGAAGTATCAGGCGCTCGCTGCATCCGCTGTTGACGTCGTTGACGGTTACTCGACCGACGGATTGCTCGCGCGATACGATCTCGTGACATTGACCGACGACAAACATTTCTTTCCTCCGTACGAAGCCGCTGCGGTCGTCGGTCCCAGTCTTGCGCGCGACATGCCGGACGCGATTGCCACGCTCACGCTGCTCAGCGACAGGCTATCCGAAACGCGTATGCGCGGCCTCAATCGACGGATCGAGGTCGACGGCGAGGACATACACCGAGTCGCTGCATCGGCACTGTCAGATATTGGATTGACGGCGGGTCCGAGCGCCGGCTCGCCAGCGACTTCAACGAACCCGCACGACAGCTTCCTGCATTATCTATGGCAGCGCCGCGCGTCGCTCGGCGCACTGACACTGCAACACCTGATGCTCGTGATTATCGCGCTTGGCGCAGCCGTACTCGTCGCGATTCCGCTGGGACTCGCGCTGGAGCGCGCACGCGGTGCAGCGGAACCGGTCGTGCGATTTCTAGGCGCCATTCAGACTATTCCGAGCATCGCGATGCTCGCGTTCATGATCCCATTGTTCGGGATCGGAGTGAGGCCCGCACTCGTTGCACTCTGGCTTTATGCACTCTATCCCATCGCGAGGAATACGTTCACCGGCGTCCGCGACGCTGATCCCGCGGCGGTAGAAGCCGCGGAAGCGCTGGGAGTGACGCCGTGGCAACGATTACTGATGGTACGTCTGCCCCTTTCCGCGCCTGTGATCATGGCTGGCGTTCGAACGGCCGCCGTAATCACCGTTGGTGCGGCAACGCTCGCTGCTTTCATCGGTGCCGGCGGCTTGGGCGAACCGATTGTTGCTGGCCTTGCGCTCGCAGACACACGAATGGTGCTGTCGGGAGCCTTGCCGGCGGCCGCACTTGCACTGATCGTCGACGGAGCCCTGGCGATCGTCGAGCGAATGGTCACGCCATCATTTCGTAAGTAGCGGACGGAAAGTGGGCGTGTCCACTGCTATGACACGTCCGGAGCTTTCCCCTTTCCCGGACCAACCGTATTCTGCGCATCCTCGCCGACCTGGCCGTGGTTCAACAGAGCGACCAGAACGACGCCACCGATGACGTTTCCGATTATCGCAGGAATCAGGAATGCGCCTATCATCGCACCCCAGGTTGCCGCGCCGGAAATCGCGAGGTAAAACGCCTCGACAGCGCCGGCGATCGAGTGGCGAAATCCGAACGCCGCAATTGGTGCGGTTGTGATCCAGATGTAGAGCACCTGCGCTCCGGTTGCACGAGTCGATGACACCAGCCACGCCATCAGCGCCACCAGCCAACCTCCAAAGATCGCGCGATACACGACCATCCCGAAACCACCACTGGTTCCCTGTGTTGCGACGCTGAGCAGCGCGCGCTGCATCGGTCCATCGAGCAGCGGCGTATGTGCGGCGAGTACACCGAACGCGAATGCACCGGCAAGATTACCGACGAGCACGATCGTCCACAGCCGAAAGACTCCAACCAGCGTCGCTCTGTCGCGTCGCTGAAGAAACGGAATTACGGGTTCGAGCGTGTTCTCCGTGAAAAGCTGGTTTCGAGCCTGCACCACGAAGATGAAGCCGAGCGGGTAGCCTGCAGCGATCGCCAGGGGGGCGAACGCGGGAGGCACCCAGAGGGTGAGGTAAGCCGCCGCAAGAAAACTGAATCCGATCGTCAGGCCAGCAGCGATCGCCGACCATGCAAGATCGCGCGCCGGCCTGCGCATCTCCTCCTCGGCAGCAACTCTAACGTTCTCGTGGATTTCAGCAGCTGAAAGTCGCGTACCAGTCGCTGGTGTCGTGGTATCTGGCGGCGGGGGCGGCTCAGAGCTGGATTGCGGTTGAGGGTTAACAGGCTCCCGCATCCGTCGTTCAATCCCGAGCCGTTTCCACAGCGCGCCAACGCCCTCGGGCTTCTGGCTGGTGGACTTCATCGCAATTCCATTGACGCGAGACCTGCCTTTCGTTGAAAGCCACTGAGCTGAACAGCCGCGGATCTCGCTGCGCCGGGAAAGTGGAATTGGCGCGTCGCGCATCGTGACTCACCACGATACGTACTTGCGCGACGCATATTTTTGCGGCTGATCAGGCCGCCGGGATTATTTAGCCGCGCGTTTCGACTGCGCCGGCGACGACTTTCTCTGTCGATCGTCCGGAACGACGCCGAGTGCGGTAGCAAGATCCATCTGGTGATCCTGTTCCTGCTCCACGATTCCACGCAGCACCTCACCGAGTGCGTACTCCTCCAGTTCGTCAGCCTGCCGGATGCGCTCGCGATAGTGCCTGATCGTGTCATCTTCCGCGTGAAGATCCGCGCGCAACATCCCTTCGTTGTCTTCCGACACTTCGATCGGCTTGGGGACATGTGTCGGGTATTCGCCGAAGTAGTCGAGTTGGCGCGCGATCGCCAGCGCATGATCCAGCTCCTGGTGTGCGTGCACGGCAAGCTGATCGGCAATGTTCATGTACTTCGCCCCGTCCAGCTTCTGACTGAAAATCACATACTGAATGATTGCCTTGTATTCCCGCGCGATGTCGTCCTGCAGTCCCGCAATCAGCTGCGCCATGGTCGTCGGCGTGGATGCGGCGGCCGCTCCACTGGTAGTCTTCGCCATTATAGGATTCGAGTTGAGGAGAATTACAGATTCAACTGAAATGACCTAGCAGGAACCTTGCCGCGGACGCGCGCGGCCAGCATGATTAGTACGAGATGGTAGTCACCAAGAGAGCCTACGAGCCGGCGGAACATTCCGACGGCTATCGCGTGCTGATAGACCGGCTGTGGCCGCGCGGAGTGTCAAAGGCGAGGGCGCGAATCGACGCCTGGGAAAAGGACATCGCGCCGTCGGCTGAGCTACGCACGTGGTACGAACACGATCCAGGAAAGTGGCCGGAATTCCAGAAACGCTACAAGTCGGAGTTGAAGGCAACGGTCCCTGCGGAAATCCTCGCCGCTCTGGTTCGCCGGGCGAAGCGGGGAAGGGTAACGCTCGTCTACGCCTCGGCCGCCGGATCCATCAGCAATGCCGCCGTACTCGAGAAGCTGCTGAACCGACGGGTCAAGGCCGCTAAGTAAGCTTCGTAAGCGCCTGGCCCTTGTGCATGGCGATGTGGTCGGTTTTGTCGCTGGTTATCTCGTACTGCGGATCGTCCTTGCTGGCGTGAACCGTGTACCCCTTGAACTGTATCTCTGAAGTTACGACACGTGTTATATGCCCGTGCACGCGCCCAGCTTCGGAGTTCCAGCTCACGTGATCGCCTACCTTGAAATGCCTGCCCGTCATCGGTGTGCCTCCTTCAGAATTCGCCCGTACGAGTTGCTCCGGCGTCTATTCGACGAGGCCCCGCGCGGGCTATATTTGACTCTCTCCGCCGCGACTGCACTGAAGACGGCTGGAATAATTTGTAAACTTCGCGCAAAATGACAAAAACTGGAACTTTCGTGCCGCTGGAAGCCGATGAGGCCGAGCTGAAGTACGCGGAGCTCTTCGAGCGCCACAAACAGCACCTCGGATGGCTGGGGGTTGTTGTGATTCTCATCGG
>DATBNQ010000121.1:0-34076 GCA_036554185.1 Gemmatimonadaceae bacterium | reverse complement strand
TCCTGCCTGTTCGGCCCAGCGTGATAGCTCGTCTGCGCCGAATCCCTGCCACACATGTCCCATGATGTTGCGAAATTCCGAGCGCTCGTGTGGCATCATGTCTACCACGAGCACTCGGCCCTCGGGCTTGAGCACACGATGAACCTCGCTCAATACTTCGGCGGGATCGGCCGTGTAATGCAGCACCAGAAAGATCAGTGCGGCATCCAGCGACTCGTCGTCGATTGGCAATGCACCCAGGTCGCCTTCCCGCACCGAGACATTTTCCTGATCCTTGAGTCTCTTGCGCGCAGCCGCAAGCATTGCGGGTGACTCGTCCACCGCGACGACCTGCGCGACGAACGGGGCGAGCATCTCCGATACCTGCCCAGTTCCGCATCCCAGATCCGCAACCGACCACGTCTCGTCGAGCAGGCCCAACAACCCGACGAGATCCGCCCGAACGCCGAACAGGTCGCCCCGCAACCGGTCCCACTGTCCGGCGGCCGTCGAGAAGAATTCCTGCGACGCGCTCCTCCGCTCCGCGAGTACCGAGCGCAGCCTCTGCGTGTCGTTCTGCGCCGAGGGGGCCGCGCTCACCTGCTCCCGCACCAGCGTCCAGAGGCGTCGGCCGGCAGGGTCGAGCTTGTCGGCCAGTGCGCGATACCGGCGGCTAGTTCCGTCCGCGCGCGACGTTACCCAGCCACCGTCGCCCAATACCTTGAGATGCCGGCTCACAGTCGACTGTGGCAGCTGCGTGACGGCGCAGAGCTCGGTCACGGTGAGCTCATGTCTGTCCAGCAGTGCCAGAAGCCGGCTACGTGTCGGGTCAGACAGCGCCGTCAGGCGGTCGAAGACTGTGGGTATTGATCCGTTCATCCGGATGGAAAGATATAAGCTGGAAGGCGGGATGAAAAGGGTGTCTTTTTCGGTTTTCGGGTCAGGTCTCGTTCGGGGCAAGACCTGATCCCGCATTGATGCCGACCCCGCACTGACACCGCATCGACCGATGCGAACCTCGCCGCAGCCATGAGCAAAATTCTGTAGTTAAATTTCATGGCTATGCATTTTCCGAATCTCCCGGAGCGGGTAGCGGAGATCCGTGCGCGGCTCAAAGCGGCTTCAGACCGGGGCGGCCACGGGCAGACGGTTACACTCGTCGCTGTCACGAAGACCCACGGACCCGAGGCCGCGATCGAGGCCTGGGAAGCCGGCGTCCCGGACTGCGGAGAGAATCGGATTCAGGAAGCGCTGCCGAAAATGGCTGCGGTCGACGTTCCGGTGTCCTGGCATCTGATTGGCCACCTGCAGCGGAACAAGGTTCACGAGTTGGAGCACTTTACATTGTTGCACTCGCTCGACAGCAGTCGGCTCGCCGACGCCGTATGCGAGTTTGGTTTGAAGAGAGAGGTTGCGGTCGACGTGCTGGTGCAGGTGAACACGTCGGGCGAAGCGACGAAGGGTGGTTTCTCACCTGAAGCGTTGCGCGTGGAAGCGGATCGTTTGACGGGCATGCCGGGTATTCGCGTCGTCGGTGCGATGACCATGGCTCCGCTGGATGCATCCGAGCTTGTATTACGGCAGACGTTCGCCGGTGCCCGTCACGCCCGTCAGGTTCTGGCGGAGGCCGGTCATCCTGCGATCGAGTTGTCCATGGGGATGTCCAACGACTACGAGATTGCTGTCGAGGAAGGGGCCACTCTGGTCCGAATCGGCAGTGCTCTCTTCGGAGCCCGCGATCTATGATTGATGAAGCATTCCATCTCACGCCACTGGATGTACGCCGTTACGATTTCGGCCACGCTTTTCGTGGCTACGATCCCGCGCGCGTCGACCAGTTCCGCGATCAGGTCGCCGACGAGCTCGAGCGACTCGGCCGCATCAACCAGGACCTGGATCAGAAGGCACGCTCCTTTCACGAACAGCTACGCGCATTTCGGGAACGCGATCGCGCGTTGAACGACGCGCTCGTGTCCGCGCAACAGCTTCGTCAGGAAACAAAGGAGCAGGCCGAGCGTGAGGCGATGCTGATAGTGCGCGAGGCGCAGGGCGAGGGCGAACGACTTCTCGAGGAGGTCCGGGCCGAGGTCCGCCGCGTGCAGACCGAGCTCGATGCGCTCGAGCGATCGCGCCGCAGCTATCTGTCGCAGATGCGCACACTGGTCTCACGCCATCTCTCGGAGATCGACGCGTCCGACCGGCCTGTACCTGGCGCGTCAGCCGAGTAGCGAATTGGGAACTCAGGAAGCGCCTACCATGGCGCGTTATCGGTTATTGGCTGCGGATCGCGCGGCGGACGGTCTCGAGACCGAAGTCCTCGCGCGCTGGACAGAGACCGGTCTGTTTGCACGTATCCAGCGCGACAGTGCGGGTCGGCCCGAGTTTGTCTTCTATGAAGGCCCTCCGACCGCGAACGGCCGCCCGGGAATCCATCATGTCTTTGCACGCACCGTAAAGGATCTCTTCTGCCGCCATCGCGCGATGTCGGGATTCCACGTAACGCGCAAGGCGGGATGGGACACTCACGGATTACCGGTCGAGATCGAGGTCGAGAAGCAGCTCGGCATCTCCGGAAAGCAGGACATCGAGCGCATCGGAATCGAGAAGTTCAATGCGTTGTGCAAGCAGAGTGTCTTCAAGTACGGCGAGGAGTGGAAGCGCCTGAGCGAACGCATCGGCTACTGGCTCGACTACGACGATCCCTACATCACGTACACGAATGATTACGTCGAAAGTGTCTGGTGGGCGCTGAAGACGCTCTTCGACAACGATCTGTTGTATCGCGGCCACAAGATTCTCCCATACTGCCCGCGCTGCGGCACTGCGCTCTCGTCACACGAGGTTGCGCAGGGTTACAAGACGGTCAGGGATCCGAGCGTCTACGTCGCTCTTGCGCTGAATGGCTCGTCCGTGCCGGATGCGTTGCCGCGCCGCATTCTGGTGTGGACCACCACGCCGTGGACGCTCGTGTCGAACGTCGCGCTGGCGGTGAATCCATCACTGCAGTACGTCGAGCTCGTCAGACGCGGAAAGGAAAGCGAAGGCTCGCTCATTCTCGCGGAATCGCGCGTAAAGGCGTTGCTGGGCGACGACCACGCCGAGCGTTGGACGCAATCCGCGACATTCGCCGGCAGCGAGCTCGTTGGCCAGCGCTACCATCGCCCGCTCGACTGGGTCGAATACACCGATGGCGCGCATGAAATCGTCGTGGGCGAATCGTTCGTCACAGCGGATGATGGCTCCGGCATCGTGCACATGGCGCCGGCATTTGGCGCGGACGATTACGCGGCGGGAAAGCGGAACAATCTTGCCTTCCTGCAGCCCGTCGATCTGCGAGGTCGGTTCCCGGACACGATGCCGCTGGTCGGCGGCATGTTCGTCAAGGACGCCGATCAACTGATCATCGAGGAGTTGAAGCGCCGCGGCTCGTTGTGGAAGGTGCAGCAGTACGAGCACACGTATCCGCACTGCTGGCGCTGCGATACGCCGCTGCTCTACTATGCCCGCACTTCCTGGTTCGTCCGCACATCCGGATACAAGGATGACATGTTGCGGCGCAATGCGTCCGTAGACTGGCATCCGCCAGAAGTCGGTTCCGGTCGGTTTGGTGAGTGGCTCGAGAACAACATAGACTGGGCGATCTCGCGCGATCGTTACTGGGGCACACCGCTACCGGTGTGGGTAAACGATGCCAATCCAGACGAGATAGAAGTGATCGGCGGGTACGCCGATCTCGCCGCGCGCGTCGGCGAGCCGTTGCCCGACGCCTTTGATCCGCACAAGCCGTTCATAGATCACTATACCTGGCCAGCACGGTCGGGTACTGGTACGATGCGTCGAGTACCCGAAGTGATTGACACCTGGTTCGATTCCGGGTCGATGCCGTTCGCGCAGTGGCACTATCCGTTTGAGCGCCGCGATACATTTGCTCGTCACTATCCCGCCGATCTCATCGCAGAGGGCGTCGATCAGACGCGTGGATGGTTCTACTCGCTGCTCGCGATCGCCACCGGGCTCGGCACGTCATTGAGTGCGCGCTCGGGCACCGTGGCTCCGTATCGCAGCGTTGTCGTGAACGATCTCGTCCTGGACAGGGACGGCGTCAAGATGTCCAAGAGCCGCGGCAATGCCGTCGATCCGTGGGGAGTTCTCGCGACGCACGGCGCCGATGCGGTGCGCATGTTCCTCGTTGCGTCGAGCCAGGTATGGCTCCCGCGCCGATTTGACGAGACGCTCATTCGAGAGACGATCGGGCGCTTCCTGCTTACGCTCAAGAACGTGTACAGCGGAATCTTCGCGACGTACGCAAACTTTGGCTGGGCACCGTCGCTCGACGACCCGGCACCGGACAGTCGCCAGCCGATCGATCGCTGGGCGCTGTCGCGGCTTTCCACCGTCGAGAGCCGCTGCAACGCGCTCTTGAATGAGTATCAGGCAACGCATGCCGTGAACGCCGTGATGGATTTCTTCATGGACGACGTATCCAACTGGTACGTGCGCCTGAATCGCCATCGTTTCTACGATGTGGATACGGCCGATAACCGGGCGGCATTCGCCACGCTGCACGAGATACTCACGGTGACCTGCCGTTTGCTTGCGCCCTTCGCACCATTCGTCAGCGACTGGATTCATACCGAGCTTACCGGCGAATCGGTACACGTCTCGCCATACGTACGACCGGAACCCACTCGCATCGATGCTGATCTCGAACGCGCAATGGAAGATGTTCGTTCGCTCGCCACGCTCGGTCGCGCGGCGCGCGAAGAGGCCGGAATAAAGGTTCGCCAGCCTCTGGCATCGATGCTTTGCGTCGTGCCCGGTCATGCGGCTGACGACGTGCTTCGTTCGCTCGTTCCACTTGTGGCGTCGGAGCTGAACGTCAAGCGGATCGATTTTGCTTCATCCGCCGACGACTTCGTTACACTCGAGGCGAAGCCGAACTTTCGGACCCTCGGAAAGAAATTCGGAAAGGAGACGCCCGCGGCGGCAGCGCTCATTGCGGCACTCGGCTCCGACGTTCTCACAAAATTCGAGCACGGAGAGATTGTCACGGTTTCTACGGCTGAGCAGTCACACCCGCTCGCCGCGGAAGACGTTACAATTGTACGGCGCGCAACGGGTGATCTCGTTGTCAAGTATGCCGATGGATACGTCGCAGCCATAGACGCCACGGTCACACCGATGCTTCGCCGCGAGGGAATCGCGCGCGAACTCGTGAATCGCGTGCAGCGGCTGCGAAAGGAGCTTGGATTTGCCGTCAGCGATCGGATCGTTCTTATTGTCGCCGGCGGAGAAGCACTGATGGAAGCGGTGACCGCGCACCGCGACTGGATTTCCGCGGAGGTTCTGGCGCCGGAGTTACATTCTGTTCCGCTGCTCGACGGAACGCATCCGGCGTACCATCTCGACCTCGACGGGCTCGCCGCCGATGTCACACTAACCAGGATTGAATCATCATGACACCGAGCGCCACGAAGGCCAAGAAGCCGAAGACCATGACGCGCGAGCAGTTCCTGAAGCACTTCGAACAGCGGTTGCTCGAGGAGCGCGCACGAGCCGTCAAGGAGCTTGGCATGTACAGCGACGCGTTCAACGTATCCGCGCAGGACGCCGGTGCTGAGAGTGCCTATTCGTTCCACATGGCCGATCAGGGAACCGATGCTATGGAGCGAGAGAAGGCTTTTCTCTTCGCGAGCCAGGAAGGTCGGTTTCTCTGGCACATCGACCAGGCACTGCGTCGCCTGTACCGCGACCCGGACAACTACGGCAAGTGCATGAGCTGCCATGCGCCACTCATGTTCGAGAGGCTGGATGCACTGCCTCACGCGCGCTACTGCATAGAATGCAAACAACGTGAGGAAGATGCCAAACGGTAACGCCGAGAGCGTCCAGGCCGGCAGGGCAAACCCCTGGATTTTCTGGTGCGTCATCATCGTTGTGGTGACGCTCGACATCGTTTCCAAAGCGGCGGCGGTGAACGGGCTCGTGCCGGCGTATACGCCGCACGAAATCATCGGCAACACTGTACGCTTCACGCTCGCATACAACCCGGGTGCCGCCTTCGGTTTCAACCTGGGCCCAGCGTCGCGCTGGATCTTCACCGTGCTCACGATCGTCGCGCTGGGCGTGCTCGGCTCGCTGTATCGTGCGACCAGAGAGGGCGACTATACCCGCGTTCTGGCGCTTGCACTGGTGTCCGCCGGTGCGATCGGGAATCTGATCGACCGGATTCGCTGGTCCACCGGAGTCGTCGATTTTATCGACGTCGGCATCGGCGATCACCGATTCTGGACCTTCAACGTCGCCGATTCCGCCGTCACAGTGGGAGCGATTCTGCTTGGCTGGGTCTTCCTGCAGCAGGACCGCGAGGCGGCGCGGATCGCGGCGACAGACGACGTCTGATTCCTTCGCCGCGGGCGATCTTGCCGGCTCGCGGCTGGATCTCGTAGTTGCGGCAAGGCTGGATACCTCCAGAACCGCGGCGGCGACTCTCATCGCCAATGGAAATGTTCTGGTCAATGGCGCCCGCGAGCGCGCCTCTTACCGGCCGGCCGCGACCGACGTCATAACAGTCGCAACCCCAGAACCAGCGCCCGATCACAGCGACGTGAAGGGCGAGAATATCCCCCTGCAGGTCGTCTACGAGGACGCAGACCTGCTGGTCGTCGACAAGGCAGCTGGAATGGTCGTTCACCCAGCCCCGGGGAACTGGACCGGAACTCTCGTAAACGCGCTGGTAGGACGTGGGGGCGAGCTGGCAGACGGGAGCGGACCGGAACGGGCTGGCCTGGTCCACCGACTGGACAAGGAGACGTCCGGACTCCTCATCGTGGCAAAAAGTGAGATTGCGCACCGAAGACTGAGCGCCGCGATCGCGGCCAGGCGCGTCGTCAGGCGGTACGCCGCCATGTCGTGGGGCCACCTCGCTGCCGATACTCTCTCTGTGGACCAACCGATCGCGCGTGATCCCCGAGACCGAAAGCGCATGGCAATCGTCAGTACAGGGAAGAACGCACGGACGGATTTTCGCCGGCTTGCGCGCTTCGCCAGCGCTGACCTCCTACGCGCTCATCTCTTTACCGGACGGACGCACCAGATAAGGGTGCATCTCGCATCGGTCGGGCATCCGGTGGTTGGAGATGACGCATACGGCGGCGGTGGCGGACGACGTCTCGCGGCGCTGCCACCAAAACGCCACTTCCTGCACGCTGCATGGCTTCAATTTCACCATCCGGTCTCCGGTGAGCAGATGGACTTTCGCTCGCCACTTCCAGATGATCTTCATCGCTGCATCGCCGCTATCGGCGAGTCAGACGAGCTGTACGCCGACTCCGATCCGTTGACGACCTTTGGCTTCTACACTATCCCCGACTGACGTCGCCGTTGCGGCTCGGTCCGACTTCGATCTTCCCGGTGAGTACCGCTCCCTCGTCTTTCGTATCGCGGGTCGCGCGTACGCGTGCGACGTATCCGCCGTGCGAGAGGTCGTACCCCTCGATCGTCTCACGCGTCTCCCCGCGGCACCACTTGCCGTACTTGGTCTCATCAACGTTCGCGGGACGATCGTGACCGTGGTAAATGCGGCTGCGGTGCTTCACCCGGCCGCGGTAGCGCGGCCGCTTTCAATGGTTCTGATAGTCGACGCAGGAATTCGCGGTGTTGGCCTCGCCGTCGAGCGTGTTGCGGATGTGCGCGCTCTTCGCGCCGAGGAAGGTTACACCGAACTTGACGTGCGGGAGCTGGTAGCCCGCGTCGTCGCCATATCGGAGGATGAATGAGCCACACTGTACTGGTATGCGATGACGCGGTTTTCATGCGCACGATGCTCTCCGACATCCTGCAACAGGCGGGTTTCACGATTGTCGGAGAGGCCGACACTGGCACCAAGGCCGTCGCGAAGTACAAGGAACTGCGTCCGGACCTGGTCACCATGGACATCGTCATGCCGGACATGGGCGGGATCGACGCAGTGCGCGAGATAACTGCGTTCGATCCGCAGGCTCGCGTCGTCATGTGCAGCGCAATGGGTCAGCAGGCACTCGTCGTTGACGCCATCCAGGCCGGAGCCAAGGACTTCGTGGTGAAGCCGTTCCAGCCGAGCCGCGTGCTCGAAGCGGTCCAGCGAGTGCTCGGCTAACGCCACCGACGCGGCGGAACTGCAGTGGATCTCTCGAAATACGTCGACCTTTTCCTGAGTGAAGGCCGCGAGCACATCGCGGAATTGACGGGCGCGCTCAACGAGATGGAAAACAGCCCATCCTCGTCCGACGCCGTAGCTGCCGCATTCCGCGCCGTCCACAGCATCAAGGGCATGGCCGCCGCAATGGGCTACACCGTCGTGACGGAACGTGCAAACGCGATGGAGTCGGCACTCGATGCGCTGCGGAAAGGCGAGTCGCAGGTCACGCCCTCGCTCCTCGCTCACCTGATCGAGGAAGCTGACGATCTCGCGCGTGAAATCGAATCGGCCGCGACACAGTCCCCTCCGGGTGTAGCCGAAGAGGCGACGCCCGCGAAGGTCGAGCCGGCGGTGAAGTCGACGACTCACGTTCGGGTGCGGGCAAGCCGCCTCGATGCGCTCATGACTCTGGTTGGCGAAATCGAGATCGCGCGCGGAAGAATGGAGCGCGAGCTGCGTCGATTTTCAGACGACGACCTTTCATCCGCGTTCGAGAGCGCGTCGCGACTACTCAATGAGTTGCGCGATCAGGTTATCGGCGCGCGAATGGTTCCGGTCGGCCAGGTGTTCGAGAGATTCCCGCGGCTCGTGAGAGAAACCGCTCGCTCCCTCGACAAGGAAGTCGACTTCACGCTCGACGGTGCCGAAATCGAGCTCGATCGATCGATACTCGATCGTATCGGGGATCCGGTGATGCACCTTCTCAGAAACGCCCTCGACCACGGCCTCGAAGCCACTGCGGATCGCGAACGGGACGGCAAATCACCGCGCGGACGACTTACGCTGAGCGCTCAGCGCGAGGCAGGCTATGTTCTGATACGCGTTGCTGATGACGGACGAGGCATCGATCGCGAACGCGTTCTCGCGCGGGCGCACGAGCTTGGCATCGTCGGTTGGGAGAGAACGACTCTGGACGATGTTGAACTGCTGCGAGTTCTGGCGCACCCGGGCTTCTCGACGGCATCTTCCGTTACAACGGTGTCGGGAAGGGGCGTGGGTCTCGACGTGGTTGATGCCGCGGTGCGGGTTCTCGGCGGGGCGATCGAGATCAAGAGTGTCGGAGGACGCGGAACGGCAATCACGCTTCGTCTGCCGCTTTCCGTCGCAATCGTGCGAGCGCTCGTCGCCCGTGTTGGCGAGGAGCTGTTCGCTATTCCATTCACTCATGTACTGGAAACGCTCGCACTCGAGCCGCCGTCTTCTGCACTTCGCGGCGACGAGTGGACCATGACCGACATCGCTGGCGTCCAGGTATCCGTTGTCATGTTGCGCACGCTGTTTGGTCTTGCGCCCCGGATCTCCGAGCAGATGCCGGGAATTTCGGTACTGGCGCGCGGACGCCGAGCGGCACTTGTGGTGGACGAATTTATCGGTCAACAGGACGTTGTGGTCAAGCGGTACGACCTGCCGCGAGGCGGATCGACAATGTTCGCGGGAGCGACGGTGCTGGGCGACGGATCACCGGCGCTCATCGTGGACGTGAACAGTCTTATTTAGCGGAGCCGTAATGGGCATCACCAACATGCAGACACTCAGCGAGCTTCAGCGCGACGCACTCCGCGAGGTAGCGAATATCGGCGCCGCGCACGCGGCGACCGCACTTTCGCTCATGACCGGAACGAAGATCATGATAAGCGTTCCGACCATCACCGTCGCACCGCTTGCAGAGCTCGCGCCGCTGATCTCGCGCAGCAACGAACAGATCGCCCTGGTCCCGATGGAGATGACCGGAGGGCTGCATGGCCACACGATTCTCGCCTTTCCGCTGGCGACAGCGCATCGCCTCGCGTCACTGATGCTGATGCGTGAAGTTGCCGTCGGTGAATCGCTCAGCGAGCTCGAGGCGTCGGCGCTCACCGAGGCTGGAAACATCCTTGCTGGCGCTTACATGACGGCGCTCAGTGAATTCATGGAGATGCGCCTGCTCCCATCGCCGCCCACGCTCAATGTAGGTCCGGCCCGCGAAGTACTTGCCGACACCGCCTGGGCTACCGGCCACACCGGCGGCTTTGTATTCTGCGTCGAGACGGAGTTCATGATAGACCAGACCGATGGATCTCTGCCTGGTTACTTTCTTCTATTGCCCGACGCGAGTTCGCTTACCGCAATGCTCGCGGCAGTCAGAGTCGCTTGAAGTGATCGAGATGTCATTCCGTAGTCATGGCTGACGAGCCCGGCGAATACGACGATTTTCTAACGGATCTCCAATCCGTCGTCGCGCAGCGCGTGGAAGAGCTGCGCGCTCGGCAGAGCGCGCAGACTCCACCGGCGTTCAACGACGAGGAGAAGGTCGTGCGAGAATGGCCCGAGCTCGCCGGCCGGATAATGGAGGAGTTCCGCTGATGGCAATCCGCGGAAGCCTCACGGAGGCGAGCCTCCCCGATGTACTTCAGTTGCTCGCGATGGGAAAGAAGACCGGGTGCCTCGGTCTCACATATGCGAACAACTTCGGATACATCTATTTCACCGACGGCGCGATCTCGCACGCATCGATCGTCAACCGCGGCCTCGGTACAGAGGAAGCGGTGTACCTGCTCTTCACGTGGACGCAGGGGACTTTCAATTTCGAGCCCGGCGCAACACCAGACGAGGAAGTGCAGCTGCACTGCATCGATCCCCAGTCGCTGTTGCTCGAAGGCGCGCGGCGCGTGGATGAATGGGCCCTCATAGCGAAGAAGATACCGACGTTCGATATCGTATACGCGATGGACCGTCACAGGATGATGGAAATCGATCGCGGTCTTACCACGGAAGAAGAAAAACTCGTCCCTCTCATCGACGGCCAGCGTGACGTCAGCGCGCTGATTGCCGAATCCCGACTCGGCGAGTTCGTTACCGCGAAAACGCTGTACGGCCTGCTGATGACCGGATACGTGATTCGTATCGGCGTCAGTTCCCGCTCGCGACTTCCCGCACGCGCCGATGACAAGGCCACGGAGCACCGAAACCTCGGCGTCGCATTCTACAAGACGGGGATGTACGAGGAATCTCAGCGCGAATTCCGTCGCGTCGATACTCTGCGCGAGAACGATCCCGAGGCGTGCTTCTATCTTGGACTCGTCGCGCTGCGGCAACAACAGTGGCCCGCCGCCGCCCATGCATTTGAACGTTACGTGAGCCAGCAGCATTCGTCGCGACCGGCGGTCTTCGTCAATCTCGCCTACGCGTATGAACAGATGGGTGACCTTGAACGCGCCCGGACGGCGATGGCTGAGGCCCTCACTCACGGCGGACGAGGGGATCCACTCGTTCAGACCAACGCCGCGGCGATGGCCGTCGCGGCGCACGACTACGAAACGGCAGACGCAGCGCTGGCTTCGGCGCGAACTCTCTGGGGAACGCGTCGGCCGCCTCCCGCGTGGTTTCACTACGCAGGTCTGGCCGCGGCGATGGTCAATGATCTTGACCGTGCAATAGCGCTTCTCAGTGAGGCCGTTCAGGTTTATCCGGGCTACGCGGTTCTCTGGAATAATCTTGCCGTCGCGTACGAGGCGCGAGGTGATTTTGACGACGCGCTCCGCACCGTCGAGCGCGGTCTGATCGAAGACGCCACGCTTCCGCAGCTGCACCGCAACTTCGCCGACTCGCTGCAGCGTGATGGACGCTTCGACGAGGCGCGCGAGGCGTATCGTCGCGCCCACACACTGGACGCGCAATGACGGAAACCTTGCCACGCAGCGTCCTCGTTGTGGACGACAGTGCATTCATGCGCAAGCTGATCGCCGAAATGGTCGATGCGCATCCCGGGTTCCACGTCATTGGCGTCGCGCGTGATGGTGTCGACGCGATTGCGCAGGTCCATCGCCTTGATCCGGATATTGTTACGCTTGATCTCGAGATGCCAAAGCTCGACGGGCTCGACGTGCTCCAGCGCATCATGTCCGAGGCTCGGCGACCTGTCGTGGTGTTGAGTGCCGGCGGCGCGCAGTACGGCGACGCCACGTTGCGTGCGCTCGAGCTTGGCGCCGTGGATTTCGTGCGAAAGCCTTCGGGGCCGGTCAGCCTGGATCTCCTGACGATCAGGGATCGCCTGGTTGCTGCGCTCGAGGCGGCATCGCGCGCGACTCTCGCACCGCCGCCCGCCACCCATACGCGTCGTCCGGAAGCCGGATTCGCCGTTCCGCAGCTTGTGCCGCGATTCGCGAATCACGTCGTCGTCATCGCTTCTTCCACTGGAGGCCCTCGCGCGCTTGCGGAGATCGTGCCGCTTCTTCCCGCCACGCTCAATGCGGCGGTCGTAATCGCGCAGCACCTGCCGGGCGAATTCACCCCCGCGCTCGCCGAGCGGCTCGCTCGCGCGAGCGATATTCTCGTCCGCGAGGCGGAGGACCGATTGCCGCTTTGCGCGGGTACGGTCTACATCGCACGCGGTGGAGTCAACACTACCGTCACCGGCCTGGCAGGCTCCGCGGTTCTCCGACTTTCGCAACCCGCCTCACGGCTCGGCGCGACACCGAATGCAGACGTATTGTTCGAATCGGCAGCGCAGGTGTTCAGCGGAGACTGCACAGGCGTGGTTCTCACTGGCATGGGCCGCGACGGCTCCGCCGGTCTGCGTCAGATCCGGTCCGCCGGTGGGCGCGCGATTGTTCAGGACGAGGCATCCTCCGCTATATATGGAATGCCGCGCGTGGCGCTCGCTGAAGCGGGCGCCGACGAAGTGGTCGCGCTCTCGAAGATGGCGAGCGCAATAATCGGAATGGTCCCGAAGGAGCGACTGGAATGGCTGACAGCGTAGCCGAGCTGCGAAGCACCTTCGAGCGTTTGAAGCAGGAGATCGAGTCGCGGCAGATGCGCGACGATCCCGCTTTGAAGGCGTCGCTCATGGATGTCTATCGCGCCGTCGACGGCTCGCTCGGACAGTTGACGCGCTTGAAGGATGATATCCGCGACCTTGTGGAGAAGTGGAAGGCCCGTCGCAGCGCCTCTCCGGCGATGGCGCCGCAATTCACTGGCGCCCGTCCAGTCGTGCACGAAGATCACATCGGGGCGTCCACGTTCCTCGAGCGCGGCTGGTCCAAAATCTCCCTCGGCGATTACGAGGGCGCGGAAGAGGCGCTCGGCCGCGCGCTGGAACTCGCGCCCAACAGCACCGAGGGGCAGTCGCTGCTCGGCTGGGCGCAGATGCTGCAGGACAAGCTTGACGCCGCACTGATGAACTTTCAGTACGTGCTTGGTCGGGAGCCAGCCAATGCGCTCGCGCGCATCAACGTGGGGTATATCTGCCTCAAGAAGGGCATCTTCGGCGAGGCGATCGAGCATCTCTCCAAGGCGTTGCGCCAGGATGAGGACGCGCGTGCGAAGCTCTACGCCAATTTCTATCTCGGACTCGTCTACACCGAGCGCGAGATGTATGAAGATGCGCAGATCTTCTTCGAACGGTCCATCACGCTCGGGCCCAATCTCGTCGAGGCATACTTCGAGCTCGGCCATGCGCTCTGGCTCGCCGGAGAACGCTCCCGTGCCGTCGCGATCTGGAAACGTGGTGCAGGCGTGAACAAGTTCAATCCGTGGAGCGTGAAGTGTGCCGAGATGGCCGCTACGGCGGATCGAGGCGAAACACCGCGCCGAGCCTGGTTGTCGCGCGGGGAATAGCCCGCGGTGCGCGAAGTCGCTGGAACCGCTCAGGCAAGCGCGACGAGATTTTCCTGGCTGTCATGGCGAATGCGACGCTCTTTCAATTAACAACAGATTAAGGTAGCCCCCCTTCCTTGACACCCGGCTCCCGGCGGCCCTACACTTCGCGACTATGCCGACACAACAAGGAAGTTTGTCCAGCAATTCGGTTCCAGCGGGCAGCCGTCGCTGGCTCTGGTGGGGGCTCGCCGCGTTGACCCTTGTGGTCGGATACGCGGATCTGTGGCGTGGCGGGGAGACTGTCGCCCCGGTCCTTCTTGTCATCGCCTACTGCGTTCTGATACCGGTGGCGATCTTGAAACGCTGACCGCACTTCGCGGTCCCAGCCCGTTCGGCTCAGTTTCTGCACTCGGGCGAGTAGCTCAGCTGGTTAGAGCGCCTGCCTTACACGCAGGATGTCGGGGGTTCGAATCCCTCCTCGCCCATCATGAAGTTCCGGTGCTCTTGCGAACCCGGTCTCAATTCAGGTGTACAAACGTTTACACATTTGGAGGAGTCTCAGTTGAACGCTCGTAAATCTTTGGCGCTCGTTGCACTTGCCCTCGCCGGTGTGGCTCCGGCGCACGCACAGGACTCCAAAGCGCGCATAACCGTCATGACCTTCAA
This sequence comes from Gemmatimonadaceae bacterium, assembly GCA_036554185.1. Classification (GTDB taxonomy): domain Bacteria; phylum Gemmatimonadota; class Gemmatimonadetes; order Gemmatimonadales; family Gemmatimonadaceae; genus Fen-1247. The sequence continues at coordinate 19,675 of DATBNQ010000121.1, read as the reverse complement.
GAGCGCCGAGAAGGGGATGGGGGCAAAGGCGGCCGATGAGCTCCGCAACCAGATCAAGGACAAATTCGACGTGAAGGACGTCTACGTCCTCCCTTCGAAAGACGTCAACAACACCCTTGAGCAGTCTGGTTTTTCCGCCAGCGAGCCGCTCGCGCCGAACGACGAAAAAGCGCTTGCGAATCTACTCCGTGCGGACGAGTACATAACCGGAACCGTATCCAAGGCGCCAACCGGCGACTACACAGTTGCCGCTCGCATGGTTCTCGCCCGGGATGTCACGCTATCGCAGGCGCTGCCTCCCGCCACGAACAAGAAGATTGGCGACGCGATGGACAACGTCTCCAAATCCGTCCGCGACGCGCTCAAGCAAATGCCGGGTGAGCAGGATTGCGTTTCCAAGGCGCGCGCTGGCGACAACGCAGGCGCTATTGCGGCGGCCGAGAAGGGAATCGCGGCCTATCCACAGGCCACTCTGGCGCGGCTCTGCCTTGCAAATGTGTACTATGCGCAGCTCCAGAAGGCCACGACCCACGCGGATTCCGTGACGCTGGCCAATTCGGTCCTTGGCGTGACACGCGTCATCGCGCAACAGGATCCGATGAGCGTCGCTGCGCTCACGTTCAATGCCCAGCTTTACAAGGTCATTGGCGACAGCGCGCAATCGCGCGCAGCGTTGCTCGCGCTCATTCGCGCCGACCCGAATAACGACAAGTTGATCACACAGGTTGTCAACGAGCTGGCCGGATCGGGCCACGCCGCAGAGGCGATCCCGCTGGTCAAGGAGCTGCTCGACCGCACCCCGGGCGATCCACAGCTCCTGCGTACGTCGTTTCTGGTGGATCTCGCCGCCAGCGATTGGCAGTCCGCAGTGGCCGCCGGCCCCGAACTGATTCGCGCCGACACTGCCGCGGCTGACACGACGTACTTCACGCGCATGGCAGCAGCGTACATGAACCTGAATCAGGCCACTGATTCGGCGCAGGCGATCACCGTCCTCCAGGCCGGCGTACAGAAGTTTCCGAATAATGCGGAAATGCTTCTCTCGCTCGCGTCAGCACTGCGCAAGGCGAACCGGGTGCCTGAGTCGGTAGTCGTGCTCAAGCGCGCCATCGCAGCCAACCCAAACAACCCGCAGGCGCTGCTGTTGCTGGCCGACAGCTACTCACAGGCCAACCAGCCTGACAGCGTCGCTGCGCTACTCCAGCGGGCTGCCTCACTTCCAGGTGCCGACAAGCATACTCTTGCCCAGTACGCACTGGGCCAGGGCAGCAACATGTACAAGGCAGCCAACGCCTCCAAGGACCGCGCTGCATACCAGGCCGCGATCAAGATGCTGCAGTTGTCGGATGGTATCGAGCCCTCTGTGGATGCCAAGTTCATCGCTGGCGTCTCTGCCTTCTCAGTCGCGCAGAGCTCGTACAACGAGGCAAACACTTCCAAGAGCTGCCCGTTGGCGACGATGGCCCATGATGCACTTGTGCTCGCTCAGACCGGCATCCAGGCCGGAATGACGAACGACACGTACAAGGCCGGCGCCGCGCAGTACCTGCCTGTCATCACGCAATTCCTTCCAGCCTCTGCCGCGCAGGTCAAGAAGTTCTGCAAGTAAGGTCCTGACGCTGGATTCATGAATTAGCTTTCAATCAGCCGCCCCGGTTCGCGCCGGGGCGGTTTTTTGTATATTGGCTGCCTCCTCGCTGTCTCCGTCGCATCTCAGAAAGCCATCGTGTCACCAATAACTGAACGATCGTTCGAAAGTGACTACCATTCTCCTGTAATGGTAGCTGAGGTCGTTGCTGCGCTCGATGGCGCCGGCTCGGTGCTGGATTGCACGCTTGGCGGCGGTGGTCACAGCCTGGCGCTCCTCGAGAGCGGCGCATCAGTCACAGCTATCGATCGCGATCCTGACGCGATCGCCGAAGCAACCGCGCGACTGCGCACGTATATCGAGTCCGGGCGTTTTCGCACTGTGCTGGGAGACTTTACACGAATCGATGAACTGCCGGCGGTTCGCGATCTCGCGTTTGGCGGGATTCTCGCCGATCTCGGAATTTCCTCGGCGCAGATAGACCGGAATGAGCGGGGCTTTTCGTTCAGGCCGGGTGTAGTTCTCGATATGCGGATGTCGGGTGGCTCCAGTGACTCCGCTGACTCGGCGGCGGACTTGCTGAACGGGGCTGACCTCGACGAGCTCACGCTGATCTTTCGCGACTTCGGCGACGAGCCGCGGGCGCGCAGGCTGGCCAGCGAGGTCGTTCGTCGCCGCGCGACGCGCGATTTCGTGACCGCCGATGATTTCGTTGGTGCGATTCGCGGAGCGTTCGGGGCGTCCGCGGGCGCGCCGGACTTCGCGAGATTATTCCAGGCCGTGCGGATCGCTGTCAACGACGAACTGAGCGGGCTCGAGCGGGGTCTCCCGATCCTGCGCGACATGCTGGAGCCCGGTGGTTGCATGGTCATCATCGCGTACCATTCAGGAGAAGACCGCATCGTGAAGCACGCCATGCGCGCATGGAGCACCGCATGTACATGTCCGCCGCGTCAGCCTGTCTGCACGTGCGGTGGCACCGCGCTTGGATCCCTTGTCACACGCAAATCGATTCAGGCTGGCGACGATGAGGTGGCTCGCAATCCGCGCGCGCGGAGCGCGCGGCTTCGCGCGTGGCGAAAGGCCGCGTGACCAAGCGCGCCGCGACACGGCGAGGCACCAGGCAACGGCGCGGCAGATGGATAATCGGCGCGTTACTGATCGGCTTTGTGGTCGTCGCTTCGGCTGTGATATGGCGACGCAGTTACGGCATCACACAGGCACGCGAGATTGCGGATCTGGACAGGGGCATGGTGCAGCTCGAGGCCGAACGCGGCCGGCTTGCCGCGCTCATACGCGACGAATCCAGCCTCACGCAGCTCGGGCCGGTGCTTCAACGTCTCGGCATGCGCGTCCCGGACGACGCTCACGTTCGCAATCTGCCGCGTTAGCATGTCGCTAAAGACGCCGGGACGGCTCACGATCGTCTTCGCCTCGTTGATGCTTTTTGCATTGGCTCTCGTTGCGAAGGCGGGTTACGAGCAACTCGTCAGGCACGATTACTGGAAGGCGATCGCTCTGCGTCAGCACTTCGCGTCGTCGGATCTTCCAGCTCCTCGCGGACAGATCCTCGATGCCGGCGGCAACACTCTCGTCGAGAGCCGCGAGATGGTGCGCATAAGCGTCGCACCACGGCAGGTGAAGGATCGGGCCGTGCTCGCACGTGATCTCAAGAGTGCAAACGTACTCCCGCGATTCGTCTCGATGGCGCTCGATACTGTCAGAAAGTGGGTCGACATTCCGGGTGCCTATCTTCCGACCGACGTTGCGCCACTCATCTCGCAGCGTGGCGTGTATTCCAAGCCGGTGATGGATCGGGTTTTTGCGACCTCCGGTGGGATCCGGCGAATAGTTGGACGAGTCGCGCCGGGCGGCGCGCCGCTCGACGGAATCGAGCTCGAACTTGATTCACTGCTGCGCGGCGATACCGCGACAGTTCGCGTGGCTCGCGACAAGAGCGGACGGCCGATGGACGTTCCCGTCGGACCAGACGGACCAACTCCGGGAAACACGGTCTACCTGACGATAAACCGCGAGCTCCAGGAGATCTGCGATCGTGCACTGGCAGTAGCGGTCGACAGCCTTCACGCTGACGGTGGCGACATCGTGGTGATGAATCCCAACAACGGCGACATACTTGCAATGGCGAGCAACCGATCCGATCCTGCTGCCGTTGCGAACACCGCTGTCACCGAACCGTATGAACCCGGTTCGACAATGAAGCCGTTCGTAGCCGCTCGCCTGCTGGGCCTTGGGCGGGCCACCGCCGACGCAACCGTGGACACATACGGCGGTCACCTGACCATGAAGGGCCGGAGTCGCCCGATAACGGACGCCGATGAGCATCCTTCGGTTCTTTCGCTCACGGACGTCATCAAGCACTCCAGTAACGTTGGCATCGTGCTGTTCGCCGAGCGACTTTCCGTGCGAGAGAAGTACGAGATGCTTCGCGACATGGGGTTCGGCAGCCCGACCGACATCGCTCTTCCAGCCGAGTCGCCCGGTCTGGTGCGAGACCCAACGCGGTGGACGACGTCGTCGGCGGCGTCGGTCGTGATGGGGTACGAGGTTTCGGTTACGCCTTTGCAGATGGTCACCGCCTACAGCGCGATCGCGAACGGCGGGGATCTGCTCGAGCCGCACATCGTGAAGGAGATCCGTGCACCCGATGGCACGGTTCGATATGAAGCACAGCGAACTGTCGTGCGCCGCGTGATGACGCCGGACGTCGCGGCCCAAGTGCGCGTCATGCTGCGGGATGTGGTTGCGGGCGGAACGTCCACAAAGGCAGACCTCGCGACACTCGATGTTGCCGGCAAGAGCGGGACTGCATTGCGGAACGCCAACGGTCATTACATCGCTGGCTCGTACAATGCGTCTTTCGTCGGTCTCTTTCCCGATGACAAACCTCAATTCGTGATCCTTGTCAAACTCGACAACCCGCAGATGGGATTCTACGGTGGCATCGTTGCCGGTGGCGTGACGAACGTCGTCCTGCGCGCGGCGCTTGCTGCGCGTGACGCGGCATTGAATAGAAGTGAGCTCGTCTCGTCGATCCACGCTCCGCGACCGGATACCACGGCGGCGGGTCGCGCGGCGGAACGAAGCCGCGCCTTATCGGAGAAGCGCAATGACAGCACCGCAATCGCCGATTCGCTTCGCGGAGCGGCTCGCGTCGCACCCGCGGATTCCGACTCCAGGGCTGGCGAGTACTATGTGGTCAAGCTACCCGCGGCGAACAAGGCAGCCCCGCCTGCAATGGCTCCGCGGGTGGTGCCGGACGTGTCGGGGCTCCCTGTTCGCGCCGCTGCGAGGCTGTTGCACGCGGCTGGCTTTCGGGTGGAACTGATGCACGGCCCTCCGGGCTCCACGAGTCCCGGCGCCGGTACTTTGCTCGAACCGGGGCGCGTCGTCAAACTGGGAGTCTCCGGATGAGCGGTGCAACCCAGGATCCAATCGTCGCAGCGAAACGGATCGAGATCGCGCGAGCGGCGGCCGCGCAGTACGGATATCCGGCGCTCGCACTCCGCACCATCGCTGTCACTGGTACCAACGGCAAGACGACGACCGTCAATATTCTGCGTGCGCTGCTCGATTTGCCGGTGGCTCCTGCTGCTTCAATCGGAACGTTGGGAGTGCTCATCGGGATCGAGGGTCGGGCGATTCCGGGCGGATTGGGCCTCACGACGCCTGGCCCGGACGAACTTCAGCGCGTCCTTCGCGAGTTGGTGGATGCAGGCGTCCGATCGGTTGCCATGGAGGTGTCGTCGCACGCGCTCGATCAGCACCGCGTTCATGGTGTGACTTTCGACGCCGCGGTGTTCACGAATTTTACCCGTGATCATCTCGATTATCACGGCACCATGGAGGACTACTTCGCCGCCAAGGCGAAGCTGGTCGGATACATCAAGGGTTCCGGCGCGGCAGTGGTCAACGCCGATCAACCGGAATGGCAGTCGCTGCCGATCGCTCCGCGGCTCCTGACGTATGGCATACATCATGGTGATGTCCGCGCCGAGGACATTGCGTTCGATGCGACGGGAAGCAGCTGGACGCTTCACGCGGGAGATGATTCAGCTTCGGTGCGAATTCCGCTAGTGGGTGATTTCAACGTCATCAATGCGCTGGCTGCCGCTACCGCCGCGCTCTCCGTAGGCATACCGTTACGCGCGATTGCGCGCTTGCTGTCACTGGTCCCGCAGATTCCAGGACGGCTTGAACTCATCGCCGAATCGCCACCGATCATCAGGGACTACGCGCACACTCCCGATGCACTGGTACGTTCGCTTGCAGCGCTGCGTCCCTTTGTTTCCGGTAAGTTGATTCTTGTGTTCGGGGCGGGTGGCGATCGGGATCCTGGCAAGCGCCCGCTCATGGGTGCTGCGGCCGAAGCCGGAGCCGACCGTGTCATCGTCACGAGCGACAATCCCCGCACCGAAGACCCGGAGACCATCATCGACGAGATAGAGCGCGGTATGTCGGGAACGCACGAGCGGCAGAGTGATCGTCGCAAGGCGATTGCGCGCGCGATCGAGATCGCTTCCCCGGGCGACACGATTCTGCTCGCGGGCAAGGGGCACGAGACGTATCAGGTTGTCGGAACCGAGAAACGTCCCTTCGACGAGCGCCAGATCGTTGCGGAATTGCTGGGGATTGCGAGTTGAGCGATAATTTCTGGAATCTCGACTACATGGCCCATGCGCTCGAAGCGCGGACCAGGGCGACCGCACCGCGCGGGTCGCGTCTCCTCGGGAACGTATCGACGGATACGCGGTCGATTCGGGCTGGTGACGTGTTCGTCGCTCTTGCGGGCGAACGGTTCGATGCACATGATTTCGTTTCCGCGGCAATCGAGGCCGGCGCACGCGCGGTCGTCATCAGTCACCCAGTTGAAGTTCCAGCGCACGACGCGGCTGTGTACCTGGTTGACGACACGCTGCTGGCACTCGGCGATCTCGCGCGATTCCGTCGCGTTGCGTGGGGCGGCACTCTAATCGCAGTGGCGGGAAGCAACGGCAAGACCAGTACAAAGGACCTCCTGCGTGCCGCACTCGAATCGCGCCTTCGCGTTCACGCGACGACCGGCAACCTCAACAATCGCATCGGCGTTCCGCTGACCCTGCTTGCGCTGCCGTCCGACGCGGACGTTGCGGTTGTCGAGCTGGGCACCAGCATCCCCGGAGAAATAGCGACGCTCCGCGACATAACGCGCCCCGATATAGCCATCGTGACCTCGATCGCCGAGGAGCATCTCGAAGGATTCGGCGACATCGCTGGAGTGTTGCGCGAGGAGTCTTCGGTCTTTCACGGCGTCGCGGTCGGCATCATCCCCTCGGACGATACACGACTGGCCAGTGTCGCCTCGCCCGGCCGCCTCGTGCGCGCTGGTCTCGATGATGGCGACGTCCACGCGAGCGCATGGAAACTCGATGATGATGGCACCGGCATTGCCATCGTCGATGACATGCTGATCCGCTCGCCTCTTCGTGGTGTGCACAATCTGCGCAACCTCATGTTGGCGGTCGCTGCGGCGCGTGAAGTCGGTGTCAACGTGACGGATGTTGCGCGCGGGATCGCAAAGCTCACTCCGCCGCCCATGCGGGCAAACTGGCAACGTATCGGAAAGGCGCTAGTGATAAACGACGCCTACAACTCCAACCCGGGGTCAGCCGTGGCCGCAATAGAAATGCTCACGTCCGCCCCGGGAACACAGAAGATCGCGGTGCTCGGCTCAATGCTGGAACTCGGTGCAAATTCGGATCGCTGCCACGACGATGTCGCGCGCGCTGTGCTGGCTTCACCTGCGGATCTGATCGCCGCTACTGGCGAGTTTGTCCCCGCACTCGAGCGACTTGCGCCGGGTGACACCCGCGTTGTACTCGGTGCCGACGTCGAGCAACTCTGGTCCCTTCTGGAGCCACGAGTCGACTGCGACGCGACGATATTGCTGAAAGCGTCTCGCGGTGCGAAACTCGAGCGCATACTTCCACACATAACCAGCTGGGCGACCCGAGATTGCTGAACTTCCTGCTCGTTCCGTTTGCTAGACACCTTGGCTTCCTCAGGTTGTTCAGCTACATAAGCTTCCGCGCAGCCGGCGCGGCGGTAACGGCGCTGCTCCTTACCTTTCTGGTCGGCCCCATCATCATCCGCGCGCTTCGCCGGAACCGGGTGGCACAGGTCGTACGCGCAGGTACGCCGGACAGCCACGCAATCAAGTCGCAGACCCCGACCATGGGCGGCCTGATCATCATCACGGCCACGATTATTCCGACGTTGCTCTGGGCTCGGCTCAACAATCGCTACATATGGGTCTGCGTCATCGTGATGCTGTGGATGGGCGGAATCGGATTTCTCGACGACTTCCTCAAGCTGCGCCAGAAAGCGCGCAACGAAGCCAATCACGGCCTGATTGAACGCTACAAGCTTACTGGTCAGATCCTGCTTGGGCTCGCCCTTGGCATCTACGTCTGGCACTTCCCGATCTCGGCGCTTCCCGGTGCTTCCACGACACTGCCGTTCTACAAGTACCTGCTGATCGTTCCGCTGTCGCCGGCCTTCGCATGGCTCTACGTGCTGTTTGTGACGTTCGTAATGGCCGGTACCAGCAACGCCGTCAACATGACCGACGGTCTCGATGGTCTCGCCGCCGGACTCGTCGCGATCGCCGCGCTCACGTTCGCGGGGTTCGCCTACGTCATCGGACGCGTGGATCTGAGCCGTTTCCTCGGCCTGTTCTACATGAGCGGAGCGGGGGAGCTGACGATCTTCTGTGCTTCCATCATGGGTGCCTGCATCGGATTTCTCTGGTACAACACTCACCCAGCCGAAATATTCATGGGCGACACCGGATCGCTCGCGCTCGGCGGAGCGCTCGGGGCGATCGCCGTGCTGCTCAAATCCGAATTCCTGCTCGTCTTCGTTGGCGGATTGTTCGTGGCGGAAATGGTATCGGTGATTCTGCAGCGGTACGTCTTCAAGTACCGCAAGCGACGGTACGGAATCGATTACGCGCGAACGCACCGGGTATTTCTGCGCGCACCCCTGCATCACCACTTCGAGATGAAGGGCTGGACGGAATCCCAGGTTGTGGTGCGGTTCTGGATCATTGGGATATTGTGCGCATTCCTCGCCTTCAGCACCCTGAAGCTCAGGTGAGTCGGGTGAGTGCACATGCATTGCCGCCGATCGCCGCCGGCGAGATTGCGGTGATTGGGCTGGGGCGCAGCGGGATCGCGGCATCCGAACTTCTGTTGAGTCGCGGTCATTCGGTCTATGCTTGCGACGACAGCCCGTCTGACCGGATCGTGGAAGTCGCCGCACAACTCGCGGCACGAGGAGCAACGATTCGGACGGCCGGCCACGACCCGGAGCGCATTTCGCGCGCGGCACTCGTTGTCGTCAGCCCAGGTGTGCCGCCAGACGCTCCGGCCCTTGTCGCGGCGCGAGATGCATCGCGCGAAATTGTAAGCGAGATCGAGATCGCCCTCCGGTGCGCACCCGATCTGCGCTACATCGCAATCACTGGAACCAACGGCAAGACCACCACCACTGCGCTTGTCGGACATCTGCTGCGCGCACTCGGCATGAATGCGCCGGACGCGGGTAACATCGGTACGCCGTTGTCCGCTGTCGTCAACGATCAGCGGCAATCCGACTGGGTGTCGCTCGAGCTTTCGTCGTTCCAGCTCCACGACACTCCAAGCATTGCACCGGTTGTTGGAGTGCTCACCAATCTCAGCGCAGATCACCTGGATCGGTACGACAGCGTCGAGCAGTATTTTGGAGACAAGGCGTTGATGTTCCAGAACGCGACGGAGCGATCGCGGTGGGTGATCAACGCAGATGATGCGGCTTCTCAGCGACTCATGCGCGGAGTCGCAGGCGATCAGTTGCGCTTCAGCCTGGTAACCGAATGCGACGCGTGGTATGATCGCTCCGCCGACTGTCTCACGGTACTCGGCCAGCGCCTTCTGGCGCGAAGTGAATTATCGCTCCTCGGCGATCACAACGTCGCCAACGCGCTTGCGGCGTCACTTGCGGTAATCGCGGCGGCCGATGAGTTTGGAACAGCCGGCTCGCGTAGCACGATCGCCGACGCGCTCCGCAGCTTTCGCGCGATGCCGAATCGTCTCGAAGTCGTCGGCGAGTGGGACGGCGTGCAATGGATCAATGACTCCAAGGCTACGAACGTCGCTTCGACACTTGTGGCGGTGCAGGGAATGAGGCGCCCCACGATTCTTCTCCTCGGTGGTCGCCACAAGGGCGAGCCTTATAGCGCGCTCGTGGAACCGATCGCGGCCCACGTGAAGCACGTCATCGCATTCGGTGAGGCCGCGCCGATTGTCGAGCACGACCTGGTCGGTGCCGCGCCGCTCACGCGAATCGACGGCTCGTTCGAGGAGGTCATGGCAGCAGCGCGGAGTCTCGCCACCGTGGGTGACGCGGTATTGCTCTCCCCAGCCTGCTCGAGCTACGACATGTTCAACAACTACGTGGAGCGCGGACAGCGGTTCCGGCTTCTTGCCGAAGGACACAATGGCTGAAGCCGTATCCAACGTTCGCTATCGTTGGCACATGCGTTGGGAGGCACGTGTCCTCTCCATGCTGACGCTTTTCTTTCTAGCCGTCGGACTCGTGACTGTCTATGGTGCGAGCATGATCGTCGCCCAGCAACAGGGGCACAACGGCGCCTTCTTCGCGCTTCGCCAGCTGAGCGGAATGGCCGTAGGGATAATCATTTTCGCCGTGGCGGCGAAGGTGGACGCCGAGAAATGGTACGATTGGGCGTGGCCGATAATGATTGTGTCGCTGGTCCTGCTGGCTCTGGTCGTCATGCCGTTCACTGCGCGATGGGCACCGCGCGTCCACGGCGCGCGCCGATACCTGTTCGGTGCCAGCATGCAACCTTCCGAGCTGGCAAAGCTCGCAGTCATCGTCTGGACGTCGATGCTCGTGGTGAAGAAGGGTGCGGTAATGCGACATCTCCGGAAGGGGCTGTTTCCATTTCTCGTCATCATCGGGCTGCTTGACGTTCTGGTATATGTCGAGCCGGACCTCTCGTCGGCGATGTTCTACACGCTCATCATGGGGATAATCCTGTTTGCCGCAGGCGTCCGAATCGGACACTTCGTGGCACTCGTGGTGATTGCCATTCCAGTTCTGTACTCGAGAGCAGAAAAGCTGCAGTACGTGATGCTCCGGATGACCTCGTTCTTCAACCCCGGTACATCGCCGCACGTGGACTATCAGGCCCGGCAGGCGCTTATCGCGATCGGATCGGGGGGGCTTTTCGGAGTCGGGATTGCCCAGGGACGCCAACAATACGGATTCCTGCCGTTCGCATATGATGATTTCATCGCGGCGATCATTGGAGAGGAGGTCGGTTTCATTGGCCTCACGCTTCTCGTGCTGGGTTTTGTCTGTTACGCCTACCTGGGATTCAGGATTGCCCGATCGGCGCGGAGCAAGTTCCAGCAATTGCTCGCAATTGGAATTGTCGCAACGGTGGTGATCAGCGCATTTCTGCACATAGGCGTAACCATCGGACTGCTGCCGAATACGGGGCTCACTCTTCCATTCATCTCGTACGGTCGTTCCAACATGCTACTCACCCTTCTTCTTACCGGAATCCTCGTCAACATCGGGAGCGAGCGAGAACGCGTGATCGGAGAAGGGGCCACCAACCCACTCCTGGCGGTCGAAGGGTGAACGTCTTTTTTGCTGGCGGCGGTACGGGCGGACATTTGTATCCAGCCCTGGCGATCGCCCGGGCGATGGTCGCCGCGGACGCTCGGGTCAAGCCGTTTTTTATTGGCGCGCAACGCGGGATCGAACAGTCCGTGTTGCCGCATACGGAGTTCCCTTTCGAGCTTCTCGATCTGCATCCGCTTTACCGGTCTAAGCCATGGCTGAACCTGCGAACGGTCGCTGGTGCGACGTCGAGTTGGCGGGGCATTGCCCGCCTCGCCGCCAAATCGAAGCCGGTCGCGCTCGTGGCGACCGGCGGTTACGCGGCGGGTATCGCTCTCGGCTACGCTGTCTGGGCCGGCATACCGATCGTGATCCAGGAGCAGAACAGTTTCCCAGGGCTCACGGTGCGACGGTTTGCATCGCGGGCGACCCAGCTGCACCTGGGCTTTCCCGAGGCTGCGAAACGTCTGCGCCCCGGAAAACGCACGCAGGTATTCGAGTCCGGGAATCCGATCGAGCGCCCGACGCCCCAGAACGAACGCCCGTCTCGGGCGGAGGCGGCGAGGCGATGGGGGTTCGAGGGGCCCGATGTCCCAACGCTTCTGGTATTCGGCGGAAGCCAGGGCGCCGAGGGAATCAATTCCGCAGTGGCGCGCTGGGCATCGGGCGGCGGGACCAAGAAGATCCGCGTGATCTGGGCGACGGGACACGCCAACTTCGAGCGTTATGCCGGCCTGGAGCGGGAGTCGGTCCGGATCGTCCCGTTCATTTCGCCGATGTCGGAAGCCTATTGCGCCGCGGACCTCGCGCTGACCCGAGCCGGTGCGATGACCACTGCCGAACTCTCCGCCTGGGGGATTCCTGCGATCCTCGTCCCGCTGCCGACCGCCGCCGCCGATCATCAGACCGCGAACGCCCGCGCCATCGCTGCAGCCGGTGCAGCGGTTATGATCCAGCAGAGTGCGCTGACTGCGGACTTGTTGAACGCCACCGTCGCGCGAATGATTACAGATCAGGCGATTCTCTCTGATATGCGTGAAAAAACGCTCATCCGAGCTCGACCTGACGCAGCGCAAACCATTGTAAACAAAATACTTGGCATGTCTTGCTTCAAGTGATTTCTGATCTGTTCTCGAGGTCCGATGACCCGCGGCCGGTCCATTTTATCGGAATCGCCGGCGCCGGTATGAGTGCGTTGGCTGAGCTCTTCGCGAGGCGTGGCCTTCGCGTCACAGGATGCGATTCGAACCCCGGCGGAGCGGCCGCCGACCTTGCTCACGTCGGCATTCCAGTCTCCGAAGGGCATTCAGCGACGCATGTCGCTGGCGCTCGGGCAGTCATCTATACCTCCGCGATCGGGCGGGATCATCCCGAACTGACCGCCGCGCGTGAAGCCGGAATTCCGGTCATCAGGCGCGCCGAGGCGCTGGGTGCCGCCGTAGCCTCGGGCGACGTGGTCGGGGTCGCGGGTACCCATGGGAAGACCACAACCACGGTCATGACGACCGCCGCGCTGAGGTCGGCCGGACTCAATCCCACCGGGATCGCCGGAGGCAGGGTCGGTGAGTGGGACGGAAACATGAGCTTCGGCTCGGACCGGCTGTTCGTCGTCGAGGCAGATGAATACGACCGCTCCTTCCTCGCACTCGATCCCGCCGTGGCGGTCGTCACTAACGTCGAAGCCGATCACCTCGACATCTACGCGGACCTCGCCGACATCCGCGCTACGTTCGCCCGCTATGTCGCCGGTGCGCGCGCGATCGTGCTCTGCGCCGACGACTCGGGCGCCAACTCACTGGAACTTCCGCCCACGGCGGAAATCATTCGGTACGGGTTGAATTCTCCCGATGCTCGGCTGGTCGCAACCGCGGTTCGATCCGTTGACGGCGGCTCGGTCTTTTCCGTGGCATACGACGGCAACGCCAAGTGCGAAGTGCGTCTGCTCGTTCCCGGAGTCCATAACGTGCGGAACGCGCTCGCCGCGATTGGCTCGGGGATAGCGCTCGGTGTGGAACCGATCAAGCTGGTCCCCGGACTCGAGGCATTCACCGGAGTGGAGCGCCGCTTTCAGCGCGTGGCCGACGTTGCCGGCGTATCGATCGTGGACGACTACGCGCATCATCCGACTGAAATCGCCGCTACCATCGAGGCAGCGCGTGGAGCATTCCCGGGTCGCCGGCTCATTGTCGCGTTTCAGCCGCACCTGTACTCCCGCACACGCGATTTCGCGAGTGAGTTCGGGCGGGCGCTTGCCGGCGCGGATGCAGTGTTCCTCACCGAACTGTATCCGGCGCGCGAGCAGGCTATCCCTGGGATCAGCTCCGATCTTGTGGATCATGCAACGCGCGTCGCTGGGGGCTTGCTCCTCTGGCGTGGCGAGCGTGCCGCGCTCGCCACTGCGCTCGCAGGCGAAGTTCGGAGCGGCGACGTGGTCATTACGGTCGGGGCCGGCGACATCACGCGGACGGCCCGCGAGCTCAGGGACATTCTGACACAATCGGCGCGGAACCGGTGAAGTTTCCGGAGAGGTTGAGGAAACCCGGCTACAAATATCTGGCCGCGATCCTGCTTGCCGCGGTCGTGATCACTGCACCGCGTTGGGGGCGCGCGAACCTGCGTAAGCTTGCGTACTTCCACGTGCGCCGGCTCGAGATTCGTGGTGTGCGATATCTGGAACCGGACGACGTTGTGGCGCGCCTTCGCGTCGATACGCTGCGCTCGATCATCGACGACGTCACCCCACTGGAAAATCGGCTCCGGGCATTGCCGCAAGTTGCCGGCGTGGAGATTACACGCCGCTTTCCTGGCACGCTGATCGTCACAGTTCAAGAAAACCTTCCTGTCGCGCTAGTACCGCGCGGCGATGGACTTCAGCCGTACGATTCCTCCGGAAGGGCGCTCCCGATCGATCCCAGTCGTGCGGCGCTCGATCTTCCCATTCTGACGCAACCCGATCGCGGCGCTCTTCGCCTCATTGGTGAGCTGCGCGCGGTGGATCCTGCCATGTTCGATCGGATCAGCGAAGTTGCGCCAGTTGGAGGGGGGGGGGATCTGGTCATCACGCTAAATTCATCGCTACGCGTACGTGCATCGGCGGGGGTGGCCCCGCAACGCTTCCGGGATATCTTTCCCGTTGAATCCGACCTCGCCAGCCGCAATGAGCGGGCAGCAGAGCTGGACATCCGTTATCGCGATCAGGTTGTCGCAAGGCTTGAATGAACGTTGAACGAGTAGTCGCTGGGCTCGACATCGGCTCGGCGAAAACCACGGCCATCATCGCTGAAGCGGTTGGCGACCGGCACCCTACCATCCGAATTCTCGGAGTGGGCCAGGCGCGCACGACCGGCCTGCGACGCGGAATCGTGTCCGACATCGAAGAAACGACGCGGTCCATTCAGAAGGCAATGCAGGACGCTGAGCGAATGGCAGGGACCCGGATCGAGTCGATTTACGCCGGGATCGCCGGAGAGCACGTGAGTGCGATGACCAGCACCGGCATCGTGGCGGTGAATGGAGAAGAGATCTCTCGGGCGGACGTCGATCGCGCAAACGACGTCGCACGAGCGCAGGCGATTCCGCAGGATCGCGAGTTGCTCCATGCCATTCCGCAGGAGTACACCGTCGACAAGAACGCTGGCGTTCGCGATCCGATCGGAATGATCGGAACGCGGCTCGAGACGGAGATGTATCTGGTGACGATCGGCAGCTCGCCGGCGATGAATCTCCGCAAGAGCGTCGAACGGGCGGGCTACCGCGTACGCGATCTCGTGCTGGAGCCGCTGGCGAGCGCGCTCGCAGTTCTCACCGAGGACGAGAAGGAGCTCGGCGTGGCGCTCGTCGAGCTGGGTGCGGGGACGACCGACATCGCGATCTTCCACGAGGGCAAGATCAGGCATCTTGCTACGCTCGTGTATGGCGGCAACATCGTGACGAACGATATCGTGCACGGGCTAGGCGTCACCCAGGCCGACGCCGAGCGGCTGAAGGAACGCTACGGCAGTGCGTACGAGCCGATGGTCGACCCGGAAGATGTGATTCAGTTGCCGAGCACCGTTGCGCAGGGCGACAGACAGATTCCGCGCGAGCTGCTCGCCCACATCATCCATCAGCGGATGGATGAGATTTTCGACATGGTGCATCGGGAGATCCATGGGGCGGGCTACGGGTCGCGGCTTGCCGGCGGCATCGTGCTCACTGGCGGTGGGGCTGCGATGGAAGGGATCACGGAACTTGCCGCGAGCGTGTTCGGCACCGGGGTGCGGGTGGGAGTCCCTGGAGAACACGTCGGCGGATTGAGTGATTCGGTGGAGGCGCCGCGCTTCGCGACCGCGGTAGGACTGGCGCTGTACGGGGCGAACCGCCTCGTCGTCTCGGGTGGCGCTCCGAGCGCCAAGCGCAATTTCAACTCGCCAGGCGTTGACAAGCTCGCCAAGCGAATGAAGAATTGGCTCGAAGACTTCTTCTAGGCTGGTTTTAGGCAGCGGATGTCCCGCGCGAGCGAGAATCCGCTCTGGCGGGAGCTTCGGTTTATGTTTGCACTGTCTCTGACCACCGCAACGCAAGGCGCAATTGCGTTGCCTCTGTGCTGACACGCGAAGGTCGCAAACGTGCTAAGAATGCAAATGGTGTGGATAAAACCGCAGGAAAATTCACATGTGAATTGTGCGTCGGTGGATCGTCATTTGGGCATGGTCGCGCGCGCGATTTTCGCGTATATTAGCCCGTCGATCCGAACCTGTCGCCTACCCGCCTAGGAGTGCATGCCGCGATGATATTTGAGTTTGAGGAAAACACATCGCAGAACGCTCGCATGAAAGTTGTGGGTGTTGGCGGCGGTGGCGGCAACGCGGTTAACAGAATGATCGAGGAGCGCCTTGAAGGCGTCGAGTTCGTCTCGGTCAATACAGACGCGCAAGCCCTCCTCAACTCCAAGTCGGACGTCAAGCTCCAGATAGGCAAGAAGCTCACGCGTGGGCTGGGTGCCGGCGCGAGACCCGAAGTCGGGCGCCAGGCAATCGAAGAAAATCGGGACGAAGTGCTGCGCGCGATGACGCACGCTGACCTCGTCTTTGTGACGTGCGGCATGGGCGGCGGCACCGGGACCGGTGCAGCGCCCGTCGTTTGTGAGCTCGCACGCCAGGCCGGCGCGCTCACGGTCGGCATCGTTACCAAGCCGTTTCTCTTCGAAGGACGCAAGCGCATGCGTCAGGCGGAGCTGGGCATCGCCGAGATGCGCAAGAACGTCGATACGATGATCGTCGTGCCGAATGAGAGACTGCTCGCCGTCGTGGGGAAGGGGATTCCGTTTCAGGAAGCGCTCAAGAAGGCGGACGAGGTCCTCCTGCACGCGACTCAGGGTATCTCGTCGCTCATATCGGTGACTGGACTGGTCAACGTCGATTTCGCTGACGTGCGCACCGTGATGCAGAACGGCGGCTCCGCCCTCATGGGAACCGGCGTCGGCCGCGGTGAGAACCGCGCAGTCGAGGCCGCCCAGCAGGCGATTGCGAGCCCGTTGCTCGACAACGTGTCGATCTCAGGTGCGACCGGCGTGCTCGTAAATATCACGGGCGGAGAGGACCTCACGCTCGGCGAAGTTCACCAGATCAACGAAATCGTGCATGAGGCCGTCGGTGAGGAGGCCGAAATCATCTTCGGCGCGGTTCACGAGCCGGCGATGCATGGCGAGATTCGCGTTACGGTCATTGCGACCGGTTTTGACAGGGGAGTAACCGCGACCGCGGCTCAGCCTGTTTTTGGAAGCACCGTTCAGCACCCCGTCAGAGGCGCTCCGGTCATTCCGCTTCATTCTACCCGTACAGTTCGCCCCAATGCAGGCGCACCATCGGGCGGAGGAATGTCGCGACCGACCCCGGCGCCAATACCCGAAATTCCACGACGCGTGACCCCTTTCAACCCAGGGTCGTCTTCGAGTGACGGTCGGGACCAGGAGCTCAGCGATATGGAGATCCCGACCTTTATTCGGAGGCAGATGGATTGAAGGAAGTAGCCGCGCGTGGCGTCACGTATGGAATAATCGGTTTATTGGCGCTCACGGCGATTCGATTCACGCCGCCGGTGTCAGCCGCCGTGACGCCCCAGAATCCAGCCGCGCTTGCCGCGACGAACCAGGCAATCGCAGCGTCCGCGGTTACCACAGTCGATCCTGTGGTTGTCTCCACACCAGCCTCGAGCGTTCCGGAAGTAGCGTTCAACCCAGTCGTGGTTGTCGCATCGCTCCTCCCCGGAGTCGATACCGTAACGCTCAACGGGACGATTCACACATCCCTGTCAGCTTCGCTTCAGGCCGTCGGCCAGGGTGATTTTCCCGCTAGCCAGCGCCGTTCGATCGCGTGGCACCTCGCCGACATCTTCGAGCACCGGATCGACATGTCGCGCGATCTCGACGAAGGTGACAAGTTCCACGTGCTGGTCGAGCGCCTGCAGCAGCCCAACGGCAGAGTCATCGTCAACAAGATCCTCGGTGCAAAATTTTCGCTCGGTGACGAAGTCGTAGAGGCGATCCGATTCAAGAGCAAGACGTCGAGCAGCGAATGGTTCGATGGCCGCGGAAAGTCGCTTACTGCGTCGTTCCTGCGCACACCGGTCAATTTTCGCCGTATCACCTCCGTGTTCGGTCGCAGGTTGCATCCGATATTCGGTACGTGGCGCAATCATACCGGTACCGATTACGCGGCGCCGATGGGAACACCCGTGCATGCAATTGGTGACGGAGTTATCGTCACTGCGGGGTCGGTTGGCGGCTACGGCAACATGATCGATATCCGGCACGCCAACGGAATGGTAAGCCGCTATGGTCACATGAGCCGGTTCGCGCGTGGCATGCATGCGGGCACGCACGTTACGATGGGTGAGACTATCGGTTTCGTCGGCATGACTGGTTGGGCAACTGGTCCGCATCTGCATTTCGAGATTCGTGAACACGGTGTCGCGCACGATCCCAAAGTCGCACTTCGCAATCAGACTGGCGAGCCCGTACCCGCATCCGAGGCGTCACTGTTCAACGAGATCAAGAAGCACACGCTCGAAGTCATGGCTGCGTCCACGGCCGCGCCGACGGCTTCCAAACAGGTCGCAATGCGCTAGGCCTGACCGGCGAACGGCCTGTATCAGCACTGACACACATCTGATATGCATCACGGATTCCCGCGAAAGCGGGAATCTTTTTTATTGTGGACCGACGGATTCAAAGAGAGCCCCGCTTCGGCTGGAGTGACCAAACGGACCAGAATGGCTATCGGCGTCTGCGTGCCGCAGGGTCAAACGACAATGACGACGGAATCGGATCCGCACCGGCTGCAGTCCGTGACACCGGGCTTGAGGATCATTCCACACGACGTGCACCGCCGGACGCCATCAGGCTGAACAGGGTAGCGCTTTCTGCGTTTCCTGCGCTTGATCATATCGACGGTGATCAGCAGCGCTATTGCCGCGAAGACGATGACTGCGATAATGATGTACATGGGAGGCCTGTCAATCCGGTGTCATCGTCGTTGGAAGGAGCGTGCCACCCGGGGGAGCGAGGCGTCCTCCCAAAGGGACATCCAGGGTAAATTACAGCCTTTGCCGTTGGTGTCACGACTCGACGCCGTGATTTCCGTACGATCCTGACTTTACCCCGCCGGCGTCGCGCAGCGCGCCGTGGCTAATCCATAAGATGGCATTCCTTTCCAAGAAGCAAGGGGACGTTCCCAAACGCTCGCTCTGGCAAAAGATCAAGGACGTCGCTCTTACGGACGTCACCGTCATCGCGCGCGGCGGCGTCGACAAGGGATCACTCGAGCAGGTCGAGGAGATCCTGCTCGAATCGGACTTCGGAGTGCCCGTAACGCTCCGACTCGTGGACGAGATTTCGCGTCTTGCCGCGCGCGGTCTCATCAAGACCAGTGATGAGTTCAAATCCGCGCTGAGCAAGGGGGTCGAAAACGCCCTGCTGGCGGGTAACGCCGACGCAACGCTGCGCGAGTCGGCCGCAAAGCCGCTCGTCATGCTGATCGTTGGCGTCAATGGGGCGGGAAAGACGACGTTGATCGGAAAGCTGGCCACGGTACTGCGCGGACAGGGAAAATCGGTCCTGGTTGGCGCGGCCGACACATTTCGTGCTGGTGCCATTGATCAGCTCCGGGTGTGGGCCGAGCGGACGGGTGCGCAGTTCGTTGGTGCCCCTCCGGGTACGGACCCGGCCTCGGTGGCCTTCGAATCCGTCAATGCGGGTATCGAGCGAGGGGTGGACGTTGTAATCGTCGACACCGCCGGTCGCCTGCACACGAGTGGCAGTCTCATGGAAGAACTACGCAAGATCAATCGCGTGATTGGAAAACGGTTGCCGGGCGCTCCGCACGAGACGCTGCTCGTGCTGGACGGAACGATTGG
>DATBNQ010000002.1:0-5945 GCA_036554185.1 Gemmatimonadaceae bacterium | reverse complement strand
TTCGTCGACCGCAGTGTTGGCTTGCATCTCGCCGTCCACCATCAGATCGGGATGGCGTTCGCGAAGGATCGCGACGGCGTCGCTCACCTTTCGTGCTTCGGGATGCCGCACGGAGCCGAAATTCGAAAAGGACAACATGGCGACGCGCGGCTCGATGCCGAGCATTCGCGCTACGCGGGACGCAGCATATGCGATCTGCGCGAGCTGCTCGGCGTTTGGATTGATGTTCACCGTGGTATCCGCACAAAACACCACGGTCTTCTCGAAGACGAGCATGTACATCCCGCTTACGAGCCCCGTTTTCGGATGCGCACCGATCACTTCGAGAGCGGGCCGGATCGTTTCCGGGTAGTGCATGTTGACGCCGGCAAGGAGGGCGTCTGCGTCGCCGCATGCGACCATGCACATCCCGAAATAATTCGAATTATATAATTGGTGGTGAGCCTCACCCAGGCTCAGCCCCTTCCGCTGGCGTCGCTTCCACAAGTAGGTCGCGTATCTGTCGCGTTGCGGGGACGTTGCAGGATCTTCAATTGCGACGTCGGTGATGTTGATGCCATGTCGGCGGGCGATGTCGCGAATGTCGGTCGGGTTTCCGATGAGGATCGGCTCGCAGATGCCCTCGTCGACGAGCTGCTGCGCGGCCCTGATCACTTTCGGCTCGTAGCCTTCGGTGAATACCACGCGCTTTGGGTCGCGCTGCGCGCGGTTGATGAGTCCGCGGACTATTCCGCGCGCGCGGCCGAGGCGGCCTTCGAGCTGATCGCGATAAGCGTCCAGGTCGATGAATTCACTCGTGGCGCCGCTCGCCACCGCAGCCCACGCCACTGCAGGAGCAACCCACAGCAAGACGCGCGGATCGAATGGGAACGGAATCAGATAGTCCGGACCGAACTTCACTGACTGCAGTCCGTAGAGCCGCGTGACGCTCTCGGGGACATCTTCCTTGGCGAGATGCGCAAGCGCGCGCGTCGCCGCCATCTTCATGACTTCGTTCACTTCCGTGGCGTGCACATCGAGTGCACCCCGGAAGATGAAGGGGAAGCCGAGTACGTTGTTCACCTGGTTGGCGTAATCGCTGCGACCGGTCGCGATAATCGCGTCGGAGCGAACTGCACGAATCTCGTCCGGCATGATTTCCGGCATCGGATTCGCGAGAGCGAAAATGATGGGTTGCGGGCCCATGCGCGCCACCATTGCGCCGCTTACCGCCCCAGCGACGGAGAGACCTACGAATACGTCGGCCCCAACGAGGGCGTCGCTCAGACTTCGCGCGTCGGTGGTGTTGGCGAACCGCGCCTTGTACTTGTCCATTTCTCCGGGGCGGCCCGCGTATATCACCCCTTCGCGATCGCACATGAGGATGTTCTCTCGGAGCACACCCAGGCGCACGTAATGCTCCGCCGTCGATATGGCGGCCGCGCCCGCGCCCGAGAACACGACGCGCACTTTGGAGATATCCTTGCCGGATATCTCGAGCGCGTTGATCAGTGCAGCGCCCGAAATGATCGCCGTTCCGTGCTGATCGTCATGGAAGACGGGAATCTTCATCGTCTTCCGGAGCGTCTCTTCTATGTAGAAACAGTCGGGAGCGCGAATGTCTTCCAGGTTGATTCCGCCGACCGTAGGTTCCAGCAGCTGGCAGAACCGGATCACGTCGTCGGGGTCTTCCGAGCCGACTTCAAGGTCGAAAACGTCGATGTCCGCGAACTGCTTGAAGAGATTCGCCTTGCCTTCCATCACCGGCTTGCCCGCGAGCGCACCGATGTTGCCGAGCCCGAGGACTGCGGTGCCGTTGGTTACGACAGCGACGAGGTTTCCACGGGCCGTGTACCGCCATGCGTCCTCGGGGTTCTTGGCGATCTCCAGGCATGGCTCTGCCACGCCCGGCGTGTACGCCAGAGACAGGTCGCGTTGGTTGTTTAGCGGCTTGGTAGGTACGACGGCAATTTTGCCGGGTCGGCCGGAGCTGTGATATTCGAGGGCGTCTTGTCGTTTCATCTAGGGGTTCCAAAGATCGCATGCCGGGTACCCGTAGCGCCACCCTGCCAGACTTTTGAAGTCGACGCGAATGACTTTGGCGCTTGGGCAGGCTCCGGCCGGCGTGTAGCGTTTTTCAGGCTGGTGCGTAAATAAGGATGCGGATGTACCATTAAATACGGATGCTGAGGCCTTCTTCGCGGGTTCGACCCGCCTCTCGTTGGGTATGGCGGTTTGCGGCGACGCTTGCCGTTCTTGCGCAATGCTGGATCGCGGTTGCTCCTTTGTCGGAGAGCCGCGGCTTTGGCCTGTCCGCGCACGTGGAGGCGCTGGGCAATCACCAGGGGCATTTCACGCATGACGCGGCTTCGTGCCCCGCGTGCACGGTACTGTCGCTCCACGTCCTGAATTCGCATCCCGCTGTGGTCCCCGTCGCACCAGGTCGGCCGGCGGCCAGCGTCGTCGTCGTAGCGGTGGCGTGGGTCGAGCCACCGCCCGTTCACTCCAGCCAACCCAGAGCACCTCCCTCGTTGGTGTAGGCCACCGCCAGCGCTTGGGCATTCCGCCCGAGCGTGTGTTTGATGGTGGCGTCAACACCACAAGAGAGATCGCATGCCTTTCGCTCGCTGGATGGCTATGCTCGCGGTATGCGCGGGTACAGCCAGTGCCCAACAAAAACCCGATACCCTGCTTCTGACTCGCAGCGCCGCAATACAGTGGGCGCTGGAGCGTAATCCGCAGTTGGAAGTTGCGAGGGAGCAGATCGCCCAATTTCGCGCCGCCAAGGTGCAGGCAGCGGCCATTCCCGACCCGTCGGTAACGGCGTCGCTCGACCAGCAACCCGGCCTCTTCCGCTCGTCGGCGAGCGGACAGAAGAACATTGGTGCAACGCTCCAGCTTCCATTTCCCGACAAGTTCCGGCTTCGGGGAAACGTTGCCGCGGCTGACGTGAAAGCGGCGGAGGCCAATTACACTGCGATTCAACGACAGATCGCGGCCCTCACAGCGGAACAGTACGATTCGCTCCTGGTCGCGCTCAGGCACAGGTCCGACCTCACGGAAGCGCAGACACTCGCCAACGACTTCCTGAAGCGCACGCAAGCCCGCTTCGACGCCGGAACGGCGCCACGTCTCGACGTTATCAAGGCGCAGGTGGACGTGGCTGGCGCGACCAACGACCTCATATCCAACCAACGCGCCATAGCTGACGCGCGCTCAGCACTGAATCGTTTTATCGGTCGCTCACTTGGCTCTCCGATCGTCACGACGGACTCGCTGACCGTGCCGCCGGCATTGCCCCCGGTGGATGTACTCGAGGCCCAGGCATTGAATGCGCGACCCGAGCTCGCCGGCCTGATGGCCGAGCGCAGGGGAGCGCATTCCGCGACGACTCTCGCGCGCGAGTTCTGGCTTCCGGATCTGACGCTCGGGGTTTCGCGTGACGTGAGTGGAAACAGCGGGCCCGGTGTGTTCTCCACGGGGCTCGCATTCCCTCTCCCACTGTTATTCTGGCAGCACACAAAGGGTGAGGTCAGCCAGTCACAGCATCGGGAACGCGAACTCGCCGCATCATACCGCGATCTCGAAGCGCAGATTGCGCAGGATGTGCGGGATGCGTACTCCTCCGCAAGTACAGCGCTGCGTCAGGCACTCTACATCCGCGACGACTTGCTTCCGGCGGCTCGTGAAGCGTATCGGTCGACCGCGGCCAGCTATGCGATCGGAGGCACGTCTGCTTTCGAGGTAATCGACGCGCGACGCACACTGCTCGCCGCAGAGAGTCAATACGCCGACGCCCTTGCGTCGGCCAACACATCCAGATCAGACCTGGAGCGCGCAGTCAGCGTTCCCCTCGCTACCATCGCTTCCGGAACGAACCAATGAGACCGAAGTCACTCTGTTTACTAGCTGGCCTCGCGCTCCTTTCGGCGTGCGGAAAATCGGACGGGTCAGTGAATATCGCCACGCCGGCGTCAGCCAAGCCATCCAACCTTACTCTCACGGCAGAACAGCAGGCGCGCATCCACCTCGACACGGTAGCGCTGTCGCAATTCGATCCGAGCGTGTTGACAACCGGCACCGTCGCCTTCAACGGCGACAGATCAACCCAAGTGCTATCGCCGGTTTCGGGTCCGGTAACGAAATTGCTCGTGCAGCCGGGTAGTGTCGTATCGACAGGCACTCCACTGGCTATCGTATCGTCGCCTGATTTTGCCGCTGCGGTCGGGAGCTATCGCAAGGCGGTCCTGACAGCGGCCAACCTTCAGAGGATCGCCGATCAGGATGCGCAGCTCTTCAAGACCGACGCGCTTTCGCAGCGGGACCTGGACCAGGCACAGGCCGACGCCGCCTCGGCCGTTGCAGATCGGGAAGCGGCAAAGGAGCAGATCAAGTCGCTCGGCATCGATCCCTCGGTAATCGAAAGTGCGACGAACGGCAGCAGTGCCGGAGCGGTGCCGGGTGTGATACGTGCGCCGATAAGCGGAACGGTGGTCGAGCGACTCATCACGCCGGGCCAGTTGCTTCAGGCCGGCACTACGCCGGCATTCACCATCGCGGACCTGTCGACCGTGTGGGTGATGGCAAACGTGTTCGAGTCCGATCTCGCGAGGGTGCGCAAGGGTGAAGCCGTAACGGTGACGAGTCCCGTGAGTCCCACACCGTTCGACGGAACCGTCGACTACGTAGGAGCACTGGTCGATTCCTCTACCCGGGCAACATCGGTGCGTCTGCTGGTCCGCAATCGTGGCGATCTGCTCAAACGTGACATGTTCGTCAACGTCGCTATCCGAAGCGATCGCCAAAAGACCGGGATTCTGGCGCCGGTTGATGCCGTACTTCGCGATGATCAGAATCTTCCTTTTGTCTTCGTTGCTACGGGCAATTCGCCCAATGTGCAGTATGCTCGACGCAGCATAACTCTGGGCGAACGCGTCGGCGACGACTACGAGATCGTCTCGGGTCTGAAGCCCGGCGATCGCGTGGTAGCGGAGGGAGCTTTGTTCCTGCAGTTCGCGGAGAGCCTGTGACACCTCCTGATTCAAACGAGACGCCGAATTCATCCAACTCGCATGAGGCTGCGCGCGCGGAGTCCCATATCGACGAGCCACGGTCTCCCGAGGCCGTAGCGCAGTCATTTGTGAACCGCGTGGTTGCCGCCTCACTGGCGCAGCCGCTACTCGTCGGTGTTCTCGCCATAGGTTTGATCGCTGTCGGCGCCTGGTCGTTCTCCCGACTGCCCGTCGACGCGTATCCTGACGTCTCGCCTCCGATGGTCGAGATCATATCGCAGTGGCCAGGACATGCTGCGGAGGAAGTCGAGCGGCTGATCACCGTGCCTGTCGAGGCCGGTATGAACGGAACGCCGAATTTGCACGTGATGCGGTCGATATCGTTGTACGGCCTGTCCGATGTGCGAATGACATTCGATGACCAGACTGACACGTACTTTGCTCGACAGCAGGTATCGGAGCGCATCCCGGATCTGTCGTTGCCGGCTGGAGTGTCGTCCTCCATCGCGCCTATGTCGTCGCCGTCGGGGCTGGTGTACCGATACGTGGTGCAGAGTCCCGACCGCACGGCGATGCAGCTCAAGATAATTCAGGACTGGGTCCTTCAGAAGCAGTACAAGTCGGTGCCGGGTGTAGCTGATATGTCGTCGCTTGGCGGACAGACGATGGAGTATCAAGTCCTGGTGGATCCAACCAAGCTCGCCGGAGCGGGACTCAACATCTCGACGCTCGCGTCGGCGTTGGACGCAAACAATGGCAACGCCGGCGGTGGCTTTTACTCCGAGGGTGGTCAGTTCTATTATGTCCGCGGCCTGGGCAGACTCACGACACTCGAAGACATCGGCAACACCGTCGTAGCAGTGCAGAATGGAACGCCGGTGCTCGTCAAGGACGTCGGTTCCGTGGAGATCGGCTACGCGCCAAGACTGGGTCAGTTCGGCTTCAATGACCAGA
>DATBNQ010000130.1:0-3081 GCA_036554185.1 Gemmatimonadaceae bacterium | reverse complement strand
CTTCCCCTACTTTCTCAAGTGTTGACTACTCGTGGCGAGGAGCGCTTCACCGCAAACAACATGATGCTTGCCGCCGTGCTTCTACCGATCGCATTTGTCATCGCAACGCGATGGGGCATTACCGGAATCGCGCTGGCCTGGATCTGCGTTCACCCATTGATTGCGTATCGCTTATGTGACCGCGCGCTCAAGTCGATGGCGATATCATTCTGGCAGTTTGCTCGCCAATCACTTTGGCCTGCTATCAGCGGGTGCGCGATAATGAGCGTCGTGGTCCTGTACGTCCGTCTGGCAGCACCAGGATTGCACAGCGCGCGATTGCGGCTTGTGTCAGAAATCCTTACGGGCGGCGTCGTCTACGTTGGAACCATATCTGTGCTCCACCGCGCAAGAATACGCGAACTCAGGCGATTGATCACTTCACTCCGCCCGCGACCTGTATGACTAAGTATTCTACGGATCGTACGCAGCACGCTCACGCCGATCGGAGTATCGCGGCGGTATGGATGAGAGTGGTATAGCTGACTATTGTACCTTGATCCATGTGAACGCGAAGCTTCGGCTTTCATCTTCCCGCCATATGCTCACAACGCTCAAGAAGTTGGCTCGGACGAAGCTGGACCAGATCAGCCTGCCGGTGGCAGCCAGGACAGAGAGAGCCCGCGACGCACATGGATTGCCCGAAGTGGACGCTGGAACAGGCGCGGTGGAGACTGCCGCCTTGGGCTGGCTCTGCGATGCCCAGGACCAGTCCGCGACCCATGATGGAGGCGCTGCTCGTGACTTCAGTCTGGTCACGGGATGGGCTGCTTCATATCCAGAAACATCCGGCTACATAGTTCCAACTCTCATCGATGCCGGGTTGAGGCGGAGCGATCCTGCGCTTCTGGATCGCGCGCGACGGATGGTCGACTGGCTCGTAAGCATCCAGTTCCCGGAGGGTGGATTTCAGGGAGGAATGATTGGCGCAGAGCCTCTGGTTCCGGTCACCTTCAACACGGGCCAGATACTCATGGGCCTTGCTGCGGCCAAGCGGCAATTTGGCGAGGCGTACACCGAGCCGATGCACCGAGCCGCCGGCTGGCTGGTCGATACGATGGATCCGGATGGATGCTGGCGCAAATTTCCCACCCCGTTTGCCACACCTGGAGAGAAGGCGTACGAGACGCACGTGGCCTGGGGACTGATCGAGGCCGCACGGTCGACTGATGACGTCACTGTCGCAAATCGATACGCCGAGGCCGCGCTCCGCAATGCCAGATGGGCCATCACAAAACAGCATCCGAACGGTTGGTTTGATAGTTGCTGTCTGGTCCTCCCGGATGCCCCCCTTACTCACACACTCGGCTACGCCTTGCGCGGGCTGACAGAGATTTTTCTGTATACTCGCGAGGAGGATCTGCTGCTGGCAGCCGCCCGAACGGCGGATGCGCTGAGCCAGCGCGTCGGACGTGACGGCTTCCTGGCGGGCCGCCTGGACAGGTCGTGGACCGGCGCCGTGAGCTGGGCCTGCGTCACTGGGAGCGCGCAGATCGCACACTCCCTGCTAATTCTTCACAAGGAATTGGACAGGCCGGCATACCGCGCCGCTGCGGTGTCGCTACTTAGCTACGCCCGGCGCACCGTCCATCTTGACGGGCCCACCGGAGTTCGCGGCGGGGTGAAGGGCTCCTTTCCTGTGGACGGCGGCTACGGCACGTACGAGTTCCTCAACTGGGCAGCAAAATTTCTCATCGACGCGGGACAGGCCGAAGCGGCCATCGGGAGCGCATGAGTTTTCGCGCAGTACGAGATCCATCAGACGCCGACCTGGAGCGGTTGCAGACTGCCAATCCCGCGAATCCGTTCGCGACGGTGTCGTACGTACGGGGACGCCGCGCGCTGGGCGCGGGAATCGTGCTGTTCGTAGCCGAACACTCCGACGCGCAACCGACGGCGGCAGTGGGTTATTTGAGCGGTCGCGCGATCAACCGGCGCCTCGAGATGACTTCCGCACCGTCGTGTCCTGACACGGGGGAGTTCTGGAGCGGCGTGCGCGAATTCTGCCGCCAGAACCGCGTGGCGGACGTTTCTATAGACAGCTACTGCGCGCGCGCGGTGACACTCCCCGCATGGGCTGCACCCTCCGAGGTTCGCGATCGAACCGAGTGGGTGCTTCAGCTCAGCTCTCCGGAGGACCTGCGCTTCGGATCGAACCATCGTCGCAACATCAACAAGGCGCGGAGAAACGGGATCAGCGTAACATCGACATCCGATGTTGCGGCCGCCCGTGTTCACGGAGAGTTGATGGCCGCATCGATGCGGCGACGCGCGCTGCGCGGCGAAAGCGTCCCCGTGATCAAGCCTGCAGAAACGCGATACGAGTGCGCATTTCTAGATTCTGGCGCGGCCCGCCTTTTCCAGGCTGTGCACAATGGCGTCGTGGTCTCGTCGCTTCTTGTCCTGCACTCGCCAGAGGGCGCTTACTACCAGTCGGCGGGCACGACCCCCGAGGGGTTTGACGTCGGTGCTTCGACCTTTCTCGTCTCGGAGATCATCAGGTCGCTTGCAGCTGAAGGAAAGAGAGTATTCAACCTCGGCGGCGCGGGTGCGGAAGCAGAGGGACTGAGACGCTTCAAGAGCGGATTCGGCGCACAACCAATTCCGCTCACGGCCGGCAACTATCGACTTGCCACGCCAGTGCAGAAAGGGCTGATGGCGGCAGTTCGACTTATACGGGAGCCCGTGCGATCATTGTCGCAGCGCTGGGCCGCGTTATGATCGTCCGCGGCGCGCCGCTGTCGAAGCGGCCGCGGGGTCGCCGTTCCGCCGCTTCGCCAGCGCAACCGCAAGCGCGGCCACGTATCGTCTGACCACGCCGATGGTCGCGGCGACCTGAGCCTGACCGGTCATGTACGGATCGGCGATCTCGTGTGGCCGATATACGCCGTCGGGATTCATTCCACCAAACAGCATGAGCTTGCCGCGCGACCGGGGGAATTCGGTCGCGATATTCGCGAAGTTGAATTCATCCATCGCGAATATCACGTCGTTTGCATCCACGATGTCTGCTGTGAGCAGCGTTGCACGATGGTGGTCGAG
>DATBNQ010000125.1:0-30258 GCA_036554185.1 Gemmatimonadaceae bacterium | reverse complement strand
GCACGGCGCAAGACTTGACCCAGGTGTACCCGGTGTAATCCTCCAAGCGCTAATCGTTAAGCGATTTCACTGGTGGCCCGACAGTGATGGCCACATCTGCTGCAACGTCATCCGCGGTTCGGTCGCAAGATAGATGGGACGATCGCGCTCCTCGCTGACCGACCACGGCCGACCGAGTCGCGCCACTTCGCGAACCGATTTCCATCCCCTCTCGAGATCGGCCGGGTCGCTTCCAAGCGCTATGAGTACCTTGCCGGGGCGGATGCCCGGTCCGAAGAACCAGAATGATCCCGCGTTTGTGACCACTGGCGGCAGATCGAACTCGCGCGCGTAGAATTCCGCAGCACCTGCTTCACCATAATTGCCCGTTGCGATAACTGCCTCACGCTGCTCGACGGGAGGAAGCGAATGATATACGCGCGCGAGTGCAGCAGCCTGGGCGCGCCAGCCGAGCATGTCGGCGAAGTCCTGCGGTAGCTTGTCGGAGATGCCGCGATCGGTGCGCAGCGCTGCACCGCCGGCAAGATGCGCCGCGAATTCTGCGGATGCGGGAACCGATAGAATTGGAACTGCGACGGGGAGCGTCACGACGAAGTACGCACCCATCAACGCAACGACTGTCCAGCGCGCGGCAGTTGCGGCGTGCGGCAACCGTGACCATTTCATCCGCTCGAGTGCGACACCACCAGCGGCGAACAGAGCGGGATAGATCGGACCGATGTAGTACGGTTTCCCGTGCAGCACGAGCAGCAGCAGAAAGGCCAGAATGCAGCTCAGCGAAACGGTGGCGAAAGTTCTGAGCGGAGCCCACGCGAGCATGACCGCTGCACCGACGATGGCGACAAGAATTCCCGCGGGACCGATATTGAGCAGCTGCGTACCGATGAACTCACTGGCCGTGACGTGTACGAGCTGAGTCGCGTTGAGATCGCGCATCTGCGCGACCACGGGAAAGTGAAGCGTTATCTGTCCGGCAATGCTCGGGCTTCCGAGTACCAACATGATCAGCACAGCGACCCATGGCCATGGTCGCAGGAGCTCGCGGCGCATGGGAGTGAGCAGAACGGCAGCGAGCACGCTGATGCAGAGAAACAGTATGCTGAACTTGCACAGCAGCCCGAGTCCGATCGCGACTCCGAAGCCGAGCCACGAATTTCTTGTGTCGCCTCCATCTGCGGCGACGCGCGCAACCCTGGCAATGGCAAAGAGCGCGAGGGTCCAGCAGATCTGGTCGAGTACGACGGGCTGGAATAGTGTTGCGTTGCGCTCGAACATCGGTGATGCAAGCACCGCGAAACCCGCCAACCCCTGCGCGAAGCGCCCGCCGCCGAGCTCGCGTGCGGTGAGAGCGGCGAGCACGATGAGCAACGCTCCCTCGATCGCTGGAAAGACGCGCGCGGCGGCGACGGTGTGTCCGAACAGGACCTGCGACAACGCGCCGAGCATCGCGATGGCCGGCGGAAAATCCATGTGCCAGAGGCGCAGATGATTTCCCATCGAGAAGTAGAGAAACTCATCTCGATGGATTCCGAAGGGAGTAACGGCGAGGACCGTGGCGTGCAGCACGAGCGAGGCGATCGCCAGACCGACGATCGCCTTCACAGCAACTCCCTGTTCGACATATGGTCTGGCCACCGTGCATCCACTCCGTGCGAATGGGTTTGAACCCTGCCGGACAACCGCTGTCCGTCTGATATGTAACTTCTACGGCGCTCACCGTTGCCGTTACCGGGGGAAAAGGGGGGTCAGAGTGCAGTATTCCGTATCCAGATGGTGCAATCGACTGGATGTCACTGTGTTCTGGGTCACAGTGCTCCGCTGCTCGACCCCGATCCAGTGCTAAGCGTCACGCGCGCTCGCCACCCGTCCCTTCCGACGGTCCGGAGACCACGTAGATTCGCTCCACGTCGCACGACGCAGGCCCCCGGGGATTCGCTCTCTCAGTCGGGAGGACGGTCATGGTGAGCAAGTCGGTGATGTGCGTTCTGGCTCCGCCTATGAACTCGCTGTCGACCATCGCCTGGCCAGCGCAGATCAGGACGGAGGAGGGACGGACTCCACTCCGTCCCTCCTCCGTCCCCGTCCCGTGATTGGATAACGCGTAAATGGGCCGGGAGCGCCCTGTACGCTATATGCGCAATTCGGCGGTCGCTTTCGTCACCAGCGCCGCTTCCGCATTCAACGCCGCGGACACACGCGCCATCTCGCTCGTTGTAAGCGTCCAGTCCTTCGCCTCGATCGCCTCGCGTACACCGGGAATGGTCTTCACTCCGTAGCCTGTGTTCACGCCCGGCGCGTACAACAAGTGCTTGAACCAGGGGCGGCCAGGCAGGCCGGCGTCGGACGTCAGCATGTGCTCGCTCCCTATCAGCTGCACGTTGAGTGCAGCGAAGCTTTCGGACGTGGTCGCCGCGTCGAGTGCGTGAGTGAACGCCGTGTCGTATGCGGCGGCGGCGCGCGTCAGCGACGCTGTTGCACTGTCGAGCGGTGTGAAATCGATCTTTGGAATGTCCGCTTCGATAGTCGCTGCAGCCATGGGGTGGCGCGGATCGGTGGTGAGAATGAACGTACTGTCGCGCACTTCCCTGTTGTGCTCCACCGCATCCGTGGCCATACCGCTGGCGAGCCGCTTGAGCTCGCCCACATAACCCTGCACGGTCTCCGCGAGATCGGTGTAGTCGTACGGAATCACGTCAGCGTCGGCGAGCCGCATCATCGCGGTACCGGTGGTCTGCGCGAGCGCGCGGCCGTAAACGAAGCTGGTGTCGGAGAAGTGCGTGTACCAGTAGAAATCATCGTACGCTGAGTGGTACGAGCCGCGTCCGCCCTCCCCGTGGAACCCGAAATCCATCGAGGGAATGCCGAGGTGCTGCAGGAACGTCGTGTAATCGGAGCCGGATCCGAGCGCGCCGATCGGCAGATCCGCGCGCTTGCGCGTTGCCTCGCGTCGTGCCGCGGGGGCACGCATTACTTCGGCCGCGCGCATCCTGCGCTCCAGCGTCGCACCGGTTTCCGGATCGGTAACGTCGCGTGCGACTCCGTTGATGAACTTCTCAAGTATGTGCGAGCCACTGACGCTCAGATATCCGCGTCCGGTGTTGTCGCTGTTCAGATATGCGACTGCATGCGCGCTCAGGTCCGCGGCGTGCGTCTCCGCCCATTCGGCAGAACCGAGTACGGCTGGCTCTTCACCATCCCACGCGGCGTAGATGATTGTGCGCCTGGGACTCCAGCCCTGCTTCCTGAGCGCGCCGAGTGCGCGCATCTCCTCCAGCTCGGCGACGAGACCGGAGACCGGATCGTCGGCGCCGTTGACCCATGCGTCGTGGTGATTCGCGCGGATCACCAGCTGATCCGGCTGCGTGCTGCCCGTGAGCCGTCCGATGACATCGTAAACCGGCTTGATATCCCAGTTGGATTTCACCACGAGATGAACGCGTGCGCGGCCGGGCCCGATCTTGTACGTGATTGGCAGCGCACCACGCCAGTCGCGCGGTGCGACGTCGCCCGTGATCGCGGAGAGTAGCGGTTTTGCGTCGGCGTACCCGATAGGTAGCACGGGGATCTTCGTGAACACCTTGACGTCCTTGAGTGCGAGACGCTTTGCATCTTTGGTCGCCCCGACTCCCGGGGTCAACGGATCTCCCTGGTAGAGAGTCATCTCCATCACGCTGCCGCGTTGGACACTGTAAGGAGCGCGAGCCGGTCCGACGGGGAAGGTATCGTCCTCGGTGTATCCGTCGTCAGCGGGATCTGAATAGATGATGCAGCCGACGGCGCCATGCTCACCGGCGATCTTTGGCTTGACTCCGCGCCATGATCTGCCGTAGCGTGCGATGACGATTGCACCTTTCACGGAGATTCCGCGTCGCGCGAGCTCATCGTAGTCCGACGGCAGGCCGTAGTTGACGTACACGAGCGGACCCGTGACGTCACCATCGATCGAGTAGGCGTTGTATGGTGGAAGTTGTTGCGACGTCTGGTATGAAGTTGGATCGCCGGGTACTGGTGGCTCCGCGAGCTTCGCGACGAAACGTGTCGGCGATATCATCTCCAGTTTGCGTTCCTTCGGAGTCGGAAAGAGCACGTCGAACTGTTCGATGTGCGCATCCCATCCGGCGTCCTTAAACTGCTTGAGCAGCCACTCGGCGTTGTTTTTATCGTACGGCGATCCGACGTGGTGTGGAAACGCCGTCAGGCGCTTCATGTCAGCTCGCATTCGCGCCGGACTTGGTAGTGCGCGGAACTTCGTTTCCCATTCCTGCTCGGCGCGCGACGACGCTGGGGTGAAGCCCAGTATGTCGCCGGACGGCGCGATTGTGATCGGCGTCGCAGGTACGGCTGCGATTGCGGCGAGTGAGACGACGAACGGAAGGGAAGTGAGTCGCATCGAGACCGGGGTGGCTGTGGGCTTGGTACTGGAGAACGGGTTCGTTGCAGAATATACGGATGCCCGGGTGCCGGTGGCGTGGTCATCGTCGCGTGCCGGCCGTCCGCCACCCGTCGCTTGCGACGGCCGACGAACTTTCATACATTCGCTCCACGTTGCACGACGCAAGGCACGGCGATGCGGTCGCTCTTTCGGGAGGACGGTCATGCTGAGCAAGTCGGTGATGTGCGTGCTGGCTCTGGGCACGAGCTCGCTATCGACCGCGGCCCGGACAGCGCGGATCAGGGAAGTTGCGCGGGCGCCATCAGCACCCGCACCGCTGGTGCGGCCCAATCCGAACATCGAGCGCGCCGGCGTGCTGCACGACGGCGTACTCGCGGTCACGCTCGAGGCGAAGGAGAGCGCTTTTCTCATAGACGGCCCACACCGTCGGCCGATGACGATCGCGGCCTTTGCCGAACCGGGAGAGGCACCGCTCATGCCGGGCCCGCTGATACGTGTACCGCGCGGGACGCGGATCCGTTTGTCGATCCGCAACTCGCTTGGAACATCGCTCACGTTTTTCGTGCCCGCTGCGGTCCACGGCGGCCCGGACCGGCCTGCCGCCGAGGACTCCGTCGTCGTTCCCGCTGGCGACGTGAAAACGGTTACGACGAACGCTACCGTGTCCGGGAATTACGTGTATCGCGCGACGACCGCAAGCGGTGCGAGCAGAAGGGCACTCATGGAAGGACTTCTCGGCGGTGCGATCGTGATCGATACGACCTCGAAGAGCGAGCCGGCGCGTGATCGCGTGTTCGTGATCATGCAGACGCTCGACTCGGCGTTCACCGCGTATGAAGACACCGCGCACGCACCGATCGCTTTGGCACCGGCGGAAGCTGGGCGCGTAGTATTCACGATCAACGGTCGCTCGTGGCCGAACACCGATCGGATACACGCGACAGTGGGTGACTCGCTTCACTGGAGAGTCATCAACGCATCCAGCGAGATACATCCGATGCACCTGCACGGATTCTATTTCCGTGTCGATGCCTTCTCCGGCCCACTTGCCGACTATCAGGGTAGACCGCAACCAGGACAACACGTCGTTACGCAGTTGATGTCGCCATTATCGGCCATGTCGATCACCTGGTCGCCTGACCGGCCGGGCAACTGGCTCTTCCACTGTCATTTTGCAATTCACCTTGAACCGATCAATTCCATCCCTGCCGACACGGAAGACCCGCACATGCGCGACATGGCGGGGCTTGTGCTTGGAGTCGAGGTCGCCGGTCGGCCGGGCGTAGCCGCCGTTGGTGAGCCGAATGCGATGCGACATCTTCGCCTGATCGCAATCGCCGATTCGTCAGCACATCACGGCGGGAGCGCCGATAGGCTGCCGTCGATGCGGTTTGTGCTCGAGGAACATGGTCGTCGCACCGACACGGGCAGGGACTTCAGTCCGGAGATCGATCTCACGCGAGGCGAGCCGGTGTCGATCACGATCGTGAACCATCTTACTGAGCCGACAAGCGTGCACTGGCATGGAATTGAAGTCGAGGACAGCTACGTGGATGGTGTGCCGGGTTTTAGCGGTGCCGGCAAGCGCCTGGCACCCGGAATCGCACCCGGCGACTCATTCGAGGCGCGGTTCACACCGCCGCGCTCCGGTACGTTCATGTATCATTCGCACGTGGACGAGGTTCGCGAGCAGACAGCCGGTCTGGAAGGGGCGCTGATAGTGCGGGATCCGGGCGCGACTGCATCGCCGGATGATCATGTATTCTTCCTCAAGGGTCAGCGATTCAATCGTGCGCACCCGCTCGAGATCAACGGTCAGGCCAGTCCTGATACGGTGGTGCTGCACGTCGGTCGCGTAGCAAGATTTCGAATTCTCAATCTCAGTACCCAAACGCCGACGCCAACGGTCTCGCTTACGGCGCGTCAGGATGGCGCGCAGTCGAACGGCAGAGACACGATGATCGTGCGCTGGCGACTGGTTGCCAAGGACGGCGCAGCACTACCGATGAGCACGCAAGTCCCCCGCGCGGCGCGGCAGATGATCAGCATGGGCGAGACGTACGACTTCGAATTCGTGCCGATGCACCCCGGGCTCCTCGGGCTCGAGGTGCACGGTACGCCGCCGCCGGGTATCCGCGCGCCACCGGGCTTGCTCATCAGAGTGCCCATTCGCGTATCGAATTGAAGCGGGAAAATCGGGGTC
Source organism: Gemmatimonadaceae bacterium (assembly GCA_036554185.1). Taxonomy (GTDB): domain Bacteria; phylum Gemmatimonadota; class Gemmatimonadetes; order Gemmatimonadales; family Gemmatimonadaceae; genus Fen-1247. Next base: position 23,662 of record DATBNQ010000125.1, on the reverse strand, counting down.
AGAGTGCATTTTTTTCAGACAATTCCAACACCTGAACTCAGGAAACCACACTCTGACCCCTGTTTTTCTCGTATAGGTTATACAAATGAAACTGACCGCAGGTGCACTGGCGCCGGACTTCGAGCTCGAAAGTACCGACGGTACCGTCTCACTCTCCGGGCTGCGTGGCACGCGAGTGGTACTCTACTTCTATCCGAAGGATGACACGCCGGGCTGCACGCGCGAGGCATGCTCGTTCCGCGATAGCATGAGTCGGCTCCAGGGCCACGGCGCCACCATACTCGGCGTCTCCAAGGATTCAATCGCTTCGCACCGCCGTTTTCGCGAGAAGTACGGGCTTCCGTTCGCGCTCGCGTCGGATCCCGAGAACGTCGCGGCGAAGAGCTACGGGGCTTTCGGCAAGAAGATGATGTACGGAAAGGAAGTCACGGGAACCATTCGCTCCACGTTCCTCATCGATCCGCAGGGACGCATCGAACGAGTGTGGTCACCTGTGAAAGTCGATGGGCACGTGGATCAGGTACTTGCTGCACTCTCGGAGTAATCGCTTTTCTCGGGCGTTGGAAGGAGCACGGTGTTCACATCGACGTACCACCGCTCGTCATCTGGTTCCTTCGGCGCGAACCTGCGCGAACGCTACACCCCAAACTGCCGCAAGTGGTGATCGAGGTGCTTGTACATCAACTCGGCCCATTGCGGTGGGGTGAGCTTGCCGAAGAACGGGTGCGGGTGACTGCTACAGCCGCCCGGGCCAGCAACGGCAAACCGATCGATCAATCCGACCAGTCGTGTCCGTTCGGTATCCAAATCGTGCTCACCGCTCATGACCAGATCCCTCGCCGTCGGCGAATTACGGTGCATGGGCTCGTCGTTTCCGAGCGCGAATCGTTTCACGATCGGTCCCATGATCCTTCCCGCCAGCACGCGTGGAGGACGGAGGTCGCCGAGCGCCATTTCCAGGCTCGCAGAGCAGTGCGCTGCCGCCTGTGATGCATTCATCTTGCCCCACTGGCGCTTGCTGTCCGGTCGAAGGCGCAGTGCGCGCTCTCTTACTTCGCGCACACTTGCCGGATCAAAGAGATTCTTCACTCGTTCAGTCCCGGGCCAGTGTCGTGATCAATTTCTTTGGGGCTACTCGCCGCCATGCATCCTCGAGGAGCTCCCGGAGCTGCGCGACGTCAACAGTTGCCAGTCGCACGAGCACCCAGGGGTAATCCCGGTAATGATCGGTGATGAAGAACGTCTCTGGCGCAGTACTCATAAGGTGTTCACGCTCGAAAGAATCCGTCCGGAGCACGATCGTATCACCATCCTCCTTGAGACGCACGAAGAGCTTTCCGCGGACCTTGAGCGCGGGCGTGCCGTATGAAGTGCCCTGCTCGACTTCCGGCAGTCGCGCTGCAAGATCGCAAACAGTGTCGTACGTCACGCGCGGGTGCTTCGTCGACGCGCTGAGTTTTCGCGCCGCCACGCGATGGTTTCTCCCGCCACATGCCGGAGGAATTATTCGAGTCGGCCACACGTTAGACTCGTTAGACCAGTCCGAATAGTCAAGTACAAAAGTATAACAGGGGTCGGAGTGCACTTTTACCGTCGCTCCCGACGCTCGGGGTCGGGAAACTGCACTCTGACCCCGGTTCCTCGCGGTTTCAGACGCTCTTCAAGTTCCGGGGGCTCCAGCGACTCCCGCTCGTCGCCGCTCCAAATACGCGCGTTCGCCACCGTGCGCCGTTAGTGATATCGCCTTGTCGTAGGCAGAGAGGACCTCGCTCAGCGAGCCCGCCTCGAACAGCAGCTGTGCTCGCGTCGCCCACGCTGGCTGGAAGCGATGCAAAGCATCTTCGGCGATCGTATCGAGCGCCGCCAGTCCGGCGGTTGGCCCTTCCAGACGGCCGACTGCCGCAGCATAGGCGACGCGCGCGCCAAGCGTCGGCGCGATCGATAGAAGCGCGGTGTAAAGGGTGCGCAACGCCATCCAATCGGTAATACCCGACGTCGCTCTCGCGCAATGCACAGACTGGATGGCGGCCTCGATCTGGAAGCGACCTATCGTGTTGCTCGATCGTGCACGATGGAGGTAATGTTCACCGGCGGCAATGAGCTCTGGATCCCAGAGCGACGTATCCTGCTCGGCGAGCGGTACAAACTCGCTGGCCGATCCGCGTGCGGGCCGCCTGGCAAGCGATAGCGAAATCAGCGCGGCCAGGCCGAGCACCTCCGGCTCGTCGGGCAGCAATTCTGCCAGTGTGACAGCGAGCCAGTGTGACTCGGCGGCGAGCGACTCGCGTTCCAAAATTCCCGCGACGACCTGCCAGTCGATCGCATACGCACCGTAGATCGCCTCGAGCACGGGCGCAAGTCGTGCCGGCATCTGACTTCGGTCAGGTACCACGAAGGGAATTCCTGCATCGTGAATGCGTCGCTTCGCCCGGACGAGTCGCTGAGCCATTGTAGAAGTGGGCATTGCGAACGCCCGCGCGATTCGCTCAGCGTCGAATCCAAGCACGGTCTGCAACATGAGAGGCGTACGAACTACCGGGTCGATGGCCGGATGCGCGCATACGAAGAGAAGTGCAAGCCGCCGATCGGGAATTTCGTCCGTGTCGAGATTGTCCAGTACTTCAGCCACGTTGCCGACCGCGGCATCATGGATCGAAACGGTGAGCCGATGCGCTGCCGTCCGCACGACGTCGCGTTGGTGATTGCGGGCGACGGTGAGCAGCCACGCGTCCGGGTTCTGCGGCACGCCGGACTTCGGCCACGTGCTCAGCGCCTGCGCAAACGCATTGGCCAGTGAATCCTCCGCCAGTTCGATGTCGCGGCTCGCAGCAGCTAGAATGGCGAGCAGCCGGCCATAGGAGGTGCGGGCCAGCTCTTCCGCCCGCACCTCGGCGTCGGTTGTCAAGTCGCGCGCGCCCATGCTCCGTCGACGAATCGCACCCCGGATGGACGAACTTCCACAGTTCCCCATTGCGCCGCGGGACACTTCTCGGCCCACGCCAGCGCTGCATCGAGATCCGGAACGTCGACCATGAAGATACCGGCGAACTGCTCCTTGGAATCAGCGAACGGTCCATCCTGAACCTGCAGAGTACCATGTTTCAGTGAGACGCTCGTCGCGCTCGAAACGTTTTGCAGTATTTCGGCTGAGCGAAGTACTCCAGCATCGTCGAGCGCTTCGGCATAAGCGCGGAAGGCGGACTTGCCGGCCTCGAGCTGTTCATCGCTCAGTGTGTTGACGGCAGGCTGCGGATAGTGGATCAGCAAGGCATAGCGCATATGGGTTTCTCCGGAAGAGTAGTGAATCGTGACATCACCATGACGGACGAGCAGGAGCCCAATCGACAGGTCGACCGGATAATGTTCAGCCGATTATCGGAGCCGGTATCGTACTCCATCGACGCATGGTTCGACACCCGTCGGGCGATAATCTCGAGGCGCTGGCCCTACTGGCGAGCACGGCAGCCGGAGAGCTAGCATTGTCGCATGCGATCACACATTCTCGTTCCACTTGTCGTCGCCGCACTCGCGACGGCTCTCGGCACTCCGCAGCAGGTACGCGCCCAGGATAATCCGACCGGCGATCCCGTCGTCCAGAGCATCTATGACCAGGGGATGAACCATTCCGCGGCTGCGCGCTATGGACAGGCGCTCATGGACTCCATCGGCCCGCGACTCACGGGCTCGGCGGCGAACCGTGCGGCCAACGCTTGGCTGCTCAGCATCTACAAGTCGCTGGGCGTCGATGCGAGGAACGAGAAGTACGGCACCTGGCGCGACTGGACGCGTGGCATCAGCACGCTGGAGCTGGTGGCACCACGACATCGTGTGCTCGAGGCGACGATGCACGCGTGGAGCGGAGCGACGCCCGCCGGCGGCGTCACCGCCGATGTCGTCATCATCCCCACCGCAGCGGAAATCGTCGACAGCGCAGGGTTCGCGCGGTGGCTGCAATCCGTGAAGGGAAAGCTCGTGTTGATCAGCGAGCCGCAGACGACCTGCCGTCCCGATGCCGACATTCGCACCTGGGCCGATTCCGCGACGTATCAGCACGCGGTTTCGCAGCGTGACAGCGCCGCGCAGGACTGGCGCGCTCGGTTCGCCGCCGCGCACGTCAACTTTCGAGAACTTCCGGCATTGCTCGCACACGCCGGTGTGGCTGGCGTTCTCTCCAACGGCTGGTCACGCGGCTGGGGTGTCGACAAGATTCAGTCGTCGCGCGCGGCCGGCGTACCGTCGTTCGACGTGTCGTGCGAGGACTATTCCCTGCTCGCGCGACTCGCGTCCAACCGACAGGGCCCGCGCGTCCACGCGGTCGCCGACGCGAAGGTAGCTCCGAACGAGTCACCGGTGTTCAACACGATCGCACAGATCACAGGGTCGGAAAAGCCCAACGAATACGTCATGCTCTCGGCGCACCTCGACTCGTGGGATTCCGGAAGCGGCGCAACCGACAACGGCACCGGCACGATCACGATGCTCGAGGCGATGCGCATTCTCAAGACCGCATATCCTCATCCCAAACGCACGATTCTCGTCGGTCACTGGAGCGGCGAGGAGGAAGGCGACATCGGATCGTCGGCGTTCGCGGCGGATCATCCGGAAGTTCTCAAGGGTCTGCAGGCGCTGTTCAACCAGGACAACGGCACCGGCGAGATCGACAGCGTGCAGACGAACGGTTTCGTCGACGCTGCATCGTCGCTCGCGCGCTGGATGTCGCGCATGCCGGCGGACATGACTCGCAATATTGCTCTTATGCTGCCGGGAGTCGCGCACGATGAGAGCACCGACAGCGACGCCTTCGATTGCCGCGGCGCGCCCGGCTTCTTCCTGACCTCGTCCGACTGGTCGTACACCGACTACACGTGGCACACCAACCGCGACACATACGACAAGATCAACTTCGACAACGTGAAGCGGAACGCGACGCTGATCGCATTGTTTGCGTACGAGGCGTCGGAGGATCCAGCGTTCGTGTCGCGAACGCGCCGAGTGCCTCCTGTGAATACACGCACGAATCAGCCGATGCGGGTGCCGGCGTGCTCTGTTCCGCCGCGGAGCTGGGCAGCCACGCAACGCCGCTGAAAAACAGGGGTCAGAGTGCAATTTCTTTCAGACAATTCCAACGGCTGAACTCAGGAAACTGCACTCTGACCCCCGTTTTTCCGGGGGCCGAACCACGTAGTCAGCGCGTCGACGAGCCCTGCCTGCGTTCCGGCTCCCACCCATGCCACGTATCCGTCGGGCCGAACAAGCACAGCAACGGGAGCAGTAACGGCACCGATAGCCGGAAGCTCCCACGTACCATCGTATCTGGCATCGATCATCTGAACGCGATCCGCCCACGGAGTGATGTCGAAGTCCCCGGGCTCACCGAAGTTGAGCAGCACTGGCCGCGCGCCGTGCAGCAAAGTGAATACACGCAGCGGGCCATTCGCGCTGACGATGTCCAGATCGGGCATGCGGCGCCCAAGCAGCGGGTGGCCATCGCCGAAGTCGTAACGTATGCCCAGACCGGTCATCTCCGCAGCGAGTCGTTGGCGAGGCTCGTCCATCCCGACCAACTCTGCGACGGTGTCGCGCAGCGCCTTCGTGCGTTCGTCCGTGCGGCGAAGGGCGACCGCTGCCATGGTATTGCGCAACACCCGCGCACCAACCGGATGACGTTCGGCGTGATATGTATCGAGCAGGCTTTCCGGTGAGGTCCGCCTGACTACCTGGGCCAGTTTCCATCCCAGATTCACCGCGTCCTGCACGCCGGTATTGAGACCCTGTCCGCCGTCCGGCGCATGTACATGCGCGGCGTCGCCGGCCAAAAGAACCCGTCGGTCGCGGTACGTCGCAGCTTGCCGAGTCATGTCAGTGAACCTGGAGATCGACGTAGGACTGTGGATTCCGAAATCGGTTCCGTATACCGCGATGAGCCCCTCGCTGAGTTCGCGCAGGGTGGGTTCGCTCATTGATCCCACATGTTGCTCAGTCACCATGACCCGTACAGGCCCCTCATCCTTGTAGATGATCTCGCCGTCGCGGATCTCGTACTCCAGCCGGCCGATGCCATGAGTACCGATGGCGTCGTGGCGGATTCCCAATTCCGGTACCTCGGCCATCTCGGCCTCGGCGATCAGGCTGCTGACCGTCGGGTCCCACCCTGGGAACTCGATGCCGGCTGCCTTCCGAACGAGACTGCGCCCTCCGTCGCAGCCAACGAGATATTCCGCCCGTAGCGACTGACCGTCGGAAAGCCCGACGTCGACGCCGATGTCGTCCTGCGCGAATCCCGTCACCTCACGTACCCGGTAGATCGGCACCTTCAGCTCACCGACCCACCCGGCCATTATGCGCTCGATGTGGTTCTGCCAAAGTCCGAGGCTGTATGGGTGCCGAGTGGGAAAGTCGCTGATGTCCAATCGTGCACCGGCGAACGCCGCGGCCTGAGCCACCTGACCTTCCGAGAGGAAACGATCCGCGATTCCGCGCTGATCGAGAACCTCGATGGTGCGTGAGTGCAGGCCGCCCGCGCGCGAGCCGATGAGACCCTGGTTTGTGCGCCGCTCGACGATTGCGACGTCCACACCCGCCAACGCGAGCTCGCCCGCCAGCATCAGCCCCGTCGGACCGCCTCCGGCGATCACCACCGCATGTCCGGTCATGGCAATTCCCGTTTAAAATGAGCGCGAAGCTTAAACCCGCACGAGGGACTTGCCGCAAGCCCGGGGGTACGTGATAATGTGAATTGGCGGGCAACGTCAGGGCTCAATCAGCGTGCCGGTTCGCCCAGTTGCCCGAGTCGCTTGCGGCAGCGAACCTCCCTGCAACGCCGCCTCGCGTGCGCGAGAAAACTCCGCTGAAGCCGTCGTTCTTCGTGAACGATCTCGCCGTCGTTGTCGCCGCCGCAGCTGCTACCGGACGGGGAAACCGGTCCAGTTTCGCGTGCGCGAGCCCGTGACGTGAGTGAAAAACAGGGATCAGAGTGCACTTCTTTCAGACAATTCCAGCGTCTGAACTCAGAAAATTACACTCTCGTATCTTAACGACGCTTTCGATCGGAGCTGGGGTCTCGGGCCCGCAGGAATGCTGCGCTGGGACGGTCCTCGGTGAGTAGCCAAACAGGGATCGAAGTTATGGCGCTTCGGCTCCGGAATGGTCGGATTTCACCGGCGTATCAGAGCGAAGGATAGGCGCTGGCGATTCATTGAGCTGTGGTGCTGCTCCGTCCCGTACGCGGCAGGAGTCCGTCCCCACTCCGTCCCCCATTGGTCATTCATCCCATGCGTTGGCTACGCTCGATTCCAGCTCCTCGTTTTCTCGCCCGATTTCTATCAACGCTGCCAGCGCCCGACGCGCATCGCTGACGGCGGTCTGCCCCACACGCGCGGTCAGCTCGGCGTCGATCTCCTCCCGCGCGGCCGTCTGGGCCGCGGCCGCGGCGCGGCCACGTTCAGTCAGGGTGATCGTCAGCTTGCGGCGATCCTGCTCGTCGACGGTGCGCTGCAGATAGCCGCGCGTCACCAGCGTGTCCACGAGTTGGCCAGCCGCCTGCTTCGAGATTCGCAACTCCTTGATGAGTTGGCCCAACGGCACATCTTCGACGCCCAGCGCCAAGCCGCCAATCACGTACAGACCGTTCTTCGGGATGTCGTCGTAGCCGGCGCCTGCCAGAGCTCGGCGCATCGCACTTCCGTAGGTTACTCGCGCGTGTCGAAGCAGGGCCGGAAGCGCGACGTCTTCAAACCAGAGGGTATTTTTTGTCATGGGATGAACAATATAGTCAATAAACCGTACTGTCAATATGTATGACTATATGCCGATCTAGCCGGTCAGCGTACGGCGAACGCTGCGCCTCCGGCCATCCAGTGCGCGCGGCAGGAGTCCGTCCCCACTCCGTCCCCCACCGGTCACTTCGGTGTGAGTCGAAACAGCCCGCCCGTGCTCGTGTTCTCGATCATCCACAACGCGCCATCGGGCGCTACCGCGACGTCGCGGATCTGATGGCCAACATCCCACCGCTCGGCAGCCGTTGCACCGCCCTTCTTGTCGAACGTGATTCGGTTGAGCGTCTTCGTCGCCATTCCGCCGATGAACGCTGATCCGTCCCACTGCGGAAACATCTTCCCGTTGTAGAAGGTGAGGCTTCCTGGCGCGATGACGGGCACCCAGTAGATCACCGGCTTGGTGAGATCCGGCCGAGTGTCCGGGTTCGGGATCGGGACGCCATCGTAGTTCATACCATATGAGACCAGCGGCCAGCCGTAGTTCTTGCCGGGCTGGATCAGGTTCAGCTCGTCACCGCCGCGCGGTCCGTGCTCCATCTCCCACAGTCGGCCATCGGGCGCGAAGGCAAGGCCGTAGGGGGTACGAAAGCCCGTAGCCCAGGTTTCCGACGGAGTGAGATTTGGTCCTGGAAAGGTGTACGTGGATACAATCGGTGCGGTCTTGGCCAGCTCCGTATTGCGTGGCGGCTTGATCACGGGAATGGTCGGCGCGCCGATCTTCCCAGCCTCGGGATTGCCGGGCGCCGGTTTGCCGTCGAGCGTCAGGCGCAGAATTTTGCCCAACGGTGAGTTGGGATCCTGCGCAGGCGTCATGCGCTGCCGCTCGCCGACGGTCAGGAACAGAAACCGTTTATCCGGAGAGAACGCGACCGCGGCGCCGAATTGTCCGCCCTGGCCCCGTGCGCCGTCGCGCCATATCACCTTGAGCCCATCGAGGCTCGCCGAGTTCTGCGTGATCGACAGTTTGGCCCGTGCCAGGGCCAGGCTCGAGCCGCCGTCACCCGGCTCGGAATATGTCAGGTACACATAGTGGTCCGTTGCGTAGTGAGGTGACAGGTAAACGCCGAGCATGCCGCCCTGTCCCACAGCTAGAACTGCCGGCGCGTTCTTCACCGGCGTCCTGGCACCCTGCTGTGTTACCACCCACAGCGGACCCACCTTTTCCGTGATGAGCATTCGCCCATCGGGAAGGAACGCGATGCGCCACGGCAGGTTGAACGTCGCCACCTGCGTCATCGTGAACGGCAGGCTAGGCTCGGGCTTCTGCGTGCCCGCGTTGACCTGGGCACCTGCTGCGTTGGCTGATATGAGCGTCAGAAACAGTGCTGCACTTGCGAAAGACTTCACCGGATTTCCCCTCGAGTTTTCGGCCATGACAAAGGTTACGTGATGAGTTCGGTAATGCCAGTTCAGGCGCACTCATGCTAGGGCTGGCTCGTGAAGATGACAACATCCGCGACCCCGATCTGGGGTGTGATCCGCGCCACCGAGGGATTGGGGGCGTACGGCACAGCCGCGCCACGGTGCCCTGTGCATAATCGCAATGGGAGAAACAGGGGAGAGTGTACTTTTTTGAAAAACCGCACTCCGACCCCTGTTTCCCTGTTTCCCGTTATCTCACGTATTCGCACCAGGCCGCACCTGTAACAGGCTGAGCGCACAAATGGGGTTTTCGGGAGCCGTCGGTGCCGACTTTCGTTAATACCGCAAGCCGGAGCGTTGGGCGCACACGAATATCAAAGCGTACAGGTCACATGTCGCCAATGCCCGTTGCAATTTCGCGCGTTCAGACTGCAGATTGCATGCGGAGGGTCAAATTGTCAGCAGACATGATAGAACCATCACCGGAAGTCGTTACGGCAGCGGTCGTGGACGCACTCACTCGGATTCTCGCTCACACATGCCGTGAGCTGGGCAAGGCGGGCCATCCATCCACCGCCGCACAGCTTGCGGCGGAAGGCTGGTCGCTGCTGAGAGATGACTATCCCGATGACGCCGAGCGTCTGAATGGCGCGATGCACTTTCTGTCCCGCCTGGAACAGAAACTCGAAGCAGAGCAACGCCAAGCTCAAATTGAGGCCGCAATGCACACCGAAGACCGCATCATAGACGTCCGCCCTGAAACGCCCAAGGTGCGGCACGAAATAATATTCGATCAGTTCGCGTCACTCGCGCCGGGTACTGCATACGTGCTCGTCAACGATCACGATCCCAAGCCGCTGTGGTATCAGTTCGACGCCGAACACAAGGGAGAATTCACGTGGGACGCGCTGGAAGAGGGGCCGGAAGTCTGGCGCGTTCGAATCGGACGCACGGCACAGCGCTGATACCCACGGGCAGCCAGGGTCTGGCTTCGCCCGGTGCCCAGCCCTCAGTGCGCCACAGCGTCAGCGACATTTCACCGCCCAGAGCATTTATCTTTCGTTGACGCATCATTGAATGCGCCAATGCTTGATCCGAGATCGAAATGAACGAACAACAGCACGCAACGGACTCGGGTGTAGCAGCCGCCACCCGCACTGAAATCGCCGTCCTCGCGGGCGGCTGCTTCTGGGGAGTCGAGGACATTCTTCGCGAGGTCCCCGGTATCATCGACACCGACGTGGGCTACACGGGCGGCTGGGTCGAGAATCCCACATACGAAGACACGCATGACAGCAAGTCGGGGCACGCGGAATCGATTCGCATCACCTTCGATCCGTCGGTGCTCAGCTACGAGGACCTGCTCGAGAACTGGTTCTTCCGCCTGCACGATCCGACAACGTTGAATCGGCAGGGCAATGACATCGGCACGCAATATCGCTCCGCGATCTTTCCGCAGTCACCGGAACAGGCGAAGATCGCCGAGCAGGTGATCGCGCGCGTGCAGGCGTCAGGCAAGTGGAAGAAGCCGATCACGACGACGATCGAGCCCGCATCCACATGGTACAGTGCGGAGAAGTACCATCAGGATTACCTGAAGAAGAATCCCGGCGGCTACAGCTGTCACTATCTGCGCGACTGACGACAGCTGCTGCTCGGCGAGCGAACCCGCCGAGCGTCGCCAGTCGACTGGCGCACCAATCAGCCGATACGCTTTCCGGCGAGTCTGCGCGGCAACTGGGCCTAGTGCGACGGCCGCTTCGTAAACACGACGAAATCCGCGACGCCGCTCTCCGGCGCGACCGGCGCCACCAACGGATCGGCGACTGGCATGGCGCTGATCACCACTAGTTTCCACGACGGCTCGCGTCGCTTCACGCGCTCCACCGTACCCTGCGAATAATCACTGTGAAAAGCGCCATCAAAGTGAACGACGATCGCATCGCGCGGAGCCGCGCGCTTCGCGTTCACGATCGACTCGGCCATCGTCTCGTCCTTCACGCACTGCGCCACGTAGAAACGCTCGGCCATCGCGGTCGGCAGTGAATCACCAGGCTCGGCCGCGCCAGCCGAGCCGGTGGAGTGCGCGTGCATCTCATCCATGAAGCGCGCGTGATAGTCGTCCATCGGGCAGACGTTCTCGCGTGCCGCTGTGAACCGCTCACGTGGCGTGAGTGTGTCGAGCGCGACAATCCCCTTTCGTCCCACCGCCGATGCGAGCTGCCGCGGCACGTTGGCTGCGACGATTGGCCAGTGACGCGCGCGGGCAAGCTCGACCAGGCGCCGGTAACCCGTGGCGTAATTGGGCCACGGCCGAGCGCGCGAGAGAAACTCGGACTCAGTGATGCGGCCCGCGAGATAATCGTCCAGAACAGGCTGCACGTCGCGCTCGAACATCTCGAGCGAAAGCACGACCGGTCGTCCGAGTCGGCCGATGGCGTCGAGCACCTCCGCCTCGGCACGGTGCGTTTCGAGATCGTCGTGCTGCTCACCGAAGAACACGACGTCGGCACGCGACAGCCGGTCCAGCATGGCCGGCATCGTCACGTCGCTCCGCGTGATTGGCGAGACGATCCGATACCCTGAAGTCGCGACAATGGCGGATGTGGCGGACGACGGCGCAGACGATGTTACCGGAGCGGAGCGGCGTCCGGCTGACGCGCACGCCGCGACCGTGAATGCGAGGGTCGCCACGACAACGAGTCGCGCATCGATGACTGTGCACTGATGCTTCTGCATCGAATTGAAGCCTTCCATTCTCGTCTTGTGGTTGTCGCGGAGGTTGAGAATCGCCAGCGTGCCATCCGGAATATCGGCATAGCGCGTCGATCGCGCTATCTGGGTGCACGAATCCGGAATCCAGCTCTGATTTCGCTTGCAGCAGCGCGTAACCGCTAAGGCTGTCTCCTCGCCTGTCGTGCACGTGCGGTTATGGCTCTTACTTTCAAATGGGATTCACGGAAGGCGGCCGCCAATCTCACCAAGCACGGAGTTGCGTTCTCCGAGGCAGTAACTGTCTTCGACGACCTGTTGGGTCGGTTCAGAATTGACAACCGGCATTCTACAGCCGAGGAACGGCTTGTATTATTAGGCAGGTCCAGCACCGATCGGTTGCTGGCCGTGATGTTCACCGATCGCGGCGCTGAGCGAATTCGCCTGATCAGCGCCCGGCTAGCGACGCGCGCAGAGCGCATTGCATATGACGAAGCCCGCGAGTAAAAAGAAGCACCCCGCGCCCCAACGGGCGAAGGTGTCGGCGGACGAGATCCTGCCTGAGTACGATTTCTCGAATGCGCACCCGAATCCGTACGCGGGACGCTCCGGATCAGCTGTGACTGTCGTCGTGCTGGATGCCGATGTGGCGGAGACATTCCCGGATGCGCAAGCAGTAAACGATGCGTTGCGTGCCCTCGCAAACATTGCGAAGCGGCCATTGAAGCGGCCTCGGGATCAGGCCCTGCGCCGTACGCCTTGATTTCGGGCATGGCGCAAACCGTACTGCACGAACCAGCTCCGGTATCGACATGTCGATACCGGAGCTGTTCTTCTACAGATACTTAGCGTCTAGCTGAAGGCTCTACTGCTGACACCGCGCAAACGGACTGTCCGGCTTTGCCTTGTCAACAACTACGCGGTGATCCAGGTCCGCCACACGCGTCGCAATGTCGAACACGAGCTTGTCGACGCGAGCCATGTGCTCGTACTGGATGTACTGCGGTTCGTCCGTCACCTGATGGTAATCCGCGTGGCCGCCGGTCGTGAAGAAGATCACCGGGATTCCGTACCGCGCATAGTTGGCGTGGTCGCTGCGGCAATAGATGTTCTGCGGATGTCCGTTCGCGTCCATCGAGTAATCGAACTTGAATGGGACGGTCTCGCTGCTGTCGGCGCTCTCAGCAATATCACCGAGCTCCGTGGACAGGCGGCGCGAGCCGACGAGCTGGAGATAATTGCTCGCACCCGAAAGCTCTTCACCGGCCTTGTTCCGGCCTGTGATGTCGGTCGCAGCACCGCGCCCGACCATGTCGAGGTTCAGGTCCGCTACGATCGAATCGCGCGGGACCGTTGGATGATTCGTGAACCACTCCGAGCCCCAGAGTCCCTTCTCCTCACCCATCTGCCAGATGAAGATCAACGACCGCTTCGGCTTGACGTGTCCCTGTGCAAACGCCTGCGCGATCTCAAGAATGGAGACGGAGCCGGAGCCGTCGTCATCGGCGCCGTTGCTGATCGAGTCCAGCCGCGGCGGATAGATCTTCCGTAGCGAGTCCTTGATTGCATTGATCCGTACCCACTGCTCAGCCGTTGGCTCCGGCGCGTTACGAGTGTCGGCGCCTTCGACACGCGCCACCTCATTGTAGGCCTTGAGCGAGTCGTGCTCGACGACGGGGCGCGCGCTCGACACGCCGATGTGATCCGCGTGCGCGCCGATCACGATGTATTCCTTGCTGAGCTTCGGATCGGTCCCGGGCAGAATCGCTACGACATTGCGCGTCGGTGCGGCGACGGTCCTGACGTGAATATTGATCGTCGCCGACGGTCCCACATCACCGCGGCCGGCGCTCGCTACTGATTTCCCAAGCAGTGCACTGGCGACTCCTGGCGTGACACTGAGATTCAGACCGGCGCCGCCGAATCCTCCGCGGCCACCGCGCGCGTTGGCTGGCTCCGGATGGCTGGCTGCATACGCCGCCCGCCCCGTATTCTGCACGGTATCGTTCAGCGTCGGCCGAAAGCGCGGCTCCGCCAATGTCGGCGTGACCGTTACGATCGCCACCGCGCCAGCCAGCGGATTTGCGCTGCCGGGCGGGCGACGGAAAAAGCCGCGGCCACCACCTGCCGGTGCCATCATCACAACGATCTTCCCGTTGGCTTGGTCGGCAGTGAGTTCGCCGGCCGTATCGCCCAGCGTTCCACCGAAGATGACCGGGCCGGAGACCTTGCTGTCGGCTTGCGGAGCCGCAAGCACGAAGTCGCGGCCGGCGTGGAACGACTTACCGCTGCTCGTGATCGTCGACGAGCTCGCCACGGTGTGTGCGCTTACCGACATGTTCTGGAAGTACGATCCATGATCGCCAGCCGGCCGCAGCCCCAGCTGCCGCACCTGTCGTTCGATGTAGGTCGTGGCTCGCATCGCGTCGGGTGTTCCGGCTTCGCGGCCGCGGAGCGAGTCATCCGCGTAGATGTACAGCCGCGTCATGAGGTCACACGGAGTAATGGCGGGGACGGTCGGACCGCCGTGGTACTTGAGCGGCATGGTCGCGCCGGGCGTGACCGCCGGACAGGTTTGCTGCGCTGCGAGTGCAGGCGCGACTGCAGGCGCGACGAGCGCAAGCGCCACGGACAACGCCGCGGCGCCTCGGGGAATGAAGAATTGGCTCACTGATCTCTCATACGGAGGTTGAAGGGGTGGGTGGATGCCCCTTCGACACATACGTGCGAGACTCGAGCATCGTTCCAATCCGGCTATCCCCTCGATGCGCTCCCAAAGGGCGCGGTAACGGTGCCCTGGGGTCACCCCCAACGTTCGGGCACCGTTACCGCAAGCTACCGCTCAGTGCGCGTAGCTCGAATTGATGAACGCATCCACGTCGCCATGCATCTTGTCGTGCTCTTTCTGGTCGATGTAGACCATGTGGCCCGCTGCGTAGTAGTCGAAGCCGATGTTCTTGCGAACCGACGGTTCGAGCTGCATGTGCGACACGGTCTCCTCGATTCCGTTGAACGGAGTTGCAAAGTCGTAGTATCCGGCCAGCACGAGCACCTTGAGCGACCCTTCCTGCGTCATCGCTCGCCGCAACGTCTCGGCTACCTCCGTCCCGCCCGTCTGGTCCCATGGCCGCACGTTCGCAGTCACCGTGTAGAAGGCGTTGCTGTTCCAGTGCAGGTCGCGGCGCACATAGTCCAGGAACGTTGCCGTGAACGCGCCTTCGTATGACGCTTCGCTCGGGTCGTACTCCGCCCGCTCACCGGCTGCGTCGCGATTGTAGCCGGTGAACCGCGAATCGAGGCGACCAACTATTTCCCGCTTGTTGCGCAACAGCTCGGCGAACCAGCGTTGCGGACTCACGCGCAGATTCGACTGTTCGATGTAAGTCGGCGACAGCGCCGTGAGCCGGGCCATGTCGCTCACTACCTTCTGATACGCCGCCGGAGAGATCTCGTCGCCCTGCTCGAGTGCCTGTGCGTATTCTCCGTGTGCGAACGTGCGTGCAAGCGCCGCGATCTGCTCCAGCGATTGCTGCTGCAGATCCGGTGCGAGCAGATGGTGGTACCAGGCGGTGGTTACGTATCCTGGCAGAAAGAACTCGGTGCGATCGTCCTCACCCCACGGCGCGAAGGCGACCGATGAGAGCAGTACGATTCCGTTCAAATACATCTCGTGACGGTTCATCAGCACGCCCGACAACTCGGCGGATCTCGTGGTTCCGTAGCTCTCGCCGATCAGGAACTTGGGCGAATTCCACCGCTCGTTCCGCGTGACGTACTGGTAGATGAAGTCGGAGAACCAGTTGGCATCCTGCACCACACCATAAAACTGAGCCGGCTTCTGGCCCGGTGCGGGGCGACTGTACCCCGTAGAAATGGCGTCCACAAATACCAGGTCGGTAGCGTCGAGGAATGAATCGGAGTTGTCGGTAATGCGATACGGCGCCGGCATGCCGTGGCCGTCGGGCGTCAGCACGACTTTCTTGGGACCCATGCCCATTTGCGTAAACAGCGATGCCGAGCCCGGGCCACCGTTGTACACGAAGGCAACTGGACGATGGGAGACGTCTGCCACTCCGTTCTTCGTGTATGCCACGAAGAAGAAGGTGGCTTTCGGCGCGCCCGAGTCGTCGCGAATCACGTAAGTGCCGGTGGTCGCCGTGTAGTGAATCTGCTGCCCGCCGATAGTCGCCGTGTGCTGTGTTACAACCGTCGTGTCGACCGGCGGCATCTCCTTGTAGCCCTCACCGGATGCACCCCTCGCACCCGATCGCGGGAAATCCGATACGCTCAGAAACTTCGTGCCCGGCGGCGGTGTCCTCTGCGACGTCGTGTCCGAAGGCGTCGTGTCCGACGCCATCGTACCCCGAGTCGCTGGATTGCCGGGACGCCCCCGCCCACTCTGCTGTCCGCTCAGTGGTCCCGCGACCAGGAGAGCAACCATGGTTCCGACCGCCATTCGTGTTGCATTCATTGCTTGCTATCTCGTTGTTGATGATTGACGACGGTCAATTATGCCGGCGATGGCGGGGTCGGTCAATAAGCCGCCGGAATGTCGTGAGTCGGCGCAGGCTCGTCCACCTGATCTACGGAATCATCAACTCAGGGAGAAGCTTCTCCCGATAGCGCTACCTCTTGATCCTCCTTCGCGCCGCCGGAACGAGCACAACGAGTCCCGTACCGAGCAACGCCATCGAGCTCGGCTCCGGCACCGTGCTCGGAGGTCCGGCGGACGCCACGGCGCTGATCGTTCCGAATCCGTTCTGGTCGAAGGAAGCCGAACTGATGATTGCGCCGCTCGCGTCTACCGCATCGACGCCATCCAGCATCGCCCAGATCGAACCTGTCTGAGTCGTGTTACCGGATGCCAGTCCAGTGATGTAGCCATAGGCGTCCACGGTGAAGTTGTACTTGAAGAGTCCGCTCGTTGGCGTGAACGGCATCGTGAAGTCAAAGCCCTGAGCTGTTTGAGTCGCGCCGCTACTGAGCAGGCTACCACCCGCAGTCTGCTGTGCGAAGACGGGATTGTCGGTTCCGCCGGCGAGCGTCAGGTTCCAGAAGCCATAACCGCTGTTGGAATTCGCATCCCCCGTCTCGGACTGGGAGGTAACGAAGCGGAAGATGAGGTTGTCCGTCGCTGAGGGTGTACCGGTGACAATCAGCTTGCTGTATTGCGTCGAGTTGGCCTGGCCATAAGCATCAGTCTGCCCCTGAGTGCCCGTCTGATTCGCAGTTCCCAGCGCGCTCGCGCTCCGCGCAGAGTTGGACGAGCTGGATGTCGCGCTGGCGCTGCCTCCAACCACCGGGCCGCAATTTGGGATTGAACTTGTAGTCTCGCTGGTCGACGATGCCGGTGTGCTGAAAATGCTACAGGAGTTGGTGTTGTTGCGGTTATTGGTCAGGTCGACTACGCCCACACCAGAAGTGCTGAGTCCTTCTACCTGTGCCGCGGCAGTGGCCGGAGCCAGTGTCAAGGCCACGACCAGAACAGTTGCTCCGCCCGCAAAACGAGCAATGATGGACTGCATTACAATATCCCCTGATCAAAAGGTTGTGCCCACGCGGCTGAGTGGGCTTTGATGGGGCAAGATTAAGCGACCGCCATCAACGCCATGGCAACGAACGTCAAGTCGTTGAATGGCTTGACCTTAACTCAGTGCTGGCGCCCCGGTTCGCTGCGTCGTAACTTCGCCGGATGCCAGTCTACCGTCTCGTAACGTTGGGCGGGCTCGTCCTCCTGGACGAAGATGGGCGAGCGGTCTCATCACTCGGCCCGCGTAACCTGGCACTCCTCGCGTATCTCGCGCTCGCCACGAAGCCGCTTTCGCGCGACCACATCGCAGAGCTCTTTTGGGGTGACCGCGACGAGGACCGCGCGCGACATTCGATGCGGGAAGCGCTATCGAAGCTGCGCCAGATCCTCGGCCCCGACGCGATCCCACAACGGTCAAGCAGCGTTGCGCTGTCGGCATCCGTGCCCCTTTCGGTCGATGCAAGAAGTTTCATTGCCGCATCGATCGCGGGCGATACACGAAAAGTCGCCGAGTTGTACGCCGGACCATTTCTCGACGGTGTACACGTTGGCGGGTCGCGCACGTTTGAAGACTGGAGCGACGCCGAGCGTTCCATGTATGAGGCGCGCTTCATCGCCGCGTGCGTTGCGGAATGTGCGCGATTGCGCGAGAGCGGATCATGGACGGGCTGCGCCGAACTTGCTCGCAGGTGGCTCGCCGCCGCTCCGCTCGAGGCGAAGCCCGCGATCGAATTGCTGCACGCTCTCGCTGCGCCCGGAACACTCGACGGTCAACGTCTCGCGATGCAGGAATACCATCGTATAGTGGAACGGCTGGCAGCGGATTACGACCTGACGCCGCACCCGAGCATCGTGAGCACGGCCGACGAGATTGCGCGAATGACGGTCGTCTCGCGGACTGAAGAATCGAGATTCGCCGAGCCACCGTTCGCACCTAGTCTGGAACGCGTCCCTGATCCGGACCGCGACTCACGCGAGCTTCCCACCTCCGCCGAATCGACAGAGCCATCTCTCGATCCGCACCCGGCGACGTTCCTCTCGACAGTTGACGCGCCGCCCGTCGGCCGCTGGGTCAGAAGAAAGCAACTGAGCCGCGTGGTTGCCGCATCGGTCGCAGCCGTCGGCCTCGTCGCGCTCATCGTGCTGCTCGTACGGGCACCGTCCGACCGTCCTGCCGTGACGGGTGGTGACGCGTTGGCGATGGTACCGTTCGATGTCGTGGGCAGCTCGGGCGACTCGTGGTTGGCGGCCGCGTTGCCAAGGCTGCTCGGCGCAGCGATTGCGCGCGAGCACGTAGTCAACGTGCTCGACGAGACACGTGTGCGCGATGCACTTCCGGTCAGCGACACGAGTCGCGCGCCATCATCGGCTGACGCGCTCGGTGCTGCGCGCCGGCTCGGTGCACGGTGGTTGCTGACGGGCAGCGTCGCTGTCGGTGGAGGGCGCTACTGGCTGGACGTGTCGATCCGCGACGTGCGCAACGGGGATCGTACGCAGCGTGTAACAGGTGCGGACACCGCGCTCGATGCCGTGATCGCACAAGCGACTGCACGCGTCATCACGAGCATTGATGCGCCGGACGGTGGCGCGCAGTTCGTTGAGCTGGAGCCGAATACTGTAGCCTCGTACAGGCTATACATCCGCGCACTGCAATTGCGTGCACAGATGCGATCGTCGGAGGAGGCGGCTGCGCTTGATCAGGCGATCGCCATCGATTCGGGATTCGTGGACGCGGTGATCGAAAGACGGTACATGCTCGCGGCCCCGTTCACGACGGCGGCGATCGACAGTGCCCGTGCCCTCGACGCTGCATATTCGAGAGGGCGGTCGCGCGCTACCGAATTCGAAAGACTCTATTTCGACGCCTATCTCGCGCTGCACAGTGGAGAGCACGCGCGCGCTGAAGCACTTGGGCGCATGCTGCTCGCGAGGTACCCGCGCGACCCGCGCGCGTACTTCCGCGCAATAGATATTTTCTCGCTGCACGGCCGCTTCGACGAAGCGTCCAGGATTGCGGTGCGCGCGATCGCTCTCGATTCGGCCGGTCATACGGCTGGAAGCGATGAGTGTCGTGTCTGTGTCGGATATCGTGCGGTCTCGGAGATGGCTCGCATTACGGGAGATTTTCCGCGAGCCGAATCCGCCGCTCGGCACGCCATCGCGTTCAGGCCGGACGATCCGGCAGCGTGGGCGCAGCTCGCTGCTGCACTCGCTGCGCAGAACCGCTACGAGGATGCTCTCGCCGCCGCACGGAAGGCAGGTGCACTCGCGCCAACCGACCCGGATTTTGCGATGGACGCAATCCGCCGACTGATCGAGGATCGTCGGTACGCCGAAACCGATAGCGCATTGCGCGTTTTCCAGTCGACGAATGATCCTCGATTCGCGGCCGACGCCGCCGAGGTGCACGCGCTCCTGCTCCGCGAGCACGGCCAGTTCAGTGCAGCGGCACGCGTGCTGGACAATGCCCTGACTCAATTTCCGGACGATTCCGTTTGGCTCCTGCTCATTCAGGGAGAAAATCGCGCCCACATCGGCGATATCGCTGGCATCAGACGCGCGTTCGCCGCTGCGGCACCGCCGGCACCGCACGCGCTCGGTTCCGGCCCGGCTTCGCTCTATCCAGCCGACTGGGCACGCACGTTTACGTGGCCGCGTACGTTGATGGCGGACGCGCTGTGGCAGGCGGGTGACCGCGATACCGTCCGCATGTCAATACTCGCCGATTCTATCCAGGCCATCGGTGTCCGAAGCTATTACGCGCGTGACTGGAGGCTGTATCATCACGTGCGCGGCCTCATCGCGATGACGGGTAAGCGTTGGGCGGAGGCAGAGTTGGAATTCAGCAAGGCTCGGTGGGGTCGGTCCGGCTGGCCACGTACTCTTGTCGAGCTGGCGCGTGCGCAGTACGCGCAGGGCCACTACGCCGCCGCAATCGCAACCTTGCGCGACGCATACACCGTTCAGCTCGCCGCGATGGGACTGTACGTACCACGGAGCGAGCTGGATTTCGAGATGGCGCGCACGTTCGCTGCGTCGGGTGCGCTCGACAGCGCGCGAGTCTACACCGCTCGCGTCAACAACGCGTGGCGCAGCGCGGACCGCGGCGTTCGTCGTCGGCTGACTGAATTGCCGGTGAACGTGGCCGATGGTGCGAACGTCGCTCCGATCACCGACATCTTGGAAACGCAGGATCATCCCCGCTGATCACGGGCCGCGCCTTCCGATCTGCCACCGCGAGCGCGATGTCGTGCACGAAGTTCCCGACGCGCGCCATGTGATCGTAATCGATGTACTGCGGCTCGTCGGTCGGTTGATGGTAGTCGAGCGCGTAGCCGGTGGAGACGTAGACAACTGGTACATGGTGCAGCACGTAGTTCACCTGATCGCTGCGGCAGAATCGGTTCCACGGATTCGCGGGTACGTCCCACGACTTGTCGATCGCCATGGCTTCCGGACGCACGGCGTTCACCGAGTCGACCACGTCGCCAAATTCGCGCGACAGTCTGCGGGCGCCGAGCATCTGCACGGAGTTCGGTCCACCGAATTTCACCTGCCAGACGTGTCCCTTCCCTTCCATGTCCATATTGATCGCTGCCGCTACCGAGTCCAGCGCGATGGTAGGATGATCGGTGAACCACTTGGAACCGAGTAGACCTGCCTCCTCGCCCGTGTGCGAAACGAAGATTATCGAGCGCGCAGGGTGTTCACTCGCGAACTTTTCCGCCGCCTCGAGGAGCAGGACGGTGCCCGACCCGTCGTCGTCCGCGCCATTCATGATGGAGTCGCGACGCGGCGGGCGGATGCTGCGCGCATGCGCTATGAGCGAGTCGATCTCATGCTGCTGCTCGGGCGTGGGACGACAGACCGGGTCGTTCGCACCTTGCGGCCGCGTGACCATGTTGACGGCGCGCAGTGAGTCGTGATCCACCGCTTCGGACCGCACGCCGACGTGGTCGTTGTGCGCGCTGATCAGCACATACTCACTGGCACGCGTCGGGTCGCTGCCGCGAAGAATCGCGATCACGTTGCGCGCGGGGGTCGGTGAGACGCTGAAACTGTAGCGCCACGTGGCGGTGACGGCGACACCAGCGTCGCCGACCGAGAGCTCACCGGCCGGTTTCCCGAACAGCTGGTGTGCGGTGACGCTGTCGATCACCGCCGCGGGCGGGCCAGCGATGAGCGAATCGCGCACCGGCATCGTACCGCGCGGGTGCAGGACGGCGGCGGCAGCAAATGCGTCGATCGGCTCGACGAACAGAACACCGGCGGCGCCAGCCGCGCGCGCTCTTTCGTCACGTCGCGCAAGCGGCCGCACTCCACTCGCTTTCTGGCTCGCGCGAATGCGCGCATCGTCTGCGATTGCGGCGTCGGCGCCGAAGCGATTGGGGAGCGACGCGCAACTCGGCGCCGCTGCGCCTGAACCCTGAGCTCCCGGCACACGAGGACCGCCGATGAACACCGCGACCTTGCCTCGGAAGCGAGCGGGATCGAGCACGACGGACGTGTCACCGAAGTGGCCAGCGAAAACCACCGGCACGTTGCGCAGGTTTGCGCTGGCACCCGAACCGCTCGCAGCGTCGGGCGCTAGCGGGATCCATCGCGCGCCGGCGGCGAGCGTCTTCTTTCCGACGGTGAGGCGCGGCGTCGGCCCCTGCAACGCAAACGCGCCGTACGGAAGATCCTGGAAGTACGTGCCATTTTCTCCAGCCGGCTGCAGACCGAGGCGGCGGAACACGTCAGCGATGTACGCAGTCGCCTCGAAGTCACCCGGGGAGCCGATGTTGCGGCCCTGCATCGAATCATCAGCGATCTGGTACAGGCGCGTTCGGAGGTCGTTCGGAGTGATCGCCGGCTCCGTGGCTCGGGGGGTCCAGGTGCGCGGACCCTCGTCGGGCCAGACCGGTCTGTCGGCGCGCGGTGCGGTTTGCTGTGCTGACACGGCAGAGACAGAGGCTGCGCTCGTCATCACGAGCGTGATGAGCGCGGAGCGAACGAGGCGAGAGCGGTCGGTCACGATATTGGCCCGGATGCAGAGTGCGTCGGCGGACGCCGGCAACGAGGTCGCCGCCGTGCCGTTGATTCGTCGCACGTTAGTCAGCGGAGGGCAGCGGCGACAGGGCCCGGCCGCCCCCATCGGTGAATTCTGCCTCTGATCGAGAACGTACCAACCCCGGGACCCGGATTTCCCGCCGGAATTTGGACCGCTCTCGGCCCCCGGTGTAATATGAACGAGGCCTCGGTCGTCATCCCCTGACGGCTGCTGCTCGCAACGGCCCCGACCACTGGTCCAGGGCCTGGACCGCGCATTTGGAACCAGCATGGCATCACGCAAATATCTAAACCTTCTTCCCACCATACTCGTGCCAGCGATTGCTGTCATGTACGTGGGCTTGAACGTTCGCCCTGCGTATTCCGCGGCGCGTTATAACGGTCCAGTGCTCCGTTCCGCGGCAACACTCGCCGGTTTGCACGCGGGATCTGTTGGCGCGGCGATTGGCTCGGTTTTCAGCGCCCGCGTCGCGCCAGCCGCGCACCATGCGGAGATCATGGCGGATACACGAAACGCGCTCGATGCACTGGCGTCCATGGTACGTCCGCTCAGCAGCTCAAAGGCCCTCCCTGATGCCTTCGAGAGCTACTTCGCGTTCAGGACCGCCCATTCCGCCGAGGTCCGCAAACCGTATCTGTATTTCGTGGATTACGGTCTCCCGAGCTCCGCACCACGCGGATATGTGTTCGACATGGATGCGCTCTCGATCGTGGACGGTCCGTTCATGGTAGCACACGGACGCGGATCGGCAGCCACGTCGGCCGGTGTACCGACGCGCTTCTCCAATGCCTTCGGCTCGGCGACCTCATCCTTGGGCCTCTACGTCGCGCAGGAACTTTACAGCTTCACCGGACACGCTGGTGGCCAGCAATACCACTCAATCGGCCTGCGCCTGGCGGGCGTGTCCGGTGATTTCAACGACAACGCGCGTGCGCGCGGTGTGGTCGCGCACGGTGCGCCGTACGTCACGTCCACCCGCGCGGGACGGAGCGAGGGCTGCCCGGCGATGGAAACTACGCGCGCCAAGCGTCTGCTCCCCAAGCTCGCGAACGGTGGCCTGGTGTTCCTTTTCGCGCCAGACAGCGACTGGATGACGCGCGACCCGTGGCTCACCGCCGGCTGAGTGCGCCTCTGGCGATTCCCGCGAATCGGAATCGCCGGCTGGTGATCAGATCGTAATCAGGTCGCTGGCACCGTAAAAGCCTTCTCCATGCCAAGTTGGATGTGCGG
>DATBNQ010000111.1:0-11761 GCA_036554185.1 Gemmatimonadaceae bacterium | reverse complement strand
AAGAAAAGTGTGAGCTCCGCGCTCCAGACGCGTCTCAAATACCCACTCGCCGACATCGATAGTGCACACTACAGCGACGGCGCCATAAAGTTTGCTTACCGGGACCGGCGAAGGATGGCGTTCGAGGACGTCAAGCAAAATGGACACACCGCGCTTCAGTCATTCGCGCCGGAGGATGCGCAGAAGTTCGTTGCCACGGTGAATTCCGCAATTCTCAAGGTTCGGGGAACCCCGTGATGACGACATCCAGTTTGACGGATCGCTATCCAATTGGAAAATTCCAGTACGATGATGATCTATCGCGCGCAGCGATCGATCGGTCGATTGCGACCATCGCCTCAATGCCGCAATCATTTCGAGCGGCGGTAGCGGGACTGGACGACCGACAGCTCGACATGCCGTATCGGGAAGGCGGATGGACGGTACGGCAGGTTGTGCACCACGTGCCTGACAGCCACATGAATGCGTATATACGGTGCAAGCTTGCGCTCACCGAGGATAAGCCTACGATCAAGCCGTACAACGAGGCAGACTGGGCAAGACTCGGTGACATTGCGACGGTTCCGATCGACGTCTCCCTCACCCTGCTCGACACATTGCATGAACGTTTCGTTGCGCTGCTGCGATCGATGTCCGATGCGGATTTTGAGCGTTGCTATATACATCCGGAGCACAATCGGGCTGTGCCGCTTCGTGAAGTAGTTGCGTTGTATGCCTGGCATGGCCGACACCACACCGCGCACATCATGTCGTTGCGTGAGCGGAACGGGTGGATCTGACGCGACGATCAATCGCCGCGGCAGCATTTTTATTTGCGACCGCGACTTCGGTTGCTGCACAGGGCATAACGGTTCCAGCAATACCTCCAACCGCAGCGGATGACTCGCTCTACAGGTTGGCGGTCAATCCAGCCACACACGAGGGTGAGGCCACACATCTGCTTCTGGATTCGACGTCGGTCAATGTCAAAAACGACGGGAGTGTGGTAAAGACGTTCAGACGTGTGATTCAGGTTTTGACTGAAGCCGGTGCAACGACTCTGCGCGAGCAGCAATTCGGTTATGTGCCCGGGCATCAATCATTTGTGGTTCAATGGCTGCGCGTAGTACGTCCTGATGGGTCAGTTGTGAGCGCCGCCCCGACTCAGGTTCAGGAATCCGACGTACCTGCGCCCGTTTCGACATCCCCGATGTACAGCGATCAGAAGATTGTGAGGATGTCTCTGTCCGGCGTTACTGTGGGAACGATACTGGATGCAGCATTTACGGTCGATGAACACAATCCAGCCTTGACGGGCGATTTTGCGCAGACCTACGTATTCACGCCAGGATCGTCGATCGAGCGTGCGCGATTCACGCTGGACGTACCGTCGTCGACAACGCCACGGATCCGGGAAGACAACCTGGATTTCAAGAGAGTCACTCGATCCGAGAAAGGGCGAACGCGGTATGTCTGGTCGCGCAATCAAACTCCGAAGGTACAACGGGAACCATTCGCAGCAGATTCCAACGGTGTGATCATGGATGTGCGGGTTGGTGGCGCACTTACGTGGACGGATGTGTCGCGGTGGTATGCTGCACTTGCGCGGGGCAGGTATGATGCGACCCCGCGGCTCACCAGACTCGTCGACTCTCTCGTAGCTGGTGCGAAGACCCGGGATGATTCCATTCGCGCAGTGCACCGCTGGGTGGCGCAGGATATCCGATATGTCGGCATCGAGCTTGGGATTGGCGGTTACCAACCGCGAATGCCCGACACGATAATTGCTACTGGTTATGGCGATTGCAAGGACAAGGCGACGCTGTTTATAACCGCTCTGGATCATCTTGGTATCCATGCATTTCCCGTCCTCCTGAGTATCAATGCTACCGCTCGACGGGATATGCCAAGTCCGCAACAGTTCAATCATGAGATAGCAGCGGTTGCATTGGCGAGTGGAGGGTATCGATTTGTGGATCTCACTTCGTCGTTCAGCGCGTATGGTGAACTTCCACCGAACATTCAGGGTGGATTCGGGCTGGTGGTATTCCCCGATGGCCGGAACGAAGAGGTAACCCTTCCGCGGGATGTTTCGGCGTCGAACGTTGTAAGTATGCGGTTGACTGGTGAATTGTCCGCGGACGGGAAATTCAATGGCTATTACGATGAGGAAGCAACCGGAGCCCTTGCCGCGGGCATGCGGGCTTCGTTCGCCTCGCCGCCGGACTCTGCACAGCGCGCCGAGGCAGCTCGTCAGATAGCGCGGAAATATTTCACGAGTGGGGAGGGAGATTCACTTTCGGGATTCAACGGAAGGGACTATACGGTACCAGCTCACGTTCATGTTCGGATCAGAGACGCGAATGCGACCACCACGGCAGGTGCGGAGATACTGCTGAACAATCCGTTCCCCAGCCTGGTCGCGATATCGAGTGTAGCGGATGACATTGCGCGGCTTCCAGCTCGCCGCTTCCCCATCGATGCGTCAAAAATAGTAGGGATGCGCACGGCCGTCATGGAGCTGCGAGTTACCCTCCCGGAAGGTTGGCATGCGCGATTACCGGCGAACGTAGTGGCTACGAGCGTATTCGGGGACTATACCGCAACATATTCACAGCAAGGTCGCGAGGTTGTGATCAGTCGCCGGCTCGTAGGTGAAACCGGCATCTTCCTGCCGCGCCGGGTCAACGAATTGGTGGCGTGGCTTCGCGCAATCGGTGGTGACGACGTCAAGCTCATTGTACTGGACCGTCCCGCTAATTAAGAAGCAGCGGTATCTGGAGCGGAGGTTACCGGGGTGCCTTCCCCATGTAATGGGGCGACGAAGTTGAAGCTATCAAGGACCAGCCTTCCGGCTGTTCCTTTTGCCAGATCGACGTCGAACCGCGTGACTGAGCAATTCGCCACTTCAGTAGTGCGATCGATTGCAAGGATATCCTGTTCTGTAAGCTCCTCGATTATGTAGCGCATGCAAAGGACGACGACGGAATGTGCGACTACCAGGACCCTTTCGCCGTGATATTCCCGGCAGATTGCCTCGAAAGCGCTTCTGAGTCGAAGGATGACATCGCACCAGCTCTCGCCGCCGGGAGGTCGGTGGTAGAACTTTCCGAGGGACGCTCGCAGGGCAGCCTGTTCTGGAAAGCGCGCAAGGATTCCATATCTTGTGAGGCCATCAAGGATTCCAAATTCCTTCTCCCGAAAGCGCTCGTCCTGGACAGTGCTCGCGGACACACTAGCGTACTGGAAGCCGCCGAGCGACTTGATTATTTCGGTGGTCTGTCGCGCCCGAAGGTGTGGGGAGGTGATGACGACCGTCGGGCGCTGGTCCATGCGTAGCGCGCCAAACCAGTGTCCCAGGGCCGTGGATTGACGCTCTCCCAGTGGGGACAGCGGAACATCGAGATCGCGGGTCGAGCTATGGATTTCCAGCTCACGTGCCTCATTGGCCGCATCGCGGGCCAGATTCCCGGCCGATTCGCCATGCCTGACGACAAACAGTGTATTGGGGCAGACGGATGAAACGGTCATGCTGTCAGGGAAGGCATGGGGAAGTAGGAACGACCAGACTCTATATTACGCGGAAACCCAAGACTTTCATGCGCATTCCAATTGACACCTTCCGGCTGAGCAACGGTCTGCTCGTCACCTTTTCAGAGGACCACACCGCTCCGATCGTAGCGGTAAACCTATGGTACCATGTTGGCTCTGCCAATGAACGTACCGGGCGGACTGGTTTTGCTCATCTGTTTGAGCATATGCTATTTCAGGGCTCGGAGCATGTCGAGGCCAACGAGCACTTCGAGCTGGTGCAGCGCGCAGGCGGGACTCTGAATGGTTCAACGTGGCTCGACCGGACAAATTATTTCGAGACGGTGCCATCCAATCAATTGGCGATAGCGTTGTGGCTGGAGGCTGATCGAATGGGTGCTCTGCTACCAGCAATGACCCAACAGAAGCTGGACACGCAGCGAGATGTTGTATCAAACGAACGTCGCTGGTCTGTGGACAATCAGCCATATGGAACGTGGTGGGAGAAGCTGCCTGCGCTCACCTACCCGGATCCGCATCCGTTTCACCATTCGTTGATCGGATCCTTCGAAGACCTCAACGCGGCATCGCTTGACGACATAGCGCATTTTTTTGCGACGTATTATACGCCGGATAACGCAGTCCTCACAATTGCGGGTGATTTCGATCCAGGCGAGGCTCGGACGCTGGTGGAATCATATTTTGGCCCCATTCCCCGGGGCAAGGGGAAGCCGCCGCTGCCGGATATGTCGTTACCGCCAACGTTTGGTGCGACGCTACGCGAAGTTGTACAGGATGAGGTCAGTCTTCCGCGTCTGTACCTCGCATTTCGTTCGCCGGCTCTGGGAACTGACGAGTACTATGCCGCATCTGTGACTGGCGCGATTCTGGGAATGCGCAAGGGAAGCAGGCTTCAACGCACGCTGGTTCGTGAGCGTGAAGTGGCCACGGACGCGACGGCTTTTACATTTGATCTTCCAAAGGGCGCCGACATACTGGTTGTCGATGTTACAGCACGTCCTGGCATTACACCGGAGCGACTCGAGGCGGAAGTCGTGAAGGAGATTGACCGGATGCGCTCCGACGGCGTGACGCAGGACGAAGTCGATCGGGCCATAGCTCTTATCGGCACCGATTTCGTTGCGTCAATGCAGCTGGCCGGTGAGCGGGCAGATCAACTATCACGATTCGCCACGTATTTCGGCAATCCAGCGCTCATCAACGAGCAAATGGACAGGTACCGCTCGGTTACTGTTGCGGAAGTCAACCGATTCGCAACGACTCGTCTCGCGGATGACAACCGCGCCTTTCTGACGTATGTTCCGCGCGATACGACAGAACGCAGCGACTCCGCGGATCTCGCCGATTCCGGCACGGTGACGGCATGAGCACGTCGATTCGACCGAATCCGGGGATTCCGCGCGAGTATCACTTCCCGAAATTTGACCGGCGTGTCCTGAACAACGGACTCACAATACTGGTTGCCCCGACGCACAGTTTGCCGATCGTTACGGTATTGGCGATAATCGATGCTGGCGGCGTAGCCGAACCGGCGGGGCAGGAGGGCGTCGCCGCGATCACGGCGCAAGCCCTTAACGAAGGAACGCCAAAATACGACGGAGAGGTCTTCACGGACTACCTGGAGCACCTCGGCACCTCCGTAGGGGGCTCTGCAGGCTGGGATTCAGCGTCGCTGGCGATGACGGTACTGAGCGATAATCTCGAGAACGCGTTTGTACACTTCGCCGAAGCGCTGGTCACGCCAACTTTCCCTTCACCGGCCATCGAGCGGCTCAAGGCAGAGCGGTATGCTGAGCTGATGCAGATCGAGTCGGAACCGCGCGAGCTTGCCGACGAAAAATTCGACGAATATATCTACGATGCGACTTCGCGGTTCAGACTTCCGTTGGGGGGCACCGCTGGATCCGTCAAATCGCTGTCACGCGACACAGTCGTAGCGTTTCATGCAGCCAGATATCAACCATCTGCGACGACATTGATCGTGGTTGGAGACGTCGAAATAGATGCAGTGGAACGGATTGTCAGCGCCGCACTGGCCTCGTGGAGCGGTGCCGCTGTTCCGACTGCAATGGCAAATGACAAAGCGGGCCGGACATCACGAGCGATTCGTATTGTTCGGAAGGAGGATGCACCGCAATCGGAGGTCAGGATCGGACATGTCGGCGTGCCGCGGACACATCCGGACTATTTCTCCATCACGGTGATGAATGCTGTACTGGGAGGGCTGTTTTCATCCAGGATCAATCTGAATCTGCGTGAAGCGCACGGATACACGTACGGAGCTTCATCGTCATTTGATTGGCGGCGAGAGGCTGGACCGTTCGTGGTTGGCACCGCGGTGGCAAGCGACGTGACCGTTCCTGCAATTCAGGAAACCCTGAAGGAAATCGATCGCATGCGGTCGGAGCCAATCAGTGAAAGTGAACTTTCACTTGCCACGAGCTATCTGGCGGGTGTGTTTCCCATTCGATATGAGACCACAGCGGCGATCGCGGCAGCTCTGGCGACCTTGACGATCTACGACTTGCCGGAAAACTGGTATGATACGTATCGCGCGCGCATGAGCGCGGTGACTATCGATGATGTGCTCCACGCGGCGCGCACACACCTGCACCCGGATTTCATGCAGATTGTAATAGTGGGTGATGCAACCGCGATTCGCGAACCACTCGAGGCGGTTGCTTTTGGTCCGCTGGATGTTGTAAGTCCCTGAACACGAACCCACAGGATTCATGTCCAATCCGCAAATTGCATCGCATCGTATCTATACTGGGAAAGTAGTCTCGCTGGATGTCGACCAGGTCCGTTTCCCCGATGGAACGACGGGCGACATGGAGATCATCCGTCATTCCGGTGCCGCCGCCATCCTTCCATTCATCAGCGACCCGGCAGGTGCAGATCCGCAAATCATGTTATTGCGACAGTACCGGTACGCTGCTGGCGGTTACCTATACGAAGTACCAGCGGGCAAGTTGGAGAAGAATGAGACGCCGATGGCCTGTGCCGTGCGTGAGCTGCGTGAGGAAACAGGTTGTAGCGCGCAGCGTATCGAGCCGATGTTCAGCTTTCTCACCACGCCAGGATTCACGGACGAAGTGATTCACTCGTTCATGGCGAGCGGCCTGACGACGGGCGAAAAGCATCTCGAGGCCGATGAATTCAGCGAGGTAGTGACGTTCAAGCTATCGCAGGCGCTAAAAATGATTCAGACGAATGAGATACGCGACGCGAAGACGGCACTGATCATTCTGTACGCGGCAGGTTTCAGCGCTGGGCTATAGTGCAGCAACCAGTCGCCCCAAGGCGCACGTTATTTCATGGCCCATTTGGTGCGGGCCAATCAAGGCATGCGCGCGATGCTGCCTGCGCAGCGGCTGACGCAGGTGCTCGAGACATTCTTCATGTAGTCGCGAATCGGACGGCAGCTCAGACGGTCCGATCCGAACTTGTCACACGACGGGCGGCGGTCTTTGGCTTGCGTGTCGTGACGTTGAGGGGATTGCCGAGGGAAATCGAGAGACGCTCGCGAGTAAAAGGCGTCGCAATTGCGGGCGGAGTGGTGGACGATCTGCTCGTGGATCAGGCCGTGCGGGCAGCGGCGCGTCGTACAGGGTCATCCATCGTCGCACCCGGGCTTGCAGCGTCAGCAGCGCGTACGATTGCCGAGATCGAGCGAGGCGGGGGTACGGTCTCTTCGTTCGAAAGTGCACTGGCATCCGTTCCGTCGAGCGGTGTCGGTCCAACGGTTCTGTTGGAGGCCTGGAAAGAACTCGAGCGGTTGCGGGGTTCTCGCACGCGCTCACCAGGCGCCGCACAAAGAGCAGCAATCGAGCTTCTGCAAGCGCGCGGCATGGTATTGCTGGGAACGTGTTCGCTCATCGTACTCGAAGATCTTCCGTTATTCGGACCGCTGGATCGGGAGATGATCCAAGCTGTAGTATCCATGGCGAGTTGTCCGATTGTCGCGACGAGCGAATATGCGCGGCAGCTTGCAGCCGCGCCCGGATTCAGGGCTTATGAACTGCTGCGGTCGGTTGCTGAATGGGATGAACAGCTCTGCCACGGTGAGCGCGCCTCTGCTGGAGTAGCTGGTCGGATCTTCAGCGTGATTGAAAATCGGTCTGCGCCTCCAAAGCCGGATCTTGAAATTGTTCGTCTCGAGGCCGCCGGTGAGACAGCCGAAGTGCGACTGGTAGCGCGCGTTGTGTTGCGGCATCTACGGAGGTCCACAGAACGCAGTCCTATCCGCGCATCTGATATCCTGGTTGTGGCCCGCGGGAATCACTATCGCGAGCTGATTCGCGAGATATTCGCGGAGGCTGGCATTGGTGTGGCCTCCGGAGTCCGGCGCACAGCAGCTGATACGGCGCTCGGGTCCGTATTGCTTGAACTGCTGCAACTGGTGTCGGATGTCAGTGGCGACACTCGCGATCGGGCACTGGAAGTTCTGCGATCTCCACACCTCGATCTTGGAAAGCGCGCCGCGGACCGTCTCGCACGACGCGTGATCACACTTGGCTATCTGGGTCTTGACGGGTGGGACGAGCGCGTATTTCACGGATTGACTCCACGCACCAGGAAACGCGTGGAGCGACTGAAAGGCGTGATCGCCAGAGCAAGGCGGGCGTTTGACGAAGCGAGTTCGAACCAGGAAATGA
Source organism: Gemmatimonadaceae bacterium (assembly GCA_036554185.1). Lineage (GTDB taxonomy): Bacteria > Gemmatimonadota > Gemmatimonadetes > Gemmatimonadales > Gemmatimonadaceae > Fen-1247. Next base: position 3,572 of record DATBNQ010000111.1, on the reverse strand, counting down.
CACGTGCGGTGCGGCGCCTTGCAAAGGAACTCCGGCTGGTCGGGAATGCATACTTCGCGCGGAACCGAATTCAGAGGACCGGATCTGGCGATGTGCTGGAGACGCGCCTTGCGAACGCTGCGGTCAGGGAAGACAATCAGGCCTGGGAGATCATCGAGCAGGTCCTGGACGATACGATGCCGGAGTTGCTGCGCGTGGATGCGGCGGATGCGAAAGATGGGCAGCGCTCGCGCCCGCAATTCGCCAAACGGTGGCTGTCACTTTTGTCGAGAGCTCTCAACGCCGAATCGTTCGAACGCAATGTCGCGGGCAAGGACCTGGTTCGAGTGGTTGGAGCGTCTGCGGGTGACGGCCAGCCGGCGAAAGTGACGTTCATCCTCGGTTTGCGCCAACACGCATTCCCTCGGCAACCGAGACAGAATCCATTCGTGCGAGACTCGTTACGGGTGCAGCTGGCCAGGTACGGTATTGACATGGTCACTTCCGAAGATACGACCGACAGCGAACGCGAGTCATTTGTGCGAGCCGTTGCAACCGCAGGCGAGACGCTGTATCTGTCATACGCCGCTACCGACGCGAACGGTAGACCGGCGATCGCGTCGTTCTTCCTGGAGGATATACAGCGCGCCGTCGGCTCGGAGCACCAGTTCGCCGTGGAGCGGCTTGGAATTGCCGATATCATGCCGCAACCGGAGGACGCGATATCGCGATCGGAAATGATCGCAGCGGTCGCACATGGAGTGTGGCAACGACTCCCAGCGACCGCATCCGCGGCGGCAGAACGTGCGGCGAGCTTCCTTGCGTGGAACGATCTCCTGGCCAGCGAAGTACCGATTGTTTCGGTTTCCGGGGGGCGCCGGGCACCTTTCCGGCCATCGTTCGGTCCAGACGTACTGCAACTTGCGCCGCACCGGACGCTGGAATTGAGTGCGTCACAGCTAAGGACTATTCAGCACTGCACATACCGGCACTTCGTCGAAAAGGTGTTGCATCCGGCGAGTCTCGTTGCTCCCGAGTACGATGCTCTCACCAAGGGGACAATTGTCCACGAGGCGATGATGCAGTGGGTTAAGCTGGATGGCTGGCATCGTGGCGATCTGGCGCTGCGAGAGCTGGACAAGTGGTTCGAGCTCCGTACCGCGATGTTACCCCCATCGGCGCGGGGAAGTACGCTCGCGCAATTCACCATAGCGCAGGATCGCGAGCGTCTCAACACGTTCGTGCACGGAGAGCTGGCCGAGATCGGCTATCCCGGCGCGGCGCAGCCGACGTACAACGAACTTGCGTTCGGCCAGCGCATTGCCATGCGCGGCGATCGCGATCCCGCGTCTGTGGCTTCGTCATTCGATCTCACCGTGGGTACATCGCTCGGCAAACGTGTAGTGAAGTTCACGGGCTCCATCGATCGAGTCGATACATACCATATCGATCAGAGCGCATATGGAATCGCGCTGGACTACAAGACTGGCGCGACAAGCGCTCGGTATTCAAAAGCGATGATGGAAGGCACCGATCTTCAGCTTCGGTTGTACCTGCTCGCGCTGGAACGGCTGTGGAATATCCAGCCCGTGGGAGCACTGTACGTCGGATTCGGAGATGGCATCCGGCGTGGAGTGGTTTCCGAGGCGGCCGTGGATCACATTGGCAATTTCGATCCCAAGTGTGTGAGGGTGATGGCTGAAGACGACTGGGGCGACTTTGTGCACGCTGAAACAGAGCGGTTGATCCAGCCGCTCATTGAACGGCTCGTCACGTACGACATAACTGCGCGACCTCACAACGGCGACTGTCAGTTCTGCGAACTGGAATCGATCTGCAGATACGATCCGTACGGCGTGGCCAATCAGAATGCATGACGTGGAGCCGGGATCAGATCGCGTGACAGAGTACCAACCTCACGCCGCCGAGCGGTTGTCGCTCAAGGGCGAACAGCTGGCAGCTGTCAAGGCATCGAGTCCCGTTGTCGCTCTTTCAGCGGGTGCGGGGTCGGGCAAAACCACTGTGCTCGTTGAGCGCTTTCTCGACTCGGTGACATCTGACGGTGTATCGCCATCGAACATCCTGGCGATCACCTTTACCGAGAAAGCAGCAGCGGAGATGAAGGAAAGGATCATTCGTCGTTTCGAGGAACGCGGTGATGATCTGAACCGGCGGCGTGCTGAAGCGGCATATATCTCGACAATCCATGGCTTCTGTGCGCGGCTGCTGCGCGAGAATCCACTTGCTGCTGGAGTCGATCCGGCGTTTGGAATTGTCGACGATATGCGGTTGGGGTTCTTCCTTGACGAAGAGCATGAGCGCATGCTCGAGGATGACTGGTTCCTCAATGTCCGGGGCCTGTTTTCATCCGGGTACGGAGCTCGGCAGGATAAGCTGTTCGAGTTGATAACGGACTGTGTCTTCAAGCCGCGGGAATTCGGAAGGGGGATTTCCGACGAAGAATCGTGGGATGTCGATCATCACGTCGCGGCGGCGATGCGCAGACTTGATGAGTACAGTATGGTGTCGTGGCGCAAGGCGAGAAGCGCACTGATTGGTGCTTCGGATGTCATCATCACCGCTGCAGTGAGCGGTCCAAAGAGCACTGAACAGCACCGCCGAGTCTGCGAAATGCTGGGCACGCTGCCGTCACTGGAAGCATTCGACGCTACGTGGGCAGGTGAGTTTCTCGATCTCACCAGGTTCACCGGCGGTGTCAAGGACATCGGTGTGCGTGGTGCCATAAAGTCAGTCACCGATCCAGTGCGGGACTTGTTCAAGAAGATTGTGGGGATTGATCGTGCGGGCGAAGAGGAAAGCGAGCGTGAAGATATTGCGCCGCTCAAGGTACGCATTTATGGCCACGCGAGCATTCTACGCGAGCGTTACGAGCGGATGAAATCGGAGCAGAATCTGCTCGATTTCGAGGATCTCCAGCGGCTGGCCCTGCGCCTGCTGGACGATCCGCATGTGCGTTCGGAGTACGCGTCGCGATTCAGGCATATACTTCTGGATGAAGCGCAGGACACTAATAACGTTCAAAAAGCAATCGTCGACGCAATCCAGCGTGATGCGGATCAGTGCCTGTTTGCGGTTGGGGATCTCAAGCAATCGATCTACGGATTTCGCGGTGCGGACGTATCCATTTTCAGAGACATCCATCAATCGGCGGGCGAAGGCCGGCTTCAACTTCGGGACAATTACCGCTCCCGTACCGAAGTCATCGAGTTCATCAATGCCACAGGCGAAATGCTGTGGCGTGATGACGAATTGATCGAATACTCGCCACTTCTCTGCAAGTTCGCCTACGAGCAGGTAGAACCGCCGACAACACGCGTCGAGATGCTGCTCGTGGAGAAGCAAAGAGCTGACTCGGAAGCCGGTCGAGAAAAGTCTGACGATTCAGCAATCGCGCACGAACGCGAGGCGTTTGCCATTGCGATGTGGATTCGGCGAATTGTCGATGGCGACGATGACGCTGTGCCTCTTATCGTATATGACAGGCGTGCCAGGTCTTATCGGCGGGCGCAATACGGGGATATCGCAATACTTGCGAGTAGACGCACGCATTTTTCGATATATGAACGCGTGCT
>DATBNQ010000105.1:0-17169 GCA_036554185.1 Gemmatimonadaceae bacterium | reverse complement strand
CGTGAGCTGCGCACCGAGCGCTTCCTGTGTATGCTCTGCGGCAGCAGACGGCGCGCTGAGCGGGGCGAAGCCGATGCCGCCGTCGCGCGTGTAGGTCGCGTAGCTTGTGAGCGCGCGGGTTGCGAGCGTGTCGCGAGTGTCATCGAGGCGGCCGAGCCAGCTGAATGCATCGTGCTGCTGTGATGCAGGAATACCGTAGCCGGAGAGTGCGAGGCCGAGCGGTTTCGCGACTCCGAACAGACGCGCTACCGAGTCGGGCGACACTCCGGCGCGAGCGAGCAGGCCATCCCCCGCGTCGAGAAGGGTGGCAGGCTGGCTCACGCTGTGCGCGAGATCGACGGCGACGTTGTAAGTGAGTGCGTTGCGGATAATCTCGCCGTCGGCACCGAGGCTGCCGCGCACAGTGCCGTGTTGCACGCCCGCCGCGCGGCCAACGGCGTCGGTGAGCTGGAACACGGATGGACTCAGGGTCAGATAGCCGCGACGCCTCTGAAAAAAGCGATCCCCGGGACTGAGCTGCACGTCGATGTTCGCACCGGAGAATCCTCCTCGAGTCGGATCGAAAGTCGCGCCCGTTACTCTGACGTTCGTGTTCGCTGCGCGCGGAATCGACCCAGCGGACATCCCCATGCCGTTCAGGGTCGTGAGATTCGATTCGGCTCCTGAGCCGAGTATGGACGGACCTGCACCGGTCATCGTGACGTTCGACATGGTGCCGGCCACAGCGTTGAGATCGCCTGCAGTGGTGGGTGGAATGTCGCCCTTTACTCCGTCCTGCCATTTCTCTGAAGCGCCTGTTTCGGGATCGAATGGACTGACGTCATTGCTGGCTCGCACCGGCTTGGATGCCGTCACGTTTACCGCGGCGAGCTTGGCGAGGTCCGGTTTGAGAACGAAGTTGGCAACCAGCTCGTGCTCCGTTCCGGCGCGCTGCACTCGGCGGCGCACGGACGAGAATCCCGTAGCGCTGATGAAGACCAGGTAGTCGCCCGTTCCCGGATCGAACTTCAGGCTGAAGTCGCCGGTGGCATCGGTAGTGTCGTGTTGAACGAGCCGGTCCGGCCCGCGCGTGACAATGACGCTGGCGCCGGCAATGGCGCGCGCCGAATCGTCAGTGACGCGACCTCGAACGATGTCGGGCTGGCTTTGAGCGAAAGCCGATTGAGAACTGACCGCGAGGCAGAGGATCAGGCCGCTGAGGAGGGCGAACGATGCAGGCAGGGGACGTGAGATTGTGCGGAGCATCATCTGCTTCGGTTCATTTAGAAAAGATCCAGTTGGAGAGACTTACGTTTGACGTCCGGGACGGAAAAAGGGTTGGCTGAAGAGGGGCATGCTGCCAGCGGGAGTCAGTGCCACTGTCGCGATGGCCCTGGACGGTACTACTAAGGAATTAGTAGATTTGCAAGGTACGGCGAACCTGACTCGCCGTCAAGCACGGCGGGCGTAACCTGTCCGATCGGCCTAATCAACATGTAATCTGCGAATCATCAGCGTTTAACCTGGCCACCGTACGTTAGCAGCGCCGATTCTACCAGGGGCTGTGCTTGATGCCACGCGGGTTGCGCTGGGCTATTTCGATCTCGATTTCGATTGCGACCATCGTTCTTGTCGCACCGGCGGCGCACGCCCAGGCGACGCTCACTGTGCGCCGTGATGTGATCAGCGGGCAAGTCACTGACGATAGCGCTCGTGGCCTTGCTCACGTTGACGTGATCATCAGCCGGGCGCCGGATCGCGCGTTTCTTCGGACCGTGACCGATACGAATGGTCATTACGTGATTGTCTTCGAGCAGGGCACGGGTGACTATCTCGTGCATGTGTCCGCGCTGGGGATGACGACGGTACGAAAGCGAGTCACGAGGCAGGGGAGCGATTCGGTTTTCATCGTCGATGTCGTGCTGAACCGGGAGGGAGCGGAGCAACTCGCGGCGGTTCACGTTACGGCGCGAAAGCCGAAACCATCAAGGGGCAGCGATTACGGGCTGGGGCCCGGCACCGGCGCGATGGAGCACACGGTAGATGGCGTGAAGGGCGCCGTCACACCGAGTCAGGATGGTAACCTCGCAGCAATGGCGGCTACCGTCCCAACGCTGCTCGTAACGCGGGACGGTGTATCTGCCGGCGGTGCGGGACCGGCGCAAAATTCCACGACGCTCAATGGAATGTCGTTTCCGGGGGCAGACCTACCGCGCGACGCCATAACCAGCGTGAGGGTGAGAACGTCGGCGTACGATCCGGCGGAGGGTTGGTTCGGCGGTGTGCAACAGGCGATTGAAATGGGAGGCGGCTTCCCGTTGACGGCACGGCACGCTCACCTGACGTTGGACGCGCCGGGACTGCAATACACCGATCACTATTCCAATCAGATTGGCAACGAGTTCACCAATCTCAACGCGAGTCTGGGCGGTGGCGGCAATGTCCCGAGCCATGAGACGCTGGAGTACGACTATGGCATTGAGGGCAGCCGGCGCGTTGCCGATGGGATCTCGCTCGCATCGGCTTCGGACGACGTCCTTCAACGCGGTAGCATTGCGCCGGACTCGGCTGCGCGCTTGCTCGGCGCACTCGGCGCGCTCGGCGCCCTTGGTCCGGGTCCAGCGGGCCCGTTGCAGCGCACTACGAACACCGCCATTTTTCTCGGATCCATCGGATCACGGGAACGCACTTTTCCGACTTACAAAACCGTTCCAACGGTCTGGAATGTGACTGGTTATGCAAAGGCGAGCAGGAGTGACAACACCGTGTCATCGCCCAATACGACGAGCAGCTATTCCGGCGCGAGTGCCAGCGACATCGCGTGGCTGCAGGGCCATGTGTCGACATACATTCACGACGCGTACCTGCTCGACGCAAGCAGCGCTGTCTCGACGGCGCGTACACGCACCACGCCAAACTCCACGCTTCCCTCGGGAATCGTCTTCCTGGAATCCGACCTGAGCGATGGTACGACCGGGTTCAGCAATGTGAGTTTTGGGGGCAATGGTGGTCTGGCAGGCGAGCTGACGCAATCGACGTGGGAGACCGCAGCGAACATCAAACTCTACCCGCCAGGCAAGGCGACACATCGGGTCGCGATTGCGGCGGATTCGCGACTGGATCGCTGGCGACGGGCGAACGCATCAAACGCGCTGGGCACCTTCACTTTCAACTCGATTGGAGAAGTCGAGCAGAACAGTCCGACTGCCTTCACAAGAACTCTCAATACGCCGAGTCAATCGGCGGCTACGTGGAACGGATTTCTGTCCGTCGCGGATTGGTGGGATAGATCAGATGCATTCCAGCTGTTGTACGGTCTCCGCCTGGAGGGAAATCGCTTTCTCAGCGCGCCTGCGTACAATCCGGCCATTGCCAGCCAGTTCGGGCAGCGCACCGATTTCACGCCGAGTACGGTCCACGTGAGTCCGAGAATTGGCTTCACGTACACGCTGCGCGATCGAGGTGGATCAATGGGTTCTTCGCTCGGCAACCTGTATGGTGGTCCGACGGGATACGTTCGCGGCGGAATCGGCGAATTCAGATCACTGCTGGCTCCGTCGCTGCTCGACGGCATTCGGGGCGCAAGCGGGCTCGCGCCGAGTGCGCGAACTATCTCGTGCGTTGGCGCGGCGACTCCGAATCCCACATGGGGATTGTACGCAGCCGACCCATCGCTAATTCCGACCGATTGCATCGGCGGAACAACGCAGAACTCGTTTGTCGACGTCGCACCGCATGTTGAACTGCTGGATCGCTCGTATACCGCGCCGCGCAGCTGGCGCGCGAATCTCTCGTATGGCTCGGATTTTCATCGCCTGGCATTTTCCATCGAGGGCGCATATTCGCTCAATCTGAATCAGCCAGGAATGACCGACCTCAATTTCTCGAACCGTCCGCAGTTCACGACTTCCAACGAGGAAAGGCTGGTCTACGTTCCCCCGTCGGCAATTGTGCCTGGCAGCGGCGCGTTCGTAGCGACGGCGGCGCGACGCGACTCATCATTTGGGCAAGTCGTGGATCACGTGTCGAGCCTTCGCTCGACGGGCGATCAGTTGACGTTTATTCTCTCGCCAGATCTGGAGAATCTGCACGAATGGTTCGCATCGCTGGCTTACACGATCGCCGAGAGTCGCGCTCTCTCGAGCGGTTTTGACAACAGTACCTTTGACTCGCCAACGACACGATCCTGGGCACGCAGCAGTCTCGACGTCCGCCACCGGCTGGTGCTGCAGGGAGGAGTCAGCAAGCGTGGTGTCACGGTCACGATGTTCGGACGGCTTCAGTCGGGATTTCCCTTCACACCCATGATCGGCTCGGACGTCAATGGCGATGGCCTCGCAAACGACCGCGCCTTCATTTTCGATCCTGCATTATCGACGGATCCATCACTCGCACGGGGAATGAGGTCGTTGATGCAGTCGTCGCAGAGAAATGTTCGTGAATGCCTTGCACGACAACTCCAGCGGGCGGCTGCCGTCAATAGCTGCGAGGGGTCGTGGACGGCGTCGATGAACGCACAGGTAGCCTATGCATTCAAGTTCCCTCGCACCCGCCAACACGCGAGCCTGACACTCGCACTTATGAATCCGCTGGGCGGTCTGGACCAGGCACTGCACGGCATCGATCATCTGCATGGCTGGGGGACAAACGCCTACCCCAACACGGTGCTGTACAATGTTCGCGGATTCGACCCGATAACCAGGCAGTACAGCTACGAGGTCAATTCGCGTTTCGGTGATACACGTCCACGATCGGGTGCGGGCCGCGCGCCGTTCGGGCTGACGCTCGACTTTTCGATCGACCTGGCGCCGCCAGTCGACCTGCAGGTGGCCGATCTGCTGTTGAAGCCAGGTCGAAATGGACATCCTGGACCTCGTATAGCGGCGGACGACATCCGACACCTTTACCGGGTCGCAGACCCGGATCCGTTTCTGGCGATCATTCAGGAATCAGACTCGCTGATGCTGTCCCGCAGCCAGGAAGAGGCGCTGACCAGTGCCGATCGCGAGTACGCCGCTCGGCGGGACACGATCATCACCGCGCTAACTTCATATCTGACCGGGGTAGGCGATCATTACTCCACGAAAGACGTTGTTCACAGACAGGATGAGCTTCTCGCCGCCTTATGGGATCTTGGCCACTCGTCGATCAAGCAAATCCTTCCGGATATTCTCAGCCGCTACCAGTTGAAAATGCTGCCGTGGCCAGCGAGGGATTTCTATGCTCAGCCGATGTCGGTCAAAGGGATGGATCTGATATCACAATGACAGGGAGACCGGAGCGACGATGACAGAACTGAAAGTAGTAGTGCCCAGTCTCGATCGCGTGGGCCAGATCGCGATCAATGTTCACGATGTCGATCGCGCGACGACATTCTATCGCGACGTGCTCGGCATGAAGTTCCTGTTTGCAGCGCCGCCCGGTCTCGCCTTCCTCGATTGTGGCGGTGTCAGACTAATGCTCACAACGCCCGAGTCGGCACAGCATGCGAGCATGAGTTCCGTGATCTACTACGTGGTCCCGGACGTTGCTGAAGCGCACAGGTCGCTTGTCACGCGCGGCGTCGTGTTCGAAGACGAGCCGCATATCGTTGCCCGAATGGGGACGATCGCGCTCTGGATGGTATCTCTCAGGGATACGGAAGGAAATCTCCTTGCGCTGATGTGCGAGAAGAATGTGTGACCAGAATGTGTGACCAGAATGTGTGACCGGCGGCGGCCGGCGTCGGCCGCCAGCGATCAGACCTTGTGGTACGTCACCCGCGCGGCGTCCTGACGATCTTCCGCGGTGTAGATCTCGAAGTCGTTGAAGAAACCGGGTGCTTCATGCTGCAGGATCCGGATCACGGCGACCGCCCAGCGCCGGATCTCGAGTTCGGCGCCTTCGCCGGCACGCAGCTCGAGCAACGTGCGCCATGCGCGCGCATTCGCAGTGACCACGATCTTCGTCTCGGTGGAATTCGGGAGCACACCGCGCGCTGCCTCGCGCGCCATCTTGCGGCGATGCACGCGATCGGCCACCCACGAATAACGCTCCATCAACTGTTCCACCAGTGCGACATACGCCATCTGCGCGCTGTCAATCTGCGTCTGCCACGCATCACGCAGTGCGTCGTCGCCAATGATCGCGGGTGGCACGACGAAGTTGGCGGTGGATTCATCCACGTAACGTTGCGACAACTGTGAGAAGGCCATGCCCGCTCTGTGTCGCACGAGTTCGTGTGTGAGGGAGCGGCTCACTCCTTCGACGAGAAGTGAATAGTTGGCGTGCTCCAGGACGCTACCGTGACCCTGTTTCTTGATGTTCTCGAGGTACTCCCGCGTATTGCGCGACGCCGGATTCCGCTGACTCATGTAGCACAACCGGCCAGCGAACTCCGAGAGGCGCTCACCATCGGTGCTCTCACCAATCCAGTTGACAGGAAGGTTCGCCGGTTCGGTGAATTGCGGGCGGGCGATGACGGTGATCTTGGGCTCGGTAAAGTACACGGGTCCGGAACGGTAAGGGTGGGTTGCGACGCTTGTCAAAGTTACGCAGCGCCGTCCAGCAAGTCGAGTCGAAATGTAGAGTAGGCGCGCTGGTCGGTGACCGCTTTCAGAGCGGCGGCGGCACTCGATGGAAGCGGTGGTAGCGACGGGTCGTACTTGATGTCCCCAATCGGTCGCTCGTTGGCGGTTGCGATCTTGACTCCGGGGTTCAGGATACCGACCGGATCGAACGCCTGCTTGATCGTCGCGAACCTCTGGAGAGTGCCGGCGGTCCAAACCTGATTCAGGAGTGGTGTGCGGAGGCGCCCGTCGCCGTGCTCGCCATCGAGCGTGCCACCGAGTCTTGCGGTGAGCGCGACGACCTCCGCCAGCATCGTGTCCACAACGTCGCGCCAGTCTGCGCGATGGACATCGATGAGCGGATTCACGTGAATGTGTGAATCTCCAGCATGGCCGAATATCACGCCCGTGACGTTGTGGGACTTCAGAATGGAGCGCACGCCGCGCACATAGTCCGGTAATTTATCCGGCGGGACCGCACAATCCTCGACGAACTGCATCGAAGTAAGCGATGGGCCAAGGCGATTGAGGATCGGACTCGCCGCGTGTCGCAGCTCCCACATCTTCAGCTCGTCACCGGGCGTCAGAGCGATATCGACCGCAGTCGCGCCAGCCGCGCGAAATATCTCTGCGAGAGATCTTGCAGCGTCACGCGCGGCGGTCGTCGTATCGGCTTCCACTTCCGCGAGCAGCACGGCTTCCGAGCCGGCGGGAACGTTCGGAAGCGGGGCTGCACTCGCCGCGACGTCCAGAAACGTCCGGTCGAGCAGCTCGCACGCGGCCGCTCCCGAGTCGCGTGCCTTGACCGCCGCGACGACCGCAGCTTCGAGGGTCGGAAAACTTCCGAGCAGCGAGCTGGTTGCACGAGGCGCATCGGCCAGCCGCAGCTCGATGCCAACAACAATTGCAAGTGTGCCTTCGCTACCGACAAGTATGTCGACGACGTCGCGACTCTCGACGAATGCATGCAGCCCATAACCGGAAGAATCCTTCCGCACTCGAGCGTGCACCGACGGGCATGTCGACTCGGCGTCGATCAAGCCATTCGCGACCTGTCTGAAGCGATCTAGCGCAGCTACGTTGGCGGGCATGGGTGCGCCGCGCCGCAGGGTAGCGTGCGTGCCGTCCGCGAAAATGCAATCGACCGCTTGAACCCAATTGCGCGTGGCGCCGTACTTCAGCGAATGCGCGCCCGATGCGTTGGTCGAGACCATGCCTCCAACACTGCAGAATGCACCGCTCGACGGATCTGGCGGAAAACGCAGGCCGGAAAGGCGCGCGGCGCTTTCCACTTCCTGCCACGTTGTTCCCGGGCCGACGGAGATTGTGCGACGCTCCGAGTCGATAAGTGAGATGTCGCGCATTCGGCTCAGGTCCACAATCACGCCGTCGCCAATTGCTCCGCCGGCCATGCCGCTGCCGGAGCCACGCGGAATGAGTGGCATGGCGGTGTCGTTGGCCCAGCGCAGCAGTGTCTCGACATCGGGGATGTCTGCGGGTACAGCGATTGCGCGAGGAAATATGCGCGCAATGCCGGCACCTTCCGAGTAGACCGCACGCGCTGCGTCGTCAGTACGGAATATCCCGCGGAAGCCTGCTGGGCGTACGATCGTCTTGCTGCTCAAGGTATCGCAGCGCGTCAAACGCCGATGTCGTTCGGAACGGGCGGATTCGTTGAATAATCGTAGAAACCCAGCCCGGATTTCCTGCCATACATTCCCGCGATCACCATGCGCTTGAGCAACGGGGGAGGCGCGTAACGCGGCTCGCGGTACTCGTCGTACATGATCTCCGCGATCTTGTAGGTGGTGTCCAGCCCCACGAAGTCGAGCAGTGTGAAGGGGCCCATGGGATAGCCCGCACCGAGCATCATTCCCTTGTCGATGTCCGAAATCGATGCAACGCCGGACTCCAGCGCCCGGATCGCGTCGATCATGTACGGCACGAGAAGCAGATTGACAACGAAACCTGAATTATCGTGAGCACGAATCGGCTCCTTGCCGAGCGACGTCACGAATGCAATCGCGCGATCGACTGTGCCTTCGCTCGTCTTGATGGCGCGCACGACCTCCACCAGCTTCATCACCGGGACCGGGTTGAAGAAGTGCATCCCGACGAATCGGTCTGCGCGTCCCGTTGCAGCGGCGATCTCGGCGATCGTAAGGCTCGACGTGTTGGACGCAAAGATCGTATCCGGGCTGCACAGTGCATCAAGCTCCCGGAACATCTCCGACTTGATCGCGAGATCCTCGACCACGGCTTCGATCACGATGTCCGCGGAAGCAATGTCCCGGAGCGCCGTACTGAAGGTCAGGCGCGCAAGGGCCGCGTCTCGGTCTGCGGCCGTCGCCTTGCCTTTCTCGATCGCCTTGTCGAAGGACCTGGTAATCGATGCGCGCGCTCGGGCGCAGAGATCATCGGAGACTTCGCGCACGGTAGTCTCGTATCCGCTTGCCGCGCACACTTGCGCGATGCCGGAACCCATGAGACCGCCGCCCAGTACTCCAACGCGCTTGATGCCGTCCATGAGAATCGCCGGATTGATTTGTTAGCGAAGTTGCGGGCGCGGAAACGAAAGTGCATCCAGGAAATTGGCCGGTCGCCGAGTTTCGCCGTATTCGAGTCGGTCAAGCACCTGCTCCAGGGCGAGCGTCATGCGTTCCGCAAAACCGTGATGTCGTCGGAGAATTATGTACGCGCCCGCACCAGCAACGGCAACAGGAAGCGCGGCCACGCCAAGCGCGACTCCGATCGCAACATGCGCGATCGTAGCGCCGGCGATGAACGTGCCACCGGCCACCACACCTGTGGCAGTTACTGCGCCGCCAGCGCGTACGACGCCGGTTCGTGATTGTGTGAGATCGGCATCCAGACGGACGAGAGACCGGCTGTCGTCTACGGGCACCACCGTGGCTGCTACCTGCCGTGCGCGTGAAAGCTGGTACGACCGTCCGCCAGCCCGCAGGCCCCGCTTGATTGCCGCAACCCAGTCGTTCCGTGCTTCCCACGTCACGCGATCCGCAAATCTGCGCTGAACCTGCATGAACTCGTCGCGCTGCATGTATGCATCGAGATACGCAATGATCGCTTCAGGGTCGCCTGGGATCGTGCGTGACGCACTCACGCCTGTTGGTCCGGCAACGCGAACAAGCCAGCGCGAATCATCGTCGGCATCGTTGTTGATCCGGGTACGCTCTTCAGCCATGGCCTGGCGCACGCTAGTGATCGTGAGGCCGGCTTCCTTTGCAATGTCGAGAAGCTTTTCTTCCGTGATTGCGTCGCCGTCTGGCTCGCCTCCGCCAATCCCCTGCAATTCGGCTGCACGCGCAAGCACGCGCTCGACGGCGCGCCGGTCGAGTCCCTTCGGTGGCACCGCGAGGCTCGATGAAGCCGCGCCCTCCGGTGTCGCCGGAGCTGCCGATCGGGTCGGTTTATTCGAGGGATTCGGACTCGGAGTTACCCGGTCCGGCTGATCAGATGCCACTGTCCACCGTATTTATCTGCCGCGCAATCGCATCCCGGATTGCATCGGGTAATGGAAACAACGAAACGATCTGCGCACGCGGGTTGGCGCCGGGAACCGTTCCTGCGGCAGTCACGTAGTAACGCGCGTAGCCGTCCGCCAGTTCCGGGACGAACTTCTCGAGCAGCATGAGTCCTCCGCGCACCGACGCAGCGCTCGCGTAACGATCCGCGACGCCATCGCGCTGCTCGGCGGGAGAGGTATTGTCTGCGATCGCCGCGTTTATCACGGTTCCAACGAGCTCGTGAGCCAGGACGTACATCGCCTCCGGCGCATCGGACGGGCGCCCAGGGAATTCGATGCCGATCGATGTGCGCAGTCCGTTCGATCCGCTCAGTGTGCGCCCTTCGCCGCCAAGCGGAAGCGACAGTATTATGTCCCCGTCCTTCTGCTGGGTATTCGTCAGATATCGCGTCAGGCGCGGACGCATGAGATTCTTCCACATCGATGTGACCGAATCAATCACGTTCGCCCGCTCACGTTGCTTCTGCGACCAGTATGAATGATAGAATTTTGTGTCTTCATCCCACAGCGATGACGCAAAGAGCGCGAGCCACGTGCGGTCCGCGCCGGACTGGAAGTAACTGCCGAGTACCGCGAATTGCGCCGCTTCCACCTGTGATCGGGCCGCGTTGGGATTGCCGTCCGATTGCACGAAGCGGTCGATCGCGCTGTGCATCTCTTCGAGCGTTGAGAAGTAGAACGGTACGAACTGGGCGTTGATCAACAGGCGACTCGACCTGAGCCGCGTCGCGAGCCGATCCCGGTTGACGTCGAGCTGGGTCAGGACATTCGCCTGATTCTTGAGGACGGTGAGATCGTCACGGTAGCCTCGGCGAAACAACGGTACCTTCGCGCTGTCGTCGGAGAGAAGTGCGAAACCGTGGAGCCACAGATCGACGTGCTCGCGGGTCTTGACGGGCCACGCGTTGTCGGGCGCGCGGCCGGTAATGATCGGTTGCACCGCCGTGGACTGCGAACCAACCGCGGATGAACACGCGAGCGCGCCGATGACGGTGGCGGCACTTATGACTGTAGCCGCGAAGGTGTGAAGTTTCTTCATTCGTTCGAGTTGCGTGATCATCAGGCGGGAAAGGACTCCACGATCACTGCGATTCCCTGTCCACCGCCGATGCAGGCGCTGCCAAGCCCAAAGCGCTTTCCGCCTGCACGCAGGGCATGCAGCAGGTGTATCGTGATGCGCGCGCCGGAGGCCGCGAGTGGATGGCTCAGCGCGATTGCGCCGCCGTGGATGTTCAACTTTTCGCGCGGAATCCTGAGCTCGAGTTCTACTGCGCACGTCTGCGGTGCAAATGCTTCATTGACTTCGATCATGTCCATCTGATCGATCGTCATGTTTGCCTTGAGCAGTGCGGCTCTGGCCGCTGGAACGGGTCCGATTCCCATGATTCGCGGATCCACACCGGCGAGTCCCCAGGATACGAGCCGCGCGATTGGCTTGAGCCCGTTGCGATCCGCGTATTCTCTGCTCGCGATCACCATTGCACCGGCTCCGTCGCCCAATCCTGACGCGTTGCCGGCGGTGACCACGCCATCTTCCTTGAATACTGTGCGCAATTTGGCCAGTCCTTCGGCCGTGGATTGCGGGCGCATGTGCTCATCGCGAGCGAAGTCTTCGGTCTGGCGAGTCTTTGGATTCTTCACGGGTACGGGGATCACTTCATTGTCATACACCCCTGAGGCCCATGCGTCCCGCGCCAGCATCTGTGATCTGAGAGCGTATTCGTCCGATGCAGCTCGGCTTATTCCATACTGCTCCGCAAGATTCTCGGCGGTGTCCGCCATGCCGATGCCGACGAACGAATCCTTGAGCCCTTCCGTCAGGGTATCTTCCAGCGAGGGGGATTTACCGAGTGGCAGCCCCCAGCGAATGCCGCGTACGGCATGCGGCGCCTGGGACATGGATTCCGATCCGCCCACGAGGCAGACTTCGGATTCGCCCAGGATTATCTCCTCGGCACCGCTCACCACAGCTTGGAACCCTGAGCCGCAAAGGCGGTTTACAGTTAGTGCGGGCGCTTCAATCGGACATCCGGATCGAAGCGCCACATGACGCGCGAAGTAGAGCGAGTCATTGGTGGTATAAAGAACGTTTCCGAAGATGGTCTGCTGTATCGATGCTGGCGCTATGTTGGCGCGTTCAAGCGCAGCTTTCGAGGCGATGACTCCGAGTTCTATCGCCGACGTGTCGCGCAGTGAGCCGCCGAAGGTGCCGAACGGAGTCCGAACACCCGACAGAAATACGACTTCGCGATTTGAATTTTGGGTCCCCATCTGGAGTAATATACGGGACAACATGGTCAGAAATCCTATGAGCCGTTCTGCAATTCTCGCAGCAGCGATCGCGCTGTTTTGCGTCTCCTTTCCGTCGTCCGCGAAGGCCCAGCGGGAGGTGCCGCGCAGCTCCATCCTGAAGCGCGGGCCGCAGCCAAGGAATCCCGCGAAAAGCGCGGCTGATTCTGCCGAGCAGACGAAGCTTGCTGCGACACTCGCTCCCGGTACCGGGAGCGTGATGGGCGCGGTGGTGGACTCGCTGCATGAGGACATGCTGGCCGACGCTGCTGTCTCGATCGTCGGGCTTCCCGCACGTCACGCTACCACCTCGGCGGGCGGCGTGTTTCGGATCGATTCGATTCCGCCCGGCAAGTACGTATTACAGCTCAGTCATGCCGTGCTGGACACGCTCGGCATCCAGGTCGTGTCGGACACGATCGACGTGACCGCTGGGCACATGGCGACCATCGAGATGGCGATCCCAAGTCAGACGACGGTAGCTGCGATCGTCTGTACACCCGCGAAGCTGCGATTTGGACCCGGCGTGATCCTGGGTCGAGTATTCGATGCAGAAACTCAGGGTCCCGCGACCGGAGCGGAGGTTTCCGTTGCATGGAAGGAGACGGTCATCAACATGACCGTGGGGGTTCAGACCGGTCCGCGGGTTCGGAAGGCGACGGTCGCTGCAGACGGGACATATCGAATTTGCGGAGTGCCGAAGAACTTGACAGGCACGCTACAGGCGATTCGCGGTGAGGCCCAGACGGCGGAGGTGCCGCTCGAAGTGACGGATCAGACGGTCTCGACACGAGTGCTCTTTCTTCCACCGCCCGCAGTTGCTGCTGGCGACAGCGGCGCGGCCGTCGGCTCGCAGAATGTTCGCCGTGCAGTGATCACTGGCAAGGTTACGAATGCCGGCGGCGTTGCGGTTGATGGAGCGCGCGTTTCGGTTCAGGGAAGCACGTCGTCAACCGCTACTGGCGCGGATGGCCGCTTCACACTCACCGGCGTTCTTCCCGGTACGCAGAGCGTGCTGGTGCGTCGCGTCGGTTATTCGCCGGTGGAAACGCCGCTCGACGTGACTCTCGGTCAACCAAACGAGATGACGGTGCGACTCGGCACCTATGCGCCGACGCTCTCCAGAGTGGATGTGAAGGCGAAGGCAGATCCGCTCGAGGCCACAGGCTTCGAGCGCAGGCGCAAGATGGGCTTCGGCCGCTACATGGACATGGATGCCATCGCCGCGTCGCATCCGACTTACACGTCCGACATCCTTCGGCGCGTGCCTGGAATTCAGATACTCGGCAGCGGCTCGAGCGCTACGATCTCGACCACGCGATCCAATGGATGTGTGAAGGTCATGATTGACGACAACGCGGTGTCGGTCGACGGTGGCCAGACGATCGATCAGATAGTCGGTGCGCAGGACGTGGTCGCGGTGGAGTTCTACAATTCCGTCGATGTACCGATGGAGCTGAGCTCGGGAAACCTCAACGGTTGCGCGCTACTGGTGCTCTGGACCAAGGGCAAGCTGCAGAACCCAAAGAAATAGCGAGCGGGCGTAGTGGTCCATCACGCCATGTGGCGTCCCTTCGGCTCACGCACGAAGGCGACGCCGATGACGAGCGTTACCGCGGTGATCGCGATGGGATACCACAACCCCGCATACGGGTTCCCGGTGCGAGCGACAAGTGCTGTCGCAATCAGCGGAAGGAAGCCGCCGAACCAGCCGGTTCCCGCGTGGTGCACGAACGAGACTCCGGTGTAGCGGACGCTGGTCGGGAACGCCTCGACCAGCAGTGCGCCAAGCGGTCCGGTGCACATCGCCGCGAGCACGATCTGATAGAAGATGAGTGCTGCAAGGAGCGTGATGTTCGGCGTTCCCGTCGCCGCGCGTGCCATGAGATGATACGTGGGATACAGCGTCGTCGTCATGAGCAGGAACGCGAGCATGATTATCGGTTTTCGTCCGACGCGATCTGACAGCGCGCCAAACAGGACGAAGCATGGTGTGCCGAACACGAGCGCTATGGTGACCGCGAGGTACGCAGCCCCGAACGGTACCTTGAGGACGGTCTGCAGAAAGAACAACGCGTAAAACTGACCGGCATACCACGTGACCGCGTGACCGGCAATGACGCCGAAGAGCAGGACCAGCATGAGCTTCCAGCGTGACGAGCCGAACGCATCACGCACGGGCGATTCAGAAGTCTCACCGCGCGATTTGAGATCGGTGAACATCGGCGACTCTTCGAGCTTTCGGCGCACGTAGTACGAGATCGCGACGAGTATCGACGAGACCAGAAATGGAATGCGCCAACCCCACGCCGCGAATGCAGTCTCTCCGGTGATGCGTCGGGTCGCGAGGATGACCAGCAGCGATACGAGCAATGCAACCGTAGCTGTTGTGTATATGAAGCTGGTGTAATAGCCGCGCCTGCCTGGTGGCGCGTGCTCGGCGACATACACCGCCGCTCCACCGTATTCTCCGCCGAGTGCGAGTCCCTGGATGAGGCGAAGTGCGACGAGAGTGATCGGGGCGAGAAATCCAATCGACGCGAAGCTGGGTAAGAGCCCAATTGCGCAGGTGGACGCGCCCATCACGACAAGCGTTGTTAGAAATGCCTTCTTTCTGCCCAGCCGGTCGCCGATGCGTCCGAAGAACAGCGCACCGATTGGTCGAACGGCGAAGCCGACCGCGAATGTCGCCAGAGTTTCGAGGAAGCTCGCAGTGGGGTTATCCGGGGGATAGAACTGGTGCGCGAGAATCGTCGCGAGCGACCCGAAAATGAAGAAGTCGTACCACTCGATCATCGATCCCGCGCAGGAGGCGATGAGGACCGTTCGCATCGAGCGCGGTGAGGTCGTGGGAGATGCCGTCTGGGCCGCCGCGAAAGAAGTCATGGCAGAAGTTGCGATGCCGGCGATTCGCCCGCAACTTTGCTCGCATGAATCCTGTCCCGGAAGTTCGCGGGTGGCATGGGCTTGCAGTCGACCTGAACGCCGATATGGGCGAGGGATTCGGCCGCTATCGCCTCGACGACGACGCCCTCCTGGGCATCGTGACCTCGGCGAGCATCGCGTGCGGCTTTCACGCTGGAGATCCGGTAGTGATGCGCGAAACTGTAATGGCGGCGGCGGCGCGGGGCGTCTCGATCGGGGCACATCCCGGCTACCCGGACCTCGTGGGATTCGGCCGGCGCGAGTTGGGCGCGACTGCGGCGGAGATCGAGGCGCTGGTCGTGTATCAGATCGGCGCGATGCAGGGCGTGTGTGCTGCGGCGGGAGCGAAGCTTCGTTATGTGAAAGCGCATGGCGCGTTGTACAATCGGGCAGTGCACGATGTCCCCGTCGCCGCCGCAATTGCGCGTGCCGTGCAATCCGTCGATCCGTCGCTCGCACTGCTCGCTCTCGCCGGAAGCGCTATGATCCCCGCTGCGGAGCGTGCTGGCATTCGAGCCGTCAGCGAGGCATTTGTGGATCGTGCATACCGGAATGACGGCACGCTGGTGCCGCGTGCCGAGCACGGTGCAGTGCTTGCAGATGCCAGCGAGATTGCGGACCGCGCGTATCGAATGGTGCAGACTGGAACGGTGCGCACGATAGACGGTCGCGATATTGCCGTGCGCGCCGAGTCGTTGTGCACACACGGCGACGGCCCGAACGCGGTGGCGATCGTGCGGGCTGTTCGAGCGCGACTGGAGCAGGCGGGTGTGCGCGTCGAACCGTTCGTGCGCGCCTGACTTCAAGCAGGCCGTATCATGCAGGAACTTCCGACGATTACTCCGCTTGGCGATGACGCCCTCATCGTGAGGTTCGCGCAATCCATCTCGTGGGATGTGAGCACGCGCGTTCGAGCCGCTGCGGCGCACATGCGAAAAATGGTGATTGATTCGGTAACGGACGTCGTCCCCGCGTACACGACAATTGCAGTCTACTTCGATAGCGCGCTCATTGCATTTGACGCCGTGGCGGAAGCAATAGCCCCGGCGATCAACGCGAGCGCGGTAGATCGGTTTGATAAAACCACGTTGATCGAGATTCCGGTGCGGTACGACGGGCCGGATCTGACCGATGTCGCGGAACGCACCGGATTGACGGTCGCGGAGGTCATTGCGCGCCATTCATCGCGTACTTATCGCGCATACATGTCGGGCTTCGTGCCGGGATTCACGTACCTCGGCGATCTCGATCCATCGCTGGTGCTTCCTCGGCGAGCTGTCCCACGCGTGCGGGTTCCGGCGGGGTCGGTAGCGATCGCCGCGGCACAGACGGCGGTTTATCCGCTTGAAACTCCCGGTGGTTGGCACCTCATCGGCTCGACGACGTCGGAGATGTTCGATGCTGATCGCAATCCACCCGCATTGATTCATGCGGGAGACACAGTGCGTTTTGTCCCGGTGGTCGCATGATCACCGTCGTCGCCGCACCGCCATTCGCGACTATCCAGGATCTCGGTCGTTTCGGGTTTCGCGATTCCGGGGTGCCGGTATCGGGACTTGCGGACCGCGATTCGGGACTCGCTCTCAACCGCTTGCTGGGTAACGATCCGAATGCGGCGATGATCGAGTGGGCCGTCGCGGGGGGGATATTGCGGTTTGAGTGTGATGCGACGATTGCAATTGGGGGCGCCGACGCCTCCTGCGCGGTGAATGCCGAGAGAGTGAGAGAATGGTCGGCCCATCGCATGGAAGCTGGAAGCGAACTGCACGTCGAGCGAATCGTGCGTGGCCGATTCCTGCTTATTGCAGTCGCTGGCGGCGTCGATGTTCCGATCGTACTTGGCAGCCGGTCCACACTCATGAGTGCGGGTATTGGGGGATT